>NZ_JAYXBK010000010.1:0-196179 GCF_036016995.1 Paraburkholderia sp. MPAMCS5
CGGACATCCGCCGGCGCGTCGAGAACAAGGAAGTGGTGATCGGCTTCGGGCACCCTGTGTACACGATTTCGGACCCGCGCAACAAGGTCATCAAGGACATCGCGAAGACGCTCTCGAAAGAAGTGGGCAACATGAAACTGTTCAATATTGCCGAGCGACTTGAAACAGTCATGGCAGATGTGAAAAAGATGTTTCCAAATCTCGACTGGTTCAGCGCGGTCTCGTATCACATGATGGGCGTGCCGACCGCCATGTTCACGCCGCTGTTCGTGATCGCGCGCACGGCGGGCTGGAGCGCGCACATTATCGAGCAGCGGATCGACAACAAGATCATCCGGCCGAGCGCGAATTACACCGGACCCGACGACCTGCCGTTCGTGCCGCTCGCAAAACGCGTTTGACGTGAATCGCCGAGGCGCTGACGCGTCGCCCTGGCTCGCTCGCCGACACCGCGAGCCAGGGCCGCTTCTCGCCGCCGCGAGCTAAACTACACGGATCAACACGACACCCAAAGCGCGCGCTATCCGCGATGGCGCGCGCCAGGCGCGTCGTCGCCGCCTTTGTTCCCGCATCGATATTGCCGGTCCCCAAGCCATGAATACTGCCAACCGCAAACGCCTTCCCGGCACTCAGCTCGATTTCTTCGACGCACGCGCCGCCGTCGATTCCATCCAGCCGGGCGCTTACGACAAGCTGCCGTACACGTCGCGCGTACTCGCCGAAAATCTCGTGCGACGCTGCGATCCGGTGACGCTCGTCGCGTCGCTGAAACAGATCATCGAGCGCAAGCGGGAGCTGGATTTCCCATGGTTTCCGGCGCGCGTGGTGTGTCATGACATCCTCGGCCAGACCGCGCTCGTCGATCTCGCCGGATTGCGCGACGCGATTGCCGCGCAAGGCGGCGACCCGGCGCTCGTCAATCCGGTGGTGCCGACGCAGCTCGTCGTGGATCACTCGCTGGCCGTGGAGTGCGGCGGCTTCGACCCTGACGCGTTCGCGAAGAACCGCGCGATCGAAGATCGCCGCAATGAAGACCGCTTCCATTTCATCGACTGGACGAAGCGGGCGTTCAGGAACGTCGACGTGATTCCGCCGGGCAACGGCATCCTGCATCAGATCAACCTCGAACGCATGAGCCCGGTCGTGCAGGTGAAGGACGGCGTCGCGTTTCCCGATACGCTCGTGGGCACCGACTCGCATACGCCGATGGTGGATGCGCTCGGCGTGATCGCGATTGGCGTGGGCGGACTCGAAGCGGAAAGCGTGATGCTCGGCCGCGCGTCGTATATGCGGCTGCCGGACATTGTCGGCGTGGAACTGAGGGGTAAGCCCGCCGAAGGCATCACCGCCACCGACGTCGTGCTTTCGCTGACCGAATTCCTGCGCAAGGAAAAAGTGGTCGGCGCGTACCTGGAGTTTTTCGGCGAAGGCACGGCGAAGCTCACGCTCGGCGACCGCGCGACGATCGCGAACATGGCGCCCGAATTCGGCGCGACGGCCGCGATGTTCCATATCGACGAGCAGACCATCAAATATCTGAAGCTCACCGGCCGCGACGACGAACTCGTGAAGCTCGTCGAAACCTATGCGAAGCAAACCGGCTTGTGGGCCGCGAGCCTCGCGCATGCCGAATACGAACGCGTGCTGAAGTTCGATCTGTCGACGGTGGTGCGCACGCTCGCGGGGCCGTCGAATCCGCATCGCCGCCTGCCGGTTTCCGAACTCGCGGCGCGCGGCATCAGCGGCAAGGTCGAGAACGAGCCGGGCCTGATGCCGGACGGCGCGGTGATCATCGCCGCGATCACGAGCTGCACGAACACCAACAATCCGCGCAACATGATCGCCGCCGGCCTGGTCGCGCGCAACGCGAACCGGCGTGGATTGACGCGCAAGCCGTGGGCGAAGACATCGCTCGCGCCGGGTTCGAAAGCCGTCACGCTGTATCTGGAAGAAGCCGGTCTGCTGCCCGAACTCGAACAGCTCGGCTTCGGCGTGGTCGCGTATGCGTGCACGTCGTGCAACGGCATGTCCGGCGCGCTCGATCCGGTGATTCAGAAGGAGATTGTCGAGCGCGATCTGTATGCGACGGCCGTGCTGTCGGGCAACCGCAACTTCGACGGCCGCATTCATCCGTTTGCGAAGCAGGCGTTTCTTGCCTCGCCGCCGCTCGTGGTGGCGTATGCGATTGCGGGCACGATCCGCTTCGACATCGAGAAGGATGTGCTGGGTGTGGATGCCGAAGGCCACGCCGTGACGCTGAAGGACATCTGGCCTTCGGACGAAGAGATCGACGCGATCGTCGCCGCGAGCGTGAAGCCCGAGCAGTTCCGCAAAGTGTATGAGCCGATGTTCGCGGCTTCCGTCGAAACGGAAGAGAAAGCGGACCCGCTCTACGACTGGCGGCCGATGAGCACGTACATTCGCCGCCCGCCGTATTGGGAAGGCGCGCTCGCGGGCGAGCGCACGTTAAAGGGCATGCGCGCGCTGGCAGTGCTGGGCGACAACATCACGACCGATCACCTGTCGCCATCGAACGCGATCTTGCCAGACAGCGCGGCGGGCGAATACCTCACGAAAATGGGCTTGCCCGAAGAGGATTTCAATTCCTACGCGACGCATCGCGGCGATCACCTGACCGCGCAGCGCGCCACGTTCGCGAACCCGACGCTGTTGAACGAGATGGTGATCGAGGACGGCAAGGCGAAGGCCGGTTCGCTGGCGCGCATCGAGCCCGAGGGCAGGGTCACGCGCATGTGGGAAGCGATCGAAACGTATATGGAGCGCAAACAGCCGCTGATCGTGATTGCGGGCGCGGATTACGGCCAGGGTTCGTCGCGCGACTGGGCCGCGAAGGGCGTGCGACTCGCCGGCGCGGAAGCGATCGTGGCGGAGGGCTTCGAGCGCATTCACCGCACGAACCTGGTCGGCATGGGCGTGTTGCCGCTGGAATTCAAGCCGGGCGTGAACCGCATGACGCTGGCCGTCGACGGCACGGAAACCTTCGACGTGATCGGCGAGCGCACGCCGCGCGCGGATCTGACGCTCGTGATTCATCGCAGGAGCGGGGAGCGTGTCGAGGTGCCGGTGACGTGCCGGCTCGATACGGCCGAAGAGGTTTCCATCTACGAAGCCGGCGGCGTGTTGCAGCGCTTTGCGCAGGATTTTCTGGAGTCGTCGAAGGCGGCGGCTTGATCACGATATCGTTTCAGGACACAGCTTTCATGGCGCATACACCGCAAATCAGAATTCCGGCCACTTATATGCGTGGCGGCACGAGCAAGGGCGTGTTTTTCCGCTTGCAGGATTTGCCCGAGGCGGCGCAAACGCCGGGCGCCGCGCGTGACGCGCTGCTGTTGCGCGTGATCGGCAGCCCGGATCCTTATGGCAAGCAGATCGACGGCATGGGCGGCGCGACGTCGAGCACGAGCAAGACCGTGATCGTCGATAAAAGCAGCAGGCCCGGTCACGACGTGGACTATCTGTTCGGGCAGGTGTCGATCGACAAGCCGTTCGTGGACTGGAGCGGCAACTGCGGCAATCTGTCGGCGGCGGTCGGGCCGTTCGCGATCAGCGCCGGTTTGGTCGACGCGAGCCGCATTCCGCGCGACGGCGTGGCGACGGTGCGCGTCTGGCAGGCGAACATCGGCAAGACGATCGTTGCACACGTGCCGATGCGCGACGGCGCGGTCCAGGAAACAGGCGACTTCGAACTGGACGGCGTGACCTTTCCGGCAGCGGAAGTGCAGCTCGAGTTCATGGACCCGGCCGCCGAGGAAGAGGGCGCGGGCGGCGCGATGTTCCCCACGGGCAATCTCGTCGATGACCTGGACGTGCCGGGCGTCGGCACGCTGAAGGCCACGATGATCAACGCGGGCATCCCGACGATCTTCGTGAATGCCGAGGCGATTGGCTACAACGGCACGGAGTTGCAGGACGCCATCAATGGCGATGAAAAAGCGCTCGCGAGGTTCGAGACGATTCGCGCACACGGCGCGCTTCGCATGGGGCTGATCCGGCATCTCGACGAGATCGCGACGCGGCAGCACACGCCGAAAATCGCGTTCGTGGCGAAGCCCGCTGATTACGTGGCGTCGAGCGGCAAGCCGGTTGGCGCGGGCGACGTCGATTTGCTGGTGCGCGCGATGTCGATGGGCAAGCTGCATCACGCGATGATGGGCACGGCCGCGGTCGCGATCGGCACGGCGGCTGCCATTCCGGGGACGCTGGTGAATCTGGCGGCGGGCGGCGGCGAACGCGAGGCGGTGAGGTTCGGGCATCCGTCGGGGACGCTGCGCGTGGGCGCGGAGGCGGCGCTGGCGGACGGCGAGTGGGTCGTGAAGAAGGCGGTGATGAGCCGCAGTGCCCGCGTGTTGATGGAAGGATGGGTCAGGGTGCCCTGAGAGGATGAGGAGGCGGGCGAGGGCCCGCCGTCAGCGTCACGTCACATCCTTCACTTCACTTTACTTCGCGCCGTGTTTCGCCTGCCACCGCTTCATGAAGGCAATTTCGTCGTGCTGCGCCTTGATGATGTTCCTCGCGAGGCGCTTCACCTCCGGGTCCTTTCCATACTTCAGTTCGACCTGCGCCATTTCGATTGCGCCCTGGTGATGCGGAATCATGTGCGCGACGAAGTCCTTGTCGGCGTCGCCGGTGTACGCCGGCGCGCTCATGTCTTTCATCATCTTGTCGTCGGCGGCTTTGAAGGCCGGCGTCGAGTCGCCCGAACCGGCGTTGGCGGAAGCGGACATGTCCATGCCCGGCATGGACGCCATGTGCTGCGCGTGAGCGGGCAGCGCCGCGACGGCGCATGCCACGCCGCCGAATATGCACAGAGCGCGAAAGGCGCGGAGGTTCTTCATAGTCGATTTCCGTGAAAAGGTGTGGGAGGCCGAGGTGGAACGGTAGTCAGTGTCTCATCGAGGGATGAAACCCCGCAGCCTCGATTGCTTCGATCAACTGCGCGGGCGGCAGCGCCGACGCGACTTTAACAATCTTCGTGGACACCTCGATGTCCACCTTCGCGGCCGGATCGAGACCGCCCACCGCGCGAGTGATCGCGTTGGCGCATCCGCCGCACGTCATATCCGGAACGTCTAGTTCCATTTCTAATCTCCTGAGACAATTCTCAAGCGAATCTTGAGCCTTCCCATAAGGGTAAGGTCAAGTCAGTCTGCTAACGCTTTTACGTATATCGCTTGCGTCAATATGCGCGCCCCATTGGGAACGGTCCTACACAAGCGTGGACGCGCGACATCGATAATCGACGCGCAATACAGCAAACAAGGGCCGGTTTTTTCAGCCCGCGCCCGTGAAAGTGCCCACGTTTCATCCATGCAGACTGAATCCCGCGATCATGCAAAGCCAATCCACCGTGTCACCTCAAGTCATTTCGCTCTGGTTCGACGAGGCGGAAGAAGCGCGCCACGCGGGGCGCCTCGACACGGCGCAAGCACTGCTCGATCGGATCATCGTGCACGACTCGGCCCACGCGGCCGCCCTCTACTCGCGCGGGCTCGTGGCGCTCGCGTCGAGGCAACTGCCGTTGGCGCAGCGCTGGATGGAACGGGCCATCGAAGTTCAACCGCAGCCGCCGTTCTTCGACATGTTGTGTCTCATCCAGGTCAAGCTGCGCGCGTTCGCGAGCCTGGTGCAAACCGCGCGGGCCGGGCTCGCGCATGAGCCCGATTCGGTCGCGCTTCACTATTTCCTCGGCGTGGCGCTGCAATTGCAAGGGCAAGCGGACGAGGCCGCGGTTGTGTATCGCAAGTTGATCGAACTGAAGCCGGACTATGCGCAGGCGCACGCGAATCTGGGCGTCGTCGCGAAAGATCTGGGCTCGCTGGGCGAAGCCGAGCGGCATCTCAGGCAAGCCATGGCGCTCGACTCGTCGAATCGCGGCGCGCACGCGAGTTTGAGTCAGATCCTGCTGGCGGCGGGCCGCTATGAAGAGGCGTGGCCGTACTTCGAAGACCGCTGGGCCAATTTCGTCAATGCCGACGGGCAGCCCGCATCGCAGCCGCCGCAACTGCCGTTGCCGCACTGGAAGGGCGAGAGCACAGACGTGGCGGGCGGCGCGCGCCTGCTGGTTCTGCCGGAGCAAGGCCACGGCGATAGTCTGCAATTCGTGCGTTATCTGCCGATGGCGCTCGAACGCTTCGCCAAGGTCGGCTATATCTGTCCGCCGTCGCTGCGGCGTCTTTATGAAGAGTCGTTGTGCTCGCGCTGGCCACGCCTCGTCATGCTCGACGACGCCATGCCCGACCTTAAAGAGTGGGACTGGCAATGTTCGCTGATGTCCTTGCCGATGGCATTCGGCACCCGGCTCGACAACATTCCCGCCGCCACTTATCTGCACGCGGACCCGCAGCGGGCCGCCGCCTGGGGAGCGAGACTCGGCGCGTTGCCGCAACAGGCCCTGGCGCGCGTCGGCGTCGTGTGGGCCGGCGGTCATTCAGGAATGGCCGAAGACCGCGCGCGCAGTTTGACGGCGGCGCAACTCGTGCCGTTGTTTTCGTCGTCGCCTGTGCGCTGGGTCAGCTTGCAGAAAGCGGACGACCTCTCGAAGCGCCCGAGCACCGCGACAAAGCCATATCTGATCGACTGGATGGACGAAGTGGCCGACTTCGCGGACACCGCCGCGATTGTCGAGAACCTCGATCTCGTGATTTCGGTCGATACGTCGGTCGCGCATCTCGCGGCCGCCATGGGCAAGCCGGTCTGGCTGCTCAATCGATTCGCCGGTTGCTGGCGCTGGCTGCGCGATCGCGACGACAGTCCGTGGTATCCGGGCGTACGCCTCTTCACGCAATCGCAACGAGGCAATTGGGCCGAAGTGATCGAACGCGTCGCGGCCGAATTGAGCCAACGTTACGGGCCGGAAAAAATGTATCGTTCCTTTATGCGCTAGCTCGGGCGAAGGTCACGCCGAGGCACTGCGCGCCACTGCGCGTTGGTCTGAATGCGCATAACCCAAGGCTCGCGCCTGAACGCGCGCGCGATGCGCGGAACCTCAGCCGCGCCGTGCGAGGTCCGCGAACGTCAGGCGCTTTGCCCCGCATGCATCGCTGAATGCTTCGTCGTAGCTGGAGAAAAACACTGTGCGCGTTTGCGCGAGTGTCCGGAACAGGTCCACCAGCACGGCGCGCGCGGCGGCATCAAGGCCGCCCACGGGTTCGTCCGCGATCAGCGCGCTGGTTTCGCCGAGCACCGCCGAGGTCAGAAAAAATTTCTTGCGCGTGCCGAACGACATCTGTTCGAAGCGCTTTTCCCTATGCGGCGTGAGGCCGAAGCGGTCCGCGAGCGCGAGCGCCGCGTCGCTGAGCACGGTGTTTCGCGCGGCGGCCACGCGTTGCAAATAGTCGCGGCCGGTCGGGTCCGGCGACGGCATGCAGTCTTCGGGCACGTAGGTCAGCAGGGCTTGGGCTGCGCGCGGTGCCGCGCGCAAAGCTTGGCCGCCTATCCACACATCGCCGGAATCGGCCTCGATCGCGCCGGCAAGAATGCTGGTCAGCGTGGATTTGCCGCTGCCCGACTCGTCGTTGAGCGCGACGCATCCGGCGGCGGAGTCGAAATGCAGATCCTGAAAGATGACGCGTTCGCCATAGCGCTTGCTGAGGTTCTCGAATCGAAGCATGAGTCGTGATGTGAGATGTATACCGGAACAAATTGCCGGAAAGGAGACGAATGGTGAAGCCTAACAAAAATCCGCGCGAGGTTCCGGCGCGGGCCGCCATGCAGCCGGACCACACGTCGCGCGGGCTTGTGCCAGCCGATGCGCGCATCCATCAAAAATAGGGCGCGGTTTAAATGATAGGTCTACAGAATACGCTGCCGTTTTTACACTGATAAACTGTGCGGCGGAGCAGTTTTCTACCGCTTTTCACGCGCCGCTCGCGCCCTGAATCCCGCCGCCTTAAATCGCGGGATAGGCGGTAGAAGCCGGTCTTTTCTGCGATTTGGAAGAAGCAGCCGCGCGGCATACTAGCCGCAAGCGACTGACAAAAAAGGGACGTAGGGTTGGGTGTCCTTTCTTCCGGCAGGCCGCGCGTCGCAATAGCCGATTTCTCTCCCAACCGCTCACCCTCTGATTCGATACGTATTGGGGCTCGCTTGAGCCCGTTTTTGGAAGTGACTCATGAAGCCGGGAAAGAAATCGCTTGGAAAAATACGGGCGCGCAAAATCGCCGTGGCGGCGGGCGCGGCGCTTATCGCGCTGGTGCTCGCATTCAGCTTCTGGCATTACCTGCAGCGCAACGCGCAGGTGCCGCCCGCGCTAACCGGCGTCGCCAGTCAGATGCGCCACGACACGTCGGCGTGGACGCGCGACGAAAAAGACGCGTCGCAAATGCTGCGCGACATTCATGACGCGCAGGTCGTCGCGATCGGCGTGAGCCCGAACGCGATTCTCGTGTCGAGGCGCGACGGCTCCAGGTACTTCGTGACCGACCACAACGCAACCTTCTCGCATGCGCTTTTGCTCGGCGAACCGAAATCCGGCGAGGCGGCTTCGTATCAACTCGTGTGGCTGCCCGACGCGGACATCGCGACGAGCGGCTCGCGCTGGGCTCATGTGTTCGACCAGACTCGCGACATCATCAGTTTGCTGCTGCCGCTGTTGCTGATCGGCGGCATGGCGTGGTTCATGCGCCGTGAAATGCGCGGCGGCGCGACGTTGCTCGGCGAGGCGCCCACGCTGCGTTTCGACGACGTGATCGGCGCCGGCGAAGCGAAGGCCGCGCTCGCGGACATTCGCGGTTATCTGTCGGACCCGAAACAATTCACTGCGCTGGGCGTTCGGCCGCCGTGCGGCGTTCTGATGGCGGGCGGCCCCGGCGTCGGCAAGACGCGGCTCGCGCAGGCGCTGGCCGGCGAGTGCGGCGCGAGCTTTATCTCCATCACGGGCAGCTATTTCAGCGCGAAGTACTATGGCGTCGGCATTCAGAAGGTCAAGCATCTGTTCGAACTGGCGCGTAAGAACGCGCCGACCGTGATTTTCATCGACGAAGCCGACGGTCTCGCGAAACGCACCGATACCGGCGGCGGTCCTGTCGAAGCCGAGAGCAATCGCATCATCAACCAGTTGCTCGCGGAGATGGACGGCTTCGCTTCGAACGAAGGCGTGATCATCGTCGCGGCGACCAATCACCCCGACAATCTCGACGAGGCGTTGCGCCGCCCCGGCCGCTTCGATCGCACGGTGCAGGTGCGCTTGCCCGATCGCGAGGAGCGCGCGGAGATTTTCCGTTTCTATGCCGAGAAGCTGAAATCGAAAGCCGCCGACATCGACTACGATCAGCTCGCGCGTCTGACCACGGGCCTGTCGCCCGCAACCGTCGCGATGGTCGTGAATCAGGCAGGACTCGTCGCGCGCAAGGCCGGCGACACCGAAATCGCGGCGAAGCATTTCATCGAGGCGATCAAGATCGCGCGCATCGGCGACGTGAGCGGCGCGGAGCGCGCGCTGACCGAGGACGAGCGCACGCGCATCGCCGTGCATGAAGCGGGGCATGGTCTCGTGGCCGCGTTGCTCGGCACCGGCGTGCTCGAGGAAGTCACGATTCTGCCGCGCGGCGGCGCGCTGGGCGTCGCGCTGATCACGAAGGCGCAAGACAAGCATCTGTATCGCGAGACCGAGATTCGCAACGAGATCAAGGTGCTGCTCGGCGGCCGCAACGCGGAAATTCTGACGTTCTCCGAAGCATCGAGCGGCGCGGCTTCCGATCTGCAGGAAGCGTCGCGCATCGGCCTCGACATGGTGTCGAAGTTCGGCTTCAACAGCGACGGCAATCTGTTCAGCCTCGCCGCGTTGCCCGCGCAATACGCCGGTCTGCAAATGAAGGGCGCGATCGAGCAGGCCAACGTGCTGCTCAAGGAACTGAACGAGCAATGTTATGGCTTGCTGCACGCCTACGAGCCGGTGCTGCGCGCCATCGCCGACGAACTTCTCGAACAGGAGACGGTGCCGGGCGAAACGGTCTACCGCCTGATCAAGGAGCACAAGAGCACGCTGAAGATCGTGCACGAGCCCGAGGCGGCCTGAGCGTTCTGGTCGCTCTGATCGTTCGTTAATAGCAGAAAACAACCGCAGCACGACGCGGCGCGGTTACGCGAAATCCGAAGGGCCGGGCGGCGGCACGCCCGGGGGCGTTTCGGTTTCGCCCAGCGGCTTGCGTTTGGCCTCGTCTTCATCGGAAGGCGGGGTTTCGCTTTTTTCCGGCAGCGGCTGGTCCAGACCCGGCTCGACGGGCGTCGGAAGCGCATCGCCGATGGGCTTCGAGACCTCGGTGGGCGGACCACCGGGGTTGTCTGCGGAGTCCTTGTCATGCTCGTTTTGGGGCTTCGACGGAATGGCCACGGGGTATCTCCTGTGGTTGACAGAAACATTACGTCGTCAGCAATGCATGTGCCACGAGCTTGAAGCGTCATTCGAAGGCGCATTGATTTTTTCCGGCATGCTGGCGGCGCACATTCGCGCCACGCCCACTTGAGGCACAACTTGCCGCAAGCGCGAGCGCCATGACAGCGGCAACTGCACCACAGCGGCAACCGCACAACGCCGCCCCACCATTACCGCCCGCCAACAACTCCATTTCAGATGGCCCGCAAATCGCGCGACGTGACAGGCTGCCTGTCAGCGTCTGCCGCGCTCGCGTATGCCACTCGCGCGGAAGTTGTATCTTGACGTGTTGCTGCACAACTCTCCTGCGAGAACACGAATGGACATTCGCCGCGGACGCTCCCTCGAAGTGGACTTTTTTCGCGGAGTGGTGCTGATCGTGATCGTGCTGGATCATATGCCGGGCAGCGCGCTGTCGCATCTGATGCTGCACGCGTACGCGCTTTGCGATTCCGCCGAAGTGTTCGTGTTTCTCGGCGGCTATGCGTCAGCGGCGGCGTACACGGCGGTGCTCGCGAGTCGTGGCGAGCGGGCCGCCAACCTGCGCTTTGTGCGGCGCTGCTGGGAAATCTACCGCGCGTATCTTCTGACGGCCGTGCTCACGCTGCTCTCGGGCGCGGTTCTCGCGTTCCTGCATCTGAATCGCCCGATGGTCGAGCTGACTGGCTGGTCGCCTTTCGCCGCCGAGCCGCTGCATCAGGCGTTCGAAATCGCCGTGTTGCGGCGACAGCCGTATCTGTCGAGTGTGTTGCCCATGTACGTGTTCTACGCGCTTCTCGTGCCGTTCATGGTGCCGCTGGCGCGCCGCTCGCGCGTGACGGCGCTCGCGCTCAGCGTCGCGGTGTGGTGGCTCGCGCGTCCGCTAGCCGTGCTATTCAGCATTGACGATATGAGCAACTGGGCTTTTAATCCGTTTGCCTGGCAACTGATGTTCGTGCTTGGCATCGTGTGCCGGCTTGCGCCGATCAGCGAGCGCTTTCATGCGGGCGATGCGGCTCGCTGGTTCACGCGCGTCGCGCTGGCCGCCGTGCTCGCGTTTGCCGTCGTCAAGCTTTTCGTGCTGACGCAGCCTTTGCCGGGCACCCTTAAACAGAATCTTTCCGTGGATCGCGTGATCAACTTCATCGTCATTGCCTGGCTCGCCGCGCGGCTCGTGCGCATGGGCAGCATCGCGCGGCTCGCGCAGCGCTTGCCCGCTGTCGTGACGGTCGGGCGCACGGGGCTCGCGTGTTTTGTCGGCGGCACGCTGGTGTCGCTGATCGTCGATACGGCCACGCCGCACACGTTTCATGGCTTTCGCGGCGTCCTGATGGGGCTCGCGGGCGATCTCGTCGCTATCGGCTTGCTGCTGATGCTCGCACGCGGCTGGCACGGATGGAAAACGCAGCAGCCGCGCGCGGCCGCGAGCGGCGCGCGTTGCGGATGAGGGCGCGGTCGCGTTTCAGCGGCGGGCTGCGCGCGGTGCCTGTCATGCAGGCATGGCTTGCGGCCACGGTGGCGCGCGCGCTCGTCGGTGGATCGCTGGGTGCGTTAGCCGGGCTCGGCGCCCACACGGCGCTCGCCACGCAAAAAGAGCCGCCGCTGGCCATGCGTTGCGCGGAATTCGCCGGCGCGGTCCTGCCGCCCGATCTCATTGCATTGCCGAGCGCCGGCGCGCTGATCGAAGGCGCGTCGATGATCGGCGCGACCGCGCCGGGCAATCAGCAAGGCGGCGAATACTGCCGGATCACAGGCCGCATCAAGGCCGTCAATGCAAGCACGCCCGATATCCGTTTCGACCTGAATCTGCCGCGCCACTGGAACGGCCGCGCGCTGCAAGTGGGCGGCGGCGGCTATAACGGCGTCGTGGTGACCGGCCTCGGCGTGATGCCGTTCTCGCCGGATCGCGCGCCGCTCGCGCAAGGCTATGCGACTTTCGGCGACGACTCGGGGCACGTGGGCGATTCGTCGCTCGCGGTGTTCGGTCTCGTCGACGATGCCGTGACGAATTTTGGCTACGCGCATCTGAAGAAAACGCACGACGCCGCGCTCGCGCTGATCGCGCGCGCGTATGGCCGGCCGCCGCAACGCATGTATTTTGCGGGCGGCTCGACGGGTGGCCGCGAGGGCTACACCGTCATGCAGCGCTATCCCGACGACTACGACGGCGTGATCGCCAACTCGCCCGCGCTCAATTTTTCGGGCGTGCGTTTGATGGGCGTGAAGATCGGTCAGGCGGAATACGCGACGCCCGGCGGCTTCATTCCGCCGGCGCTGCTCGAACAGGTTTATCAACGGACGCTCGCCGTGTGTGACCGGCTGGACGGCGTGGCCGACGGCATTGTCAGCGATGTCGCCGCATGCCGCGAGCACGAAGCCGAAATCATCGAGTCGTTGCGCTGCGCGGGTCACGCGCCCTCGCACGACGCCTGCCTCAGCGAGCCGCAACTCGCGACGCTGGCCGTGCTGCGCGACGGTCTGGCGCTGCCGTACAAGCTCGCGTGGGACGTCACGGGTTATCGCGGATACAACGTCTTTCAGGGCACGCATCTGACGGGCGCGCTGGGGCTCGGGCATCAGGCCGAACGTCTCGCCGTGCCGACGTTTTTCACCAACGGTTATCTGTTCTCGCAAGGCAACGGCTACGTGCGCTATTTCGTGACGCGCGACGCCGGCTTCGATTCGCTCAGGTTCGATCCGCAGCATCCCGGCAAATATCGCGCGCAACTGATCGCGCTTTCGCACACCATCGGCGCGATGAATACGGACCTCGCGCGTTACATGGCGCGCGGCGGCAAGCTCATCACGCTGCAAGGTCTCGCCGATGAAGTCATCAGCCCCAATCAGACCATTGCGTACCGTCAGGCGCTGATCGATCGCTTCGGCGTCGACGAGGTCGATCGTTTCATGCGCTTGTACATGGTGCCGGGTTTTCAGCACGGCAGCGGCGCATTCATTCCGTCGGTGGATCTGCTCGGTGCGCTCGACAGATGGGTGACGCGCGGGGCGTCGCCGGAAACGCTGATTGCCACCGACATCGCCGCGGCCACCAATGGGCGCTCGCGTCCGTTGTGCCGCTATCCGCTGTTTCCGCGTTATACGGGCAAGGGAAACGTGAATCTCGCGAGCAGCTTCGCGTGCGCCGAGCCGGAATTGTGGCGCAGTGATGGCGCTGGGGTTGCGCTGTGAATCGCTCGGCGATCAGCCGGATAAAGCGCCACGCCTTTACCGTGCAATCGTTGCAAAAGCCACAACGGTGGCGACCGCCGGGTAGTGCGGCCAAAACACAATAAGACGGCGATGCCGCGAAGCGGCGCCGCCGTCCTTGTGAAACTGCCTTGACCGGTCAATGTTCCGGCCGGCCATCACCATCAACGGTGATTACTGGCTGTTCTGCATCGTGCCGTTCGTGCCATTCGTGCCGTTGTTCATGCTGCCGCTCTTCTTGTGGGTCGGCGTCGCGCTGTTCGGCGATGCACCGGTTCCCGTGCCCATGCCGCCGCCCGTGCCGGTCACGCCCGGCGAGCCATAGCCGGAATCGCCCGGATGCTTCATCGTGGGCGAGCCCACGCCGGGCGATGCCGTTCCGCCTGCGCCGCCCGTGGTGCCGCCGCCCGCGCCCACGCCGTTACTGCCGGCCGAGCCGCCCGCACCGGCTGCCGCGCCGCCGCCCGCTTGCGCATAGACGCCGCCCGAGAGTGCCATGACGAGCGCTGAAGCAAAAATCGTCCTGGTATAGCGTTTCATGGTTCACCTCCATAGAGTTCGATTGATGTCACGCGAGCGCTTCGCACTCACATGACAAGACTGCCGCAAGCACTGTGCCTCGCTTGTGGGCGCTTCGCGCACAAGGCGCAGCAGCACGGCGAAAGCCGAGCATGAGGCGTTCCCGAGGCGTTGGCCGGCGCCTTGGATCAAGCAACCGGAGCCTCATTTAATGTATCGAATCAATACGGATCACGAACTATTTTGCGGCGCAGCGAAACGGGCCGTGGCCTGGCGCGTCGGCGAACGGGCGCAGCGACTTTGCATGGTTCGATCGCGCCACGCTGCACGCTTTCGCAGTTTCCATTACATTGCGGATGCGGTCGCGATTGCGCGGCCTTTCCTTCACTTTCATAACGGTGTCTGCCATCGTCGAATCCATGCAGCCAATCGTCTCAGTCACGAATCTGTCGAAAACCTATGCCGGGGGTTTTCATGCGCTAAAAAACATCAATCTGGCGATCGACCGTGGGGAAATCTTCGCCCTTCTGGGACCGAACGGCGCGGGTAAGACCACGCTGATCAGCATCATCTGCGGCATTGTCAACGCGAGCGCAGGCAGCGTGACGGTGGACGGCCGCGACATCGCGACCGACTATCGCGGCGCGCGCTCGCTGATCGGTCTCGTGCCGCAGGAACTCACCACCGACTCGTTCGAGACCGTCTGGGCGACCGTGTCGTTCAGCCGCGGCCTGTTCGGCAAGCCGAAGAATCCGGCTTACGTCGAAAAAGTGTTGCGCGACCTGTCGCTGTGGGAGAAGCGCAATAGCAAGATCATCACGCTGTCGGGCGGCATGAAGCGCCGCGTGCTGATCGCCAAGGCGCTGTCGCACGAGCCGCGCGTGCTGTTCCTCGACGAACCCACGGCGGGCGTGGACGTCGAATTGCGCCGCGACATGTGGCGGCTCGTGCGCTCGCTCGCGGCAAGCGGCGTGACGATTATTCTCACCACGCACTACATCGACGAAGCGGAGGAAATGGCGGACCGCATCGGCGTGATCAACGGCGGAGAAATCATGCTGGTGGAAGAGAAGACCGAACTGATGCGCAAGCTCGGCAAGAAGCAGTTGACGCTGCAACTGGAAAGTCCGCTCACGTCATTGCCGTCCTCGCTCGCGGGCTATGGGCTCGACGTCGCGAAGGGCGGCAACGAACTCATCTACACGTACGAAGGCGACGGCGGCCGCACCGACATCATCGCGCTGCTCAAGGCGCTCGACGACGCCAGCATCCGCTTCAAGGACCTGCACACCACACAGAGTTCGCTTGAAGACATCTTCGTGAGTCTGCTTCGAGGTAACCCATGAACATCTACGCGATTCGCGCGATCTACAAGTTCGAGATGGCGCGCACCTGGCGCACGCTGATGCAAAGCATCATCGCGCCGGTGATTTCCACGTCACTTTACTTTGTCGTGTTCGGCGCGGCGATCGGCTCGCGGATCAAGGAAGTGGACGGCATCAGCTACGGCGCGTTCATCGTGCCGGGTCTGATCATGTTGTCGCTGCTGTCGCAAAGCATTTCGAACGCGTCGTTCGGCATCTACTTTCCGCGCTTCACGGGCACGATTTACGAGCTGTTGTCCGCGCCGGTGTCGTATCTGGAGATCGTCGTGAGTTATGTGGGCGCGGCGGCCACCAAGTCGATTCTGCTCGGCCTCATCATTCTCGCGACGGCGGGCCTCTTCGTGCCGCTGCAAGTGCAGCATCCGTTCTGGATGATCCTGTTCCTCGTGCTGACGGCGGTCACGTTCAGTCTGCTCGGGTTCATTATCGGCATCTGGGCGGATAGTTTCGAGAAGCTGCAACTCGTGCCGTTGCTGATCATCACGCCGCTCACGTTTCTCGGCGGAAGCTTCTATGCGGTCAACATGCTGCCGCCGTTCTGGAAGATCGTGACGCTGTTCAATCCGATCGTGTATCTGGTCAGCGGATTCCGCTGGAGTTTCTACGGACTCGCGGATGTGAACGTGGAGGTGAGCCTGGGTATGACGGCGCTCTTTCTGGCCGTGTTTCTCGCGATCGTCGCGTGGATCTTCAAGACCGGCTACCGGCTGAAGAGCTGAGCGCGTTGCGTTATTCAAAAGGACGACATGACGGCGCGCGCCGCCATGTCGTCTGCTTCTCTTCCGGCTACGGCACGTAAGCCTTGGCGACGTTGATCAACTGCACGCGGTTGCGCACGTTGAACAACTGCCGCAAGCGGCGCAGATGGTAGTCGACGTTATGCGGCGACAGACCGAGGAAATACGCGATTTCCTTGTCGCGCTGACCCTGAACCACCGCCTTCAGCACCGCATGCTGCAACTCGCTCAACGTCACGCGCTGCTGCGCGGGCCTCATGCCGATCACGCTTTTCGCGTGCGTCCAGATGAACTCGTGAATCGTGTGCGCGAACATCAGCGTTTCGGCCACGATCGATTCGGTCATCCAGTGCGGGTTGCCGATCTCCGAGTTGAAGCACAAGCTCGCGCTCAGCTCCGGCTCGGGCAACGGCATTTGCGTGAGAATGCCGCTCTTGCGACCGGTTGCCTCCAGCATGTCGATGAGACCGCTGAGCCGCTCGCTGCGCATCTGCGCGCGTGGCAGGTCGGCGCGCATGCCGGCTGTGTTCCAGAGGAACGGCATGCCGGTCGGCGACGCCAGCGCGACACGCGGATCAAGCTCGAAATAACGCTCGCGGAAATATCGCGTGAGCCAGCTCTGCGACTCGTAGCTCGTGAGCACGAACATCGTCTTGCGATGCGCGGACGTGCGCGTGGCCGTATAGCTGAACGAGTCGAAACCCAACTGCCTGATGCGTTGCCGCACGAATTCGATGCGGTCCTGCGCACTGCCGAACCGCACCAGCGGACTGATGACCGGCGCGCGCCGCGCGGCGGGCGTGGGCGTGCCGATTTCTTCCTCGGTGAAAAGCGTGAGGAAACCCGCGGACGCCGCGCCTGCTGCCGCGCGGCTCGATGCCATCGATGCTTCAGCCGCGTGGGCTGACTTCGCGGCCTGCCGCGTGCCGGCCGGGTAGGCCGGTTGTGCGGTGACCGCTGGGTTGTATGCTGCCGACACCCGGCCGGTTTCGCCTTGCGGCGAACCGGTCAGCCAATGCGGCAGCGTATCGCATTCATGTTCCATGAAACGGTAGCTCCGGCGTTCGAAATGCGTGAAGGACGACACCCTGAATGATTAGCTATTTCCAGAAATTGCGGTAGCCGGTTCCTTGCTATCATTTTTGGGATCTTGCGCTGACAGCGAACCGATAACGTGTGTGTCACAGGTTTTTCTCATTTGCATACGGCACCTCCTGGGGAATGGACGTGTTGACACGAATTCCAAAGCTGACAACGACGCTTGCCTACGACCGCTACTTGGCGGGCCAGAAACTGGTGTCGAGCGCGGATCGCCCGTGGCAGCACCTGGTATTGCGCTCCTATCTCGAACCGGAGGAGCAGGAACTGCTGGAGGCGCCCGGCCCGCGGGACCTCACGCTGATGACGCTCGCGAGCGGCGCCGAACGCCTGGACGCAATCTGAACGGGCGCTGGGAAAGCGCCGAACTGCGAGTGGGCGACGTCTGGTACGTGCCGCCCGCGCCGGTTTCCTGGCGCTGGCGTTCGATCAGCGATGAGCCGCTGTCGACCGTCCATGTGCATATTGAGCGCAGCCTGATCGACAGCATGGCTGATCAGATGGAGCTTGACGGGCCGCGCCGCGAACTGCCGCTCGGCGATGCGATGCAGTTCCACGATCCACGGGTTGCCGCGATGCTTGCTGCATTGCATCGCGCCGCCACCGACCCGGCCGATTCGCGTCTTTATGTCGACGCGCTGGTTCACGTGCTCGCCGCGCATCTTCTTCAGCATTATTCGTACGGCCGGCGCGCGGCAACGGGATGGCCGACGCAGCCCGAACGGCTGGTGCGGCGGCGCATCCGGCGTGTGACCGACTACATTCGCGCCAACCTCGGTGCGGATCTGGCGATCAGCGAACTCGCCGCGCAGGCCGGTCTAAGCGGATTCCGCTTTGTCCGCTTTGCGCCCGCGGTTCTGCCGCGAAACCGGTGAAACGCCGCATCAGTATATGACGCGCTTGCGGCTCGCAGAAGCGGCGCGACTGCGCTTGTCCACCGATCGGCGCGTGCTGCACATTGTCATTGCGGTTGGTTTCGAGAACGCCAGTCATTTCTCCGTGCAGTTCAAGCGCGATTACGGCATGAGCATGACGCCGCTGGCCTACCGGCTGCGCGGCTGACGTGCGGACCCTGCCGCAGACGAGGTTCGGCAACAACCGGCGATGGACGGCGCCCGCTGCGCTCGCCGTTGCTAGCCGGACTCCTGGACAGCCTGGCGGCGCTGCGCCTCTCGATCGCGCTTTGGTTTGATGACCGGCCGGATTGCCGCCGCAAGAAAAGGCGATCCGGCGAGCCGTCTGATGGAATCACGCACCTCTCGAAGTGTGCTGTGCATTGCGCGGCTTGCAAACTACGAACTTTCGTGGCGCGAGAGTCGCCGGACCTGGCATGGCCGTGCTGCGCGGGCTCGCGTGCGCTGCGACGGCCCGCTGCGACGCGCGGTCCAACTGGCCTGACCGCGGGCGCGCCAAGTGTATCTGTCGAAGGCTTGCACAGAACGACAGAATGACCAGCCCACGGCTTGGCCCGAGCCGCGTCTGACCGATCGCCTCATTCAACCGACATACCGGATATCCAGCGATGACCCGACTTCGAATCACCTCCTGCGGCCACGTCTTTATCGCCGAAACGAATCCCGACGCGCCGCAAACCGTGGCCGCCTTCCTGAAACTGCTGCCGTACCGCCAGAAAATCATCCATGTGCGATGGAGCGGCGAAGGCTGCTGGGTGCCGCTCGGCGACTTCAAGCTGGAGAACGGCGGCGCGGCGGTCGGCTTCGAGAATCACACGAGCCATCCGTCGGTCGGCGACATTCTCTTTTATCCGGGCGGCTATAGCGAAACCGAAATCCTGATCGCCTACGGCTCGTGCTGCTTCGCGAGCAAGATGGGGCAGCTCGCGGGCAACCACTTTCTGACTATCGTCGAAGGCAAGGAAAAGCTGCGCGAACTCGGCGTCAAGGTGCTGTGGGAAGGCGCGCAAGACGTGCTGTTCGAACAGATCTGAGCGCGGCCGCCCGTCATGGGCGGCGTCTCGCGAACCTTAAGTAAGTGCTGACGAGCCAGCGTCGACTGGCTCGCAATTTCTCGCGCCGGTTCTCGGCCAGTTTAAGCATTCGGCTTAAAACTACTCAATCCTCTGTCGCGCTGATTAAGACGTTTGGCCCATTCCGTCTGAAAAGCAATAGGCCGTTTAGCTAATTCGCGCTAAAAATTCGCTTTTAGGATTAGTCGTATTCGCGAAGCGTGGGCGCATCTGCACACTGGGCGCTTGAGCCTGGTTTGCCAGGTGAAGCGCGGCGTGTCCTGATCTTTGCTTCGGCGCAAATAATTAGGATGACGTAAGAAAATCTTGGCGTTGAAATTCGAACATTCGGCAATGAGAGGGAGGAATCTTGAACAAGACCTATAAGGCAGTGTGGAACAAAGCGAGGCGCACGTATGTTGCGGTGTCGGAAATGGCAAAAAGCTGCGGCGCACCATGCGCTTCAATATGCCGCGCGCTCACGGCCGCGGGCGCGGGCCTGATCGGCGCGCTGGCGTTCGCGCAACCAGCCGGCGCGCAGGAGGCCGACGCGCTGCGCTACGACAGCAGCGCGCACGACGTGGCGACGCTCGGCAATCCCGGCACGCCTGTCAGGCTGACGAATGTCGCGGACGGCGCGCTGACCGCCTACAGCTCGGACGCGGTAACAGGCGCGCAACTCAACGCGACCAATGAGGCGGTCTCGCAGAATGCGGCGGATCTGTCGAATCTCGCCGGCAACCTCGAAAAAGGCCAGGCAGGCATGGTCCGGCAAGACCCGGACACGGGCAGGCTGAGCATCGGCGCCGCCGCCGACGGCGCGTCCGTCGACTTCACCGGAACAGGCGGGCCGCGCGAACTGCTCGGCGTCGCGGCCGGCACGACGGCCCAGTCGGCGGTCAATCTCGGGCAGCTCAAACAGGTCGTGTCCACGCTCGGCGGCGGCGCTTCGGTCAGCGCGAGCGGTTCGACCGTCGGCCCGAGGTACACCGTGCAGGGCGGTACGCAAACCACCGTGGGCGGGGCGCTGACTTCGCTCGATACGGGCATCACGACGCTTCAGACGCAGCTCGGCTCGGGCAGCATCGGCCTCGTCAGGCAAGACCTCGGGACGCGAGACATTCAGCTCGCGCCGTTGTCGCCGGGTATTCGTGTCAACGTGTCCGGCCTGAACGGAAACCGAACGATTACCGGGCTCGCGCGCGGCGTGATCGGCGCGACCAGTACCGACGCGGTGACCGGCGCGCAGCTTTCCGATCACGCGGCGAGCGTGGCGGCGGCGCTGGGCGGCGGTTCGGCGACGAATCCGGACGGCACGGTCAAGGCGCCGGCTTACAGCATCGGCGGAAAAACCTATGCCGATGTAGGTTCGGCCCTCGCCGCAGCCGTCACGTCGAGCGTGGCGACCAGCACCGCGGCGAGCGCGGCGGCGAGCGGGTCAGCCCTCGCGTTGGCCACCGCCGATTCGATCAGGTACGACACTTCCGCGCATGACACCGTGATTTTCGGCAACGACGGCGCGCCGGTTCGCCTGACCAACGTGCACGCGGGCAGTCTCACTAGCGGCAGCGTGGACGCCGTCAACGGCGCGCAGCTGTTCGCGACCAACCAGGCGGTGGAGCAGAATGCCGACACCCTCGCGAATCTCGACCAGCGCGTCAGCAGCAACACGAGCAACGTCGCGAGCATGGACCAGCGCGTGAGCGCGAACACCACGAAAATCGCCAACCTCGACACGCGCACCTCGACGCTCGAAGGCAGCGTCTCCAACGTGGCGAACCAGATCACGAACGGCGCAATCGGGCTTGCGCAGCAGGATTCGTTTTCGCGCGTGATCAGCGTGGGCCAGAACACGGACGGCGCCCGCGTCGATTTCGCGGGAACGGGCGGCCCGCGCCAATTGACGGGCGTCGCGGCGGGCCTCGCGGACACGTCCGCGGTCAATTTCTCGCAGTTTCAGCCGGTCGTGACCGGGCTTGGCGGCGGCGCGCAAGTCAATATGGACGGCTCGGTGAGCGGTCCGTCCTATCACGTGCAAGGCGGCACGCAGCACAACGTCGGCGATGCGCTCGGCTCGCTCGACAACGGGCTCACCGCGTTGCAACAGAGCGTGGTGAACGGCGGCATGGGGCTCGTGACGCAAGACGCTGCGTCGCGCGTCGTCAAGATTGGCGCGAACACGGACGGCCGGTCGATCAGCGTGGCCGGCACGGCGGGCAACCGCGTGCTCAACGGCGTCGCGCGTGGCTCGCTGGACGCAAGCAGCACCGAGGCTGTCAACGGCGCGCAACTGTTTGCGGCGGCGGCGGGCACGGCCATCGCGCTCGGCGGGGGCTCCGCCGTGAATGCGGACGGCTCGATCAGCGCGCCTTCGTACAAGGTAGGCGGTCAGGTGGTGAACAACGTCGGCAGTGCGCTCGGCAACCTGGACGGGCGCATCGCGCAGAACAGCAGCGACATTGCCGGGCTGCAAAGCACGGTCGGCCAGATCGGCGGCACGGTGGCGAACGCGGTTCAGTACGACAGCTCGGCGCATGACAGATTGACACTCGGCGGGACGGCGGCGAAGGCGCCGGCCGTGCAGTTGACCAACCTGAAGGCCGGCGAGGTATCGGCGACCAGCAGCGATGCCGTGACCGGCGCGCAACTCTGGCAAACCAACCAGCAGATCAGCAGCCTCGACCAGAGCGTCAGGAACTATGCGAATACCGGCAACAGCTTCATGGCCGTCAATAGTTCCGCGAGCGCGTCGCAAGCCGTCGGCAATGGCTCGGTGGCCATGGGCGGCGGAGCGAAGGCGTCGGCGGCGAACACGGTCGCGCTGGGCGAAGGGTCGGTGGCCGATCAGCCCAACACGGTGTCGGTGGGCTCATCCGGAAACGAGCGGCGCATCACGAACCTCGGCGCGGGACAGGCGCCAACCGACGCCGTCAACCTGCAGCAGTTCCAGGGCGGCATGGGCGACCTCGCGCGGCGCGCGTATTCGGGCGCGGCGTCGGCGATGGCAATGAATATGGTCCCTGAAGTCGACGCGACGAAAAACCTCGCCATCGGCGTGGGCACAGCGGGCTATCTGGGCTATCAGGCGGTGGCGGTGGGCCTGTCGGCGCGCATCGCGCAGAACTTCAAGGTGAAGCTGAGCGCGGGCATCAGTTCGGCGGCGACATCGGTGGGCGCGGGCGCCGCGTATCAATGGTAGGAAAGGGACGCCCCGCCGTCTGAAAGGCGGGGCGGTGATGCGCTTACCTGAACAGTTTCATTGCCTGCGTGAGCGTGTTGAACACGCCCCACGCCAGCGGAATCATCACGTACAGCCAGAAGACGACGAGTTTGACCTTGTTGGTCGGATGCACGGGTTGAACGGTCGACATGTGAGTCTCCTTATGCGCCTTTGGCGACTTGTGCGTCGGTCATGTGATGCTTGTCGTCCACACGCTTGACCAACAAGTTGCAGATGAAGCCGATCACCAGCAGCACGGCCATGATATGAACGGTCATCGTGTAGGCATCGGCCTTGGCCACGCCGTGCGCGACTTCATAAGCGCGGATGTAGTTGACCAGCACCGGACCGGCCACGCCAGCCGCCGCCCACGCGGTCAGCAGACGGCCGTGAATGCCGCCGACGAACGCCGTGCCGAACATGTCCGCGAGATAGGCCGGCACCGTCGAAAAACCGCCGCCGTACATCGTGAGGATGATGCAGTACGAGAGCACGAAGAGCGCCATCTGACCGGAGGTCGCGAAAGTCGGCACGAAGTAGTACAGCACCGCGCCGAGTGCGAAGAAGATGAAGTAGGTGTTCTTGCGGCCAATCCAGTCCGAAGCCGATGCCCACACGAAACGGCCGCCCATGTTGAACAGCGACAGGAGCCCGACGAAACCGGCAGCGGCCGCCGGCGTCACGGTGCCCTTGAAGCTCTCCTGAATCATCACGGAAGCCTGGCCGAGAATGCCGATGCCGGCCGTCACGTTCAGGAACAACACGAGCCAGATCAGATAGAACTGCGGCGTCTTCAGCGCCTGGTCGATGTGCACGTGATTGCGCGTGATCATCTTCTGCTGGGCGGTCTGCGGCGGCGTCCAGCCAGCCGGCTTCCAGTCGGCCGGCGGTACGCGGATGGCCAGCGCGCCGATCGACATCGAAATGAAGTACACGATGCCGAGCACGATGAAGGTCTCCGCCACGCCGATGCTCGTGGCGCTGCGGAAGTGGTTCATCAGCGCGACGGAGAGCGGCGCGGCAATCATCGCGCCGCCGCCGAAGCCCATGATCGCCATGCCGGTCGCCATGCCGCGCCGGTCCGGGAACCAGCGGATCAGCGTCGACACCGGCGACACGTAACCCAGACCGAGCCCGATCCCGCCAATCACGCCATAGCCGAGATAGAGCAGCCAAATCTGATGCAGATACACGCCGACGGCGGAAATCAGAAAGCCGCCGCCAAAGCAGCAGGCCGCGGTGAACATCGTGCGGCGCGGGCCGACGTGTTCGAGCCACTTGCCGGCGAAGGCCGCCGACAAACCGAGGAACACGATCGCCAGCGAGAAAATCCAGCCGAGCGACGTGAGCGACCAGTCATCGGGCGCGGATTGCGTGATGCCGATGACTTTCGTCAGCGGACCATTGAACACGGAGAACGCGTACGCCTGGCCGATACAGAGATGGACGGCGAGCGCCGCGGGCGGAACCATCCAGCGCGAAAACCCCGGTTTCGCGACGGTGGCTTCTTTCGAAAAGAACGGTGCGGAGCCTGGTGTGTGCTGCGGCTCGATCATGCTGCTCATGGTCGGTCTCCCGGGAAGCGAAGTCGTTGTTATCGGCGCATCAGACCGAATGCTTGAGTGGTTGCGGCGTGTAGTTGCTATCGATGCGGCGTTCATATATGCGCTTGACTTTCATATGAACGTGCGCAAATTCTCCTGAGAATTTGCCTGGTCGAACGATAGGGCGGCGCAACTAGCTTGGCAATATGAGATGCAAATGCATAAGGCATTGCCCGATGAAATGCGACCGAAATCAGCCAGCGGCGGCGGGAAAACCCAAATTCCGGGTAATGGGCAGCGAATGCTGGTCAGGAAGGTGCCGCATACGGCATGCCTGTCCACAAAGAAAAAAGGCCGGCGGTGGCAGCATCGCCACGCCGGCCTTTCTCAAGCGCGATGAGCTTCTTAGACGTCGCGTCCCGTCTTCATTTTTGCCGCCACCAGAACCGAGATCAGGCAGCCGATCGCCAGATAGCCCGCCACCGGATGCCACGAACCGCCCGCAAAACTGACGAGCGCCACCGCGATAAACGGCGTGAAGCCGCCGCCCACCACGCTCGCCACCTGATAGCCGACACCCGCGCCGCTGTATCGATATTCGGTGCCGAACAGCTCCGTGAACATCGGCTGCTGCACGCTCACCACCATGTCGTGCGCGATGTTCGCGAGCATCACGGCGAAGACCACGATCCACACGGTCGAGCGCGCTTCGAGGGCGAGAAAGAACGGCACCGCGCTGAACATCCCGACGAGCGCGCCGACGATATACACGCGGCGGCGGCCAAAACGGTCGGCGAGCAGGGCAAACAGCGGAATCGTCACGCAACTCACCGCGCCGACAATAAGCCCGATCGTGAGGAAGAATTCGCGCGGCATGTGCAGATTCGCGGTCGAGTAATTGAGTGCGAACGCCGTCACGATATACATTGTGAACAGTTCGGCGAGGCGCAGCGCGATGATCAGCAGAAACGCCTTCGGATGCTGCAGCAGCGCTTCCACGATCGGCAGGCGCACGCGGCGCTCGGCGTGCTGGCCGACTTTCTCGACGAACTCCTGCGACTCTTCCATGTTCGTCCGAATCCACATCGCGATCAGCACCAGCACGACGCTGAAGAGGAACGGCAAGCGCCAGCCCCAGCTCATGAACGACGCGTTGTCCATCGAACGGCTGATCAGCGCGACGAGCCCCGTCGAAAGCACGAGGCCTACGCCGTAGCCGACCTGCACGCCGCTGCTGTAGAACGCCTTTTTCTTTTCCGGCGCGCTTTCCACGGCCATCAGGGCCGCGCCGCCCCATTCGCCGCCGACCGCGAAGCCCTGGATCGCGCGCAGCGTGACGAGCAGCACGGGCGCCAGCCAGCCGATGGTCGAAAACGCGGGCAGCAGACCGATCGCGGCGGTGGAGAGGCCCATCATCATCACCGTCAGAACCAGCATGCGTTTGCGGCCGAGCCGGTCGCCGAAATGGCCGAACACGAAGCCGCCGAGCGGGCGGAAGAGGAAGCCGACGCCGAAGGTGGCGAACGCGGCGAGCGTGCCCATCGCCGGGCTCACTTTCGGAAAGAATTCGGCATTGAAAACCAGTGCCGCGACAATCCCGTACAGCAGAAAGTCGTACCAGTCGACGACAGCGCCGACAAAGCTGCCCAGCGCCGCTTTGCGGGCCCGGCTGCGCGCCGTGCGATTATCGGCCGCTGCGGCCGTCGGGAGGATGGTGCTCATACCGGTGTCTCCTTGAGATTCTCGGACTACTGCGTGACCCGCCGGTTGCTTGCGCGCCGGCTGGCGGGTCTGGTCGGTTGTGGATGTGCGGAAGATTAAAAGACGCAGCCGCTCGCGCACAATCGGCAACAGGCGCGCACTGCGCGATTGTCGAACGCGACTGCGCGCATAGCGCGCGTTTTCCGCGTATACACGGAGGGCGGGAAGTTTGGCGGCCTGCGCAGGCGGGACGTCGGCGCGCGTGCTACCGTAAGTACTTGGTGTGAAAACAACAGTCACTGATATACTACATACAGGATATTGATTTTTGCGGCGGCGCAGCATATGATTGAGTCATTCGTTCACTCAATCGTTTGGAGCTACAAATGGACTTTGTTTCTCTTTCGCTGCTCGCTGCCGCAGTTATTGGCCTGGGCTCTGCCGCCACCGTTCTTCTGACTCGCTGGGTTTCACAGCCTGTCGCGCAACTCGCAGCGCAACATGGCCGGTTCATCGGTCTGGGCGAGCAGCGCGGGGTAGCGGCGGCACCTTATCGTGTGCGCGTTCAACAAGAGGCGATGAATGTCGTCGGAACTTCAAACTGAAGCGGTGGCAACACCTTTAACGTTGTCATTGCAGCCCATCGGCGCGAGCGTGAGCTTGCGCGATCAGGCTTATGCGATGCTGCGCCAGGCTATCGCCGACGCGGATATTTACCAGACACGTGAAGAAATCCGTCTAGACGAACGCGTGCTCAGCGAAACGCTCGGCGTCAGCCGAACGCCGGTGCGCGAGGCCATGACGCTGCTTGAGCAGGAAGGCTTTCTGCGGATGGTGCCGCGCCGCGGCATTTATATCGTGCGCAAGAGCAAGCGCGAGATTGTCGAGATGATTCACATGTGGGCCGCGCTCGAAAGCATGGCCGCGCGACTGGCCACGCAGCGCGCGACCGACGAGGAGATCGCCCGCCTGCGGCACATGTTCGACCATTTCCGCGACGCGACGCCGGCGGAGCACATCGCCGAGTATTCGGATGCGAACATCGCGTTTCACCAGTCAATTGTCGAGTTGTCGAAGTCGCAGATCATTCTCGACACCATCAAGAATATTTTTATCCACGTGCGCGCAATACGACGCATGACGATTTCGCAGAGCGATCGCGCTTCGCGGTCGATCGTCGACCATCTGCGCATCATCGAGGCGCTGGAGCAGCGCGACACAGAGCTGGCCGAGCGGCTCACGCGCCAACATTCGCTCGACCTCGCGGCGTTCGTCGAAGCAAATTGCGATTTTCTGGATTGATGGCTGAGTAGGGCAGGCCGCTCTCGGCGGCAGCAGGCAAGACAAAAGAAGACAAAAAGCAAGGCAAAAGCAGGCGCAAAGCCCGCGGTGTTCACGCACCGCGGGCTTTTTTTTGTTTCATCCGACTTCGTAGGGATATACCGCGCTTGACGCCGCGTGAAATGTGGTATGTGATATATCAACAGCGCGGGAATCGACGGAGACGCTCGGTGTTTTCCCTCGGAACAAAGGCTCAAGCGGCGCTGAACGGCTCGCTTAAGCCCGCCCCGCAAGGCTTGCAGGAGAAGCACCAGCATCAGCGGCGCAATGAAATCGTCCTTGCTTGCATTTGATATATCACATACCGTATGTCGCAGGGACGGCAACACGTACAGAAAAGGGCGATTCTCGAAGCGGGGAGCCGTCCATCGATAACCGTTGCACAACCAAGCAGCACTTTTCATGGAACCGGAGTCAGCGCTCAAGCGCGAACCAGATCGACATAGGAGACGACCATGTCTGCAGTTGTTTCATCCCTGAATCCAGCCACGAGCAGCACCACCGCCGAAGACACGCTCAAGCAGAAGACGCGCAACGCCGGCGTCGTCTCGGGCGGCCATCTGGTCGCGAAGGCGCTGAAAAACGAGGGGGTCGACACGATCTTCACGCTGTGCGGCGGCCACATCATCGACATTTACGACGGCTGTGTGGACGAAGGGATTCGCATTATCGACGTGCGCCACGAGCAGGTCGCGGCGCACGCGGCAGACGGCTACGCGCGTCAGACTGGCAAGCTCGGCTGCGTGGTGACGACAGCCGGTCCCGGCTGCACAAACGCCGTGACCGGCATTGCCACGGCGTTCCGTTCGGAAAGCCCGGTTCTTCATATCGGCGGACAAGGCGCGCTGACGCAGCACAAGATGGGCTCGCTGCAAGACCTGCCGCACGTCGACATCATGTCGCCGATCACGAAGTTCGCGGCCAGCGTGTCGAGCACCGAGCGCGTTGCCGACATGATTTCGATGGCCGCGCGCGAGTGCTTCAACGGCGCGCCCGGTCCGGCTTACCTGGAAATTCCGCGTGACGTGCTCGACCGTGAAGTCGATCTGACGCGCGCCGTCGTGCCGCAACCGGGGCACTATCGCGCGTCGACGAAATCGGTTGGCGATCCGCGCGACATCGAAAAGCTTGCGGACATTCTCGTGAATTCCGAGCGCCCCGCGATTCTCTACGGTCAGCAGGCGTGGACCGCGCGCGGCCACGAAGAAGCGGTCGCCCTGCTGCGCGGCCTCGACATCCCGGGCTATTTCAACGGCGCGAGCCGCGGCCTGTTGCCGCCGGGCGATCCGCATCACTTCGACCGCACGCGTTCGCAGGCGTTTGCCAATGCGGATGTGCTGATCGTCGTCGGCACGCCGTTCGATTTCCGCATGGGTTACGGCAAGCGCATCAGCAAGGAACTGACGCTCGTGCAGATCGATATGGATTACCGGACGGTCGGCAAGAATCGCGACATCGATCTCGGTCTCGTCGGCGATCCGGGCGCGATTCTCGCCGCCGTGCTGCAAGCCGCGAGCGGCCGTCTGAAAGACGACAAGCGCCAGGCGCGCCGCAAATGGATGGCACAGTTGCAGGACGCCGAAGTCACCGCGACTGAAAAGCTGATGCCGCTCTTCAAGTCGAACAGCACGCCGATTCATCCGTATCGCGTCGCGTACGAGCTGAACGAATTCCTGGCCGACGACACCATCTACATCGGCGACGGCGGCGACGTCGTGACGATTTCCGCGCAAGCAGTGCGGCCGCGCCGTCCGGGGCAATGGATGGACCCCGGCGCGCTCGGCTCGCTCGGCGTGGGCACCGGCTTCGCGCTCGCGGCCAAGATCGCGCATCCGCACAAGGAAGTGCTGTGCTACTACGGCGACGGCTCCTTCGGCATGACCGCCTTCGACATGGAAACGGCCAACCGCTTTGGTGCGCCGTACCTCGCGGTGATCGGCAACAACTCGGCGATGAATCAGATCCGCTACGGCCAGCTTGCCAAATACGGCGATGAGCGCGGCAACGTCGGCAATCTGCTGAGCGACGTGCCGTTCAGCAAGTTCGCCGAAATGCTCGGCGGCCACGGCGAGGAAGTGCGCGATCCCGCGCAGATCGCAGGCGCGTTGCAGCGCGCGCGCGAAGCGATTCATCGCACCGGCCGCTCGGCAGTCGTCAATATCTGGGTCGATCCGCGCGAGTACGCGCCGGGAACCAAGAACCAGACCATGTACAAGTGATACGGATACCTAAGGAGACATGACATGGGCAAAGCACTCGACGGCGTGCGCATTCTCGATTTCACACATGTGCAATCGGGGCCGACCTGCACGCAATTGCTGGCGTGGTTCGGCGCGGACGTGATCAAGGTGGAGCGAGCCGGAGCCGGCGACATCACGCGCGAACAGCTGCGCGATATTCCGGACGTGGACAGCCTGTACTTCACGATGCTCAATCACAACAAGCGCTCGGTGACGATCGATACGAAGAATCCGGAAGGCAAGCAGGTGCTGGAGGCGCTGATCCACCAATGCGACGTGCTGGTGGAGAACTTCGCGCCGGGCGCGCTCGACCGCATGGGCTTCACGTGGGAGCGCATTCAGGAATTGAATCCGCGCATGATCGTCGCGTCGGTGAAGGGCTTCGGCCCCGGTCCGTACGAGGACTGCAAGGTCTATGAGAACGTCGCGCAATGCGCGGGCGGCGCCGCGTCCACCACGGGTTTTGACGACGGCCCGCCGGTCGTGACGGGCGCGCAGATCGGCGATAGCGGCACGGGTTTGCATCTCGCGCTCGGCATCGTCACCGCGCTCTATCAGCGCACGCAAACCGGCCGGGGGCAGCGCGTGCTCGCCGCGATGCAGGACGGCGTGCTCAATCTGTGCCGTGTGAAGCTGCGCGATCAACAACGGCTCGAACGCACGGGCGAGATGAAAGAGTATCCGCAATATCCGAACGGCCAGTTCGGCGAAGCGGTGCCGCGCGCGGGCAATGCATCGGGCGGCGGCCAGCCGGGCTGGATTCTGAAATGCAAAGGCTGGGAGACCGACCCGAACGCGTATATCTACTTCATCACGCAGGCGCCGGTGTGGACCAAGATCTGCAACGTGATCGGCAAGGAAGAGTGGGCCACCGACCCCGACTACGCGACGCCCGCCGCGCGACTGCCGCGTTTGAAGGAGATCTTCGCGGAGATCGAGCGCTGGACCATGACCAAGTCCAAGTTCGAGGCCATGCAGATTCTCAACAAGTACGACATTCCGTGCGGGCCGATTCTCTCGATGAAGGAAATCGCCGAGGAGCCCTCGCTGCGCAAAACCGGCACGATCGTCGAAGTGGATCATCCGAAGCGCGGAAAGTATTTGACAGTTGGGAATCCTATTAAATTGTCGGATAGCCCAACCGAGGTGAAGCGCTCGCCGCTGCTTGGCGAACATACCGACGAGGTCATGGCTGAACTGGGTTATTCGCCCGAACAGATCAGCGCATTGCGTACCGCCGGCGCCATCTAGGCGCACACACCGTAGAGCAGGCCGCCCGCCGCTCGCCAGTCGGGCGAGCGCGGTGCCGGGCGGCGCCTTTCGAACCCGCATTGGAGACGGCAGCACATGGCATACGAAGACTCGCTTTCACTGAAGGAACGCGGCACCGCTCATACGCAGAACGAGCGTGCGTCGGTCGCTAATAAAGAAGTCGTGCGGCACATTCTCGATCACGCCAAGGCGGAGGGCCGCACCTCGCTCACCGCGCCGGAAGGCAAGCTCGTGTGCGACGTCTACGGCATTGCGGTGCCGAAAGAGGCGCTCGCCACGACCGCGGAGGAAGCCGCGCAAGCCGCGGCGGAAATCGGCTTTCCGGTCGTGTTGAAGATCGTGTCGCCGGAGATTCTGCACAAGACGGAAGCAGGCGGCGTGCTCGTCGGCGTAAAGAATGCCGCCGATGTGGCGCAAGGCTTCAGCACGATCATGGAGAACGCGAAGCGCTATAACGCGCAGGCCAACCTGCTCGGCGTGCAGGTGCAGCAGATGATCGGCGGCGGCCAGGAAGTGATCGTCGGCGCGGTGACCGATCCGTCGTTCGGCAAGCTGGTGGCGTTCGGTCTTGGCGGCGTGCTCGTCGAAGTACTGAAGGACATCACGTTTCGACTTGCGCCGGCCACGCGTGATGACGCGCGCTCGATGCTCGACGGCATCGCGGCGGCCGACATGCTCAAGGGCGTGCGCGGCGGCGAGCCGGTGGACCGCGAGGCGCTCGCCGGGCTGATCGAAAGCGTGTCGCGTCTCGTGTCCGATTTCCCCGAAATCTCGGAACTGGATCTGAACCCGGTGTTCGCCAGCAAGCGCGGCGCGATTGCCGCCGACGTGCGGATCGTGCTCGACTTCGCGCCGCCTGTCGAACGCTATCGGCCGAGCCAGGAAGACATCGTGCGGCAGATGAACCGCATCATGAAGCCGGACCGCGTCGCGGTGATCGGCGCGTCGGCGGAAGAAGGCAAGATCGGCAATTCGGTCATGAAGAATCTGATCAACGGCGGCTATCAGGGCGAGATCTATCCGATCCACCCGAAGGCCGACGAGATCATGGGACACAAGGCCTATAAAAGCGTGCTGGACGTGCCGGGCGATATCGACGTAGCCGTGTTTGCGATTCCCGCCAAATTCGTGGCCGGCGCGCTGACCGAAGTGGGCAAGAAGCACATTCCCGGCGCGGTGCTGATTCCGTCCGGCTTTGCGGAAACCGGCAATGTGGAGGGCCAGCAGGAAATCGTGGCGATTGCGCGCGAATACGACATTCGCCTGATGGGCCCGAATATCTACGGCTTCTACTACACGCCGAAGAACCTGTGTGCAACGTTTTGCACACCGTACGATGTGCAAGGCAAGGCGGCGCTGTCGTCGCAGTCCGGCGGCATCGGCATGGCGATCATCGGCTTCTCGCGCTCGGCGAAGATGGGCGTGTCGGCAATCGTGGGGCTCGGCAACAAGTCCGATATCGACGAAGACGATCTGCTCACATTCTTCGAGCAGGACGAGAACACCGACATCATCGCGCAGCATTGCGAGGACCTGAAAGATGGCCGCGCCTTCGCGGAAACGGCGGCGCGCGTGTCGAAGAAAAAACCGGTGGTGGTGTTGAAAGCGGGCCGCACAAGTCTCGGTGCGCGCGCCGCGAGTTCGCATACCGGCGCGCTCGCGGGCAACGACCGCATCTATGAAGATGTGTTCAAGCAATGCGGCGTGATCCGCGCGCGCTCGCTGCGCGATCTGCTCGAATTCGCGCGCGGCATTCCGAAGCTGCCGACGCCGAAGGGCGAGAACGTGGTGATCATCACGGGCGCGGGCGGCTCAGGCGTGCTGCTGTCCGATGCGTGCGTGGACAACCGTCTGTCGCTGATGACCATGCCCGCCGATCTCGACGCCGCATTCCGCAAGTTCATTCCTCCGTTCGGCGCGGCGGGCAATCCCGTCGATATCACGGGCGGCGAGCCGCCTTCGACGTACCAGAACACCATTCGCCTCGGGCTCGAAGATCCGCGCATCCACGCCATCATTCTCGGCTACTGGCACACGATCATCACGCCGCCCATGGTGTTCGCGCGACTCGTTGTCGAAGTGAAGGAGGAGATGAAGGCGCGCGGCATCGAGAAGCCGATCGTCGCATCGCTCGCGGGCGATGTCCAGGTGGAAGAGGCCGCCGAATATCTGTACGCGCATGGTGTGCCCGCGTATGCGTATTCCACGGAGATTCCCGTTGCGGTGCTCGGCGCGAAGTATCAGTGGGCACGGGGCGCTGGATTGATCTGACGCGTCAAACGAAGGGCGGCACGGTTTTCTTCGCGATGAACAAGGAAAGCCGTGCCGAAGCGCTCAAGGAGCGGCATATGGATACGTGGATGCGTTTCATGTCGAACGATGGCGGCGTGGTATTCGGCCGCATCGAAGGTGCCTATCTGCACGAGTACGAAAGTCTGGAGCAGCCGGTGCCGACCGGCGCCGTGCTCTCGACGCGCGCGCTCACGCCGCTCGCGCCGTGCGCGCCCGGCAAGATCGTCGCGCTCTGGAACAACTATCACGCGCTTGCCGCGAAGCTCGACAAGCCGGTGCCGTCGCATCCGCTTTTCCTGCTGAAGCCGGCGGCCTCGGTGATCGGCTCCGGCGAGCCGATCCGGCGGCCGCCTGGCTACGCGGGAAAAATTGTCTATGAAGGCGAGCTTGGCATCGTGATCGGCCGCCGGTGTCGCAATGCGAGCGTGGAAGAAGCGGCGCGCGCGATCTTCGGTTACACGCTCGTCAACGATGTGACCGCCGCAGACCTGCTGAACGAGAATCCGCATTTTCCGCAATGGTGCCGCGCGAAGGGCTTCGATACGTTCTGCTGCATTGGACCCGCGATCGTCTCCGGTTTCGCCTGGCGAAGCGCGCATCTCGTGACGATGCTCGACGACGTCGAGCGGCAAAATTATCCGCTCTCCGACATGGTGTTCACGCCGGCCGAGCAGGTGAGTCTCATCTCGCAGGATCTCACGCTCGAACCCGGCGACGTGATCGCATGCGGTACGTCGGTGGGCGTGGGGTCGATCAGGGACGGCGCGACGGTGTCGGTTCGCATCGACGGAATCGGCACGCTGCGCAATACGCTGAACGCCGCGCAAGCGGCGGTGCAGGAAACGCCGGACCCCGGCGTGATGGCGGGACTTATCTGAACGATGGATCGATCTGCGGGCCACAAGCTCGCGGCATTGCATCACAACACGAAGGAGCACGCGTGCCGCAAGCTTCTGACAGTGCCGTGTGGCTCGGAATGTTCGTCTCGCTGACGGCCGCGTTGGCGCTCGGCTCCGTGCTCGCGGCGGCCGGGCAACTGCCGTTGCAACCGCGGCGCTTCCACGCCGCGCACGCTACGTTCAGACGACGGCCTTACTGGCACGCCGGCGCGTTGGCTGCGATGCTCGCGGCCGTGCTGGCGGCGGGCCTCGGCGCGAGCGATGGCGTGGTGTGCGCGGCGCTCGCGGGCGCGCTGGCCGGCGCATGGCTCGTGCGCCGCCGCAATCTCACGCGACGTCCGCTTCTCGTTGCATTGCTTGCGAGCGGCATGGGTTTCTCCGTCGTCTTCGCGGGCGTGGCGCGTTACTGGTTCTCGCCATCGTCGCTCGCGTCTATTGCTCAAGCGAATCTCCAGCGCATCGAACTCTATGTGGCGGTGTTCACCGGCGCGCTGATCTTCGCGACATCGGCGATGGCGTTTTGCAAATTGCGCGGTGTGCTGCCGCGTCGCGTGCCGGCGCGTCCTGGGCACGACATGGTCAACGCGGCCGCGCTGTTGCTGTGCGCGTGGCTCGGCTACGGCTTCGCCACCGAACAGGCGCAGCCATTCGGACTCGCTGCGTTGCTCGCGATGAGTCTGCTCGCGTCTTCCATCGGCGTGCATGTGATGCTGAGCCGCGAGTCGTCAAAGGATCACGCCGAACCTGTGCATGAACGGGACGCCGCCATGGTGCGCGCGACAGCATACGGCCACCGTCGACTCTGGCATAACAGCGGCAGTGCGCAACGCCTCGCCACACGTGTCCGCGCAGCGCGGCGCTCATCCCACCGCTCCACGATTGGCCGACAGAGATGAACCCATCCGGAGCCGAAATCGCACAAGGCGGGAACAGTGTCCCGCCGATTCGCTCACTCGCTGGCCGCGGCGAATGCGCTGAAGTATTGCGCTTTCTTTTGCAGGATCAGTTGCGCGAGAAAGTCAGCGTCGTACGCGCGATGAAGATGCGCATGGAAGCGCTCGATGTAAGCCGTAATGCGAGCCGCCTCGCTATTGAATTCCCTGAGCACGTCGAGCGTGGCGTGGTCCCAGCGAAAGCGCAGGCCGAGATCGCTGAACGCCGCGTTGTAGGCGCTCAGATGCGGATCGTCGGGATGGTCGGCGCTCGCGCGAACTGCGCGCGCGCTGGCATGAGTCGCAACCGAAGCGTGGTTCATGATCGGCCTCCTGGGCTGTCAAGTGATGGAACTCGCTTGCAGCATAGAAGTACTGACCGATTTGCAATAGTTAAAGTTTTATTGGATTTCCATAGCCTACTGCTTATAGACGCTCAATTCCTTCACACGAGTGATCTTCTCGATGAGGTTCGCGCCTTCTTCCATGAGGAAGCGTTTGAAGGCCACGGCAACCGGCGGAAGTCGCTTGTTCTTCCGATGAACCACGTACCAGTTGAGCATGACCGGAAAGCTCTCGACATCGAGCACGACGAGATGACCCAGTTGCAACTCCAGGCTGATCGTATGCGCGGACAGAAAGGCGATGCCCATGCCGGCAATGACTGCCTGCTTGATCGTCTCGGTGCTCTTGATCTCCATGGCGATCTTCAGGTTCGACAGACGGCCCGCGAAGCCTTCTTCCATCGAATTCCACGTATCGGAGCCGCGCTCGCGCACGATGAACGCCTCGTTCGCCAACTGGCTCATTCTGATGTTGCGCTTGTGCGCGAGCGGATGCGTGGGCGCGGCCACGATCACATACGGGTGAGGCGCGAACGGCTCGTTCGTGGCGTCCATTTCATGCGGCGGCCGCACCATGACCGCGAGATCCGTCTGGTTGGTCGCGAGCTGATGCAGGAGTTGCTCGCGATTGTGCACTGCGAGGTTGAGCACGACGCCCGCGTAACGTCGCGTGAATTCGGCCAGCAGGCGCGGAAAGAAATAGTCGCCGGCGCTGATCACCGCGACATTCAGCTTGCCGCCGGAGACGCCCTTGAGCTGGCTCATCGCTTCGTCGACTTCGTGAAACTGCTGAATGATCGCGCGGCTGTAGTGCAGCATTTCGGTGCCGGCCGGCGTGAGGTAGATCTTTTTACCGAGTTGCTCGAAGAGCGGAAGTCCGGCGTGTTCTTCGAGTTGACGAACCTGAGTCGAGACGGCCGGCTGGGTGAGATGCAGTTCCTCGGCTGCGCGCGAAAAGCTCAGGTGGCGCGCCACGGTTTCGAACACCTTCAATTGACGCAGCGTGGCATTGCGCATCGTCATGGCCGATGTATAAGCAAATGTGAATCGACATAATAACAAACTTTAATTATTAGTAATTCAGCAATGACCCTAGCATGGGTTTGTATAAGAAGGCGGAGGTGCCGGCGCGACACTCGGGTTAACGCGTGGATACGAGGCGCGGCGGACCAAGGCGGGGATTGGCGGAAAAACGCGAAAGCCGATTGGTCGGAATAAAGAAATTCCCATAAAGGCGCTTAATAAATGGCGCTTTTTAAAGGGAAACGCTTTAAAGACGCAGATATTAAACACTCCCGAATCGCGAGGCTTTTCGGGGCATAACGATAAGGTGGGACGCATACAGCACGGCTTTTCGGCCGGCTGCACTAAATAATTGGCGGAGACAAAGGCACATGGACGATATCACCCGACAGACCACGGCCCCAGCATCATTGTTGGGAAACCGTTGGTGGCAGCTCGTCATCGGCATGGTGTGCATGGCGTTGGTGGCAAATCTTCAGTACGCGTGGACGTTGTTCGTCGCGCCGATGAATGCGCGGCATCACTGGGGCCAAGCCGCGATTCAACTCGCGTTCGCGATTTTCATCCTCACTGAAACGTGGCTGGTGCCGCTCGAAGGCTGGCTCGTCGACAAGTTCGGACCTCGGCCTGTCGTCGCGGGCGGCGCGATTTGCGCCGGGCTCGCGTGGGTCATGAATTCGTACGCGACGACCTTGCCGGTGCTGTACGCGTCCGCGGTGATCGCGGGGATCGGCGCGGGCGGCGTGTACGGCACCTGTGTGGGCAACGCGTTGAAATGGTTTCCCGATCGTCGCGGACTCGCGGCGGGCCTCACGGCCGCGGGCTTCGGCGCGGGCGCGGCGGTGACCGTCATTCCGATCGCGAACATGATCACGCGCTCGGGCTACGAGCACACGTTCCTCGTTTTCGGCATCATCCAGGGCGTGTCGATTTTCCTGCTTGCAATGCTGTTGAAAAAACCGGTGCTGCGCCAGCACACGCCGGCGAAGAAGAAGTTCGCGGTGTCGAAAGTCGATTACACGCCTGGCCAGATGATCAAGACGCCGGTGTTCTGGCTGATCTATGTGTCGTTCGTGGCCGTGGCGGCCGGTGGCCTGATGGCGACCGCGCAGATCGGCCCGATCGCGAAAGACTGGGGACTCGCGCGCCTTCCGATGACGATCTTCGGCGTGACATTGCCGCTGCTCACCGCCACGCTTTCCATCGACAACGTGTGCAACGGCTTCACGCGTCCTTTGTGCGGTTTCATCTCGGACAAGATCGGCCGTGAAAACACGATGTTCGCGATCTTCATCGGCGAGGGTCTCTCGTTGCTCGGCATGATGCAGTACGGCACGAATCCGTATGCGTTCATGACGTTCGCCGCGTTGATCTTCCTCTTCTGGGGCGAAATCTTTTCGATCTTCCCGGCAATCTGCGCCGATACCTTCGGCAGCAAATATGCGGCGGCCAACGCGGGCACGCTGTACACGGCGAAGGGCACGGCGTCGCTGCTCGTGCCGATTGCGTCGGTGCTGTCGGCGACCGGCGGATGGAGTCTCGTGTTCATCGTGTCGGCTGTGATCACGATTGCCGCCGGCGTCTCCGCGAAGTTCTTCCTTGCGCCGATGCGCGCGCGCTGGATCAACTCGCAAGACGCTCATTTGCAGGAGTCGCAACAAAGCACGCTGGCCGTCGCCGGCGCGGGCAACGGCCAGGCCTCGCGGTTGAGCCACTGGCCCGAGCAGACCGGAGAGTAGGCGCAGCCGTCCGCCCCGATCGTGATGTCATGAATGTTTCGTTGCAGCAACTCAAGGTGTTTGTCGCCGTCGCGCGTGAGCGGAGTTTCACGCGCGCGGCGCGCGAGTTCGATCTGACGCAGTCGGCGGTGAGTCGTTGCGTGCGCGAACTCGAAGATGCAGTCGAGTTGAAACTGTTCGACCGCACCACGCGCCAGGTCCAACTGACGCATGCGGGCGCGAGCCTCGAACGAAGAATCGGCCGCCTGCTCGATGAAATCGAGCTGACGTTGCGTGAAGAACGAGCCGCCTACGAAGGACACCGAGGCGTCGTGGTTCTCGCGAGCAATCCGGTGTTGTCGTCGAGTTGGGTCGCGCAGGGACTCGCGCGTTGCGCGGCGGCTTTTCCGGAATTGCTCGTCACCGTCGAAGACCAGCCGCAAAACAGCGTGCTTGCGAGCGTCGAGCACGGCGAAGTGGATTTCGGCGTGGTCTCGCTGGCCGAGCCGCTCGTCAACGATCAGTTGCATGCGCAAGTGGTTTTCACGACGCCGCTTTGCGCGGTGATGCCGCCGACGCACCCGCTGGCCCGTCACGCGAGCGTCGCATGGGACGCGTTGCACGACTGGGCGCTCGTCACGCTGAACGCCGACGCGGGCGTGCGCGCGGCGCTCGAGCTGGCATTCAATGCGAACGGCGTGAAGCGGCGACCCGTGCAGGAGTTCGGCCATGTGGCCGCTGTGCTGCGCATGGTGGAACTGGGTCTCGGCGTCGGCGTTCTGCCCGTCGACGCGCATTGGCCCACTATCGGCGAATCGCTGGTGAGCCGGCCGCTCGCGCCCGGCCTGACATTGACGACGCTGCTCGTGCATCGCCGCAACCGCTCGCTCAGGCCGAATGCCGCGGCCGCATGGGCGCAATTCGCGGGAGCTACGGATGCCGCGTCGCGGCACGCAACGCCGGACGCGATCCCGCACGATCCTTCGCGGGCCGCCGCCGCACCGAGCGGCGCGGCGCTTCACGAGCCCTAGCGCCGCGTCGAGCTTGCCGCGGCGTCGGCCTTCGCCCCAAGGCCGGCTCGCCAATCGGCCCACGCAACATCTCAAGCAAGGAGCTTCATGATGGACACTGACACCGACCTCAGGCGCCATGATCTGCTGATCGACGGCAAGCGGTTGCCGCCGGCCACGGGCGAATATTCCGTCGATATCAATCCGGCCACCGAAGAGCCGATCGCGCATGTTGCGCAAGGCAGCGCCGCCGACGTCGACACGGCCGTGCAAGCGGCGCGCACCGCGCTGAAAGTGTGGAACGGCATCAAGGCGGCCGAGCGTGGCCGCATTCTCGCGCGCCTCGCCGGCCTGATGCGCGCGAATCTCGACGAACTCGCCGCGCTCGAGAGCCTCGACGCCGGCAAGCCGATCGCCGCCGTGATGCGCCAGGATGTGCCGGCCGCCATCGATACGCTCGAGTATTACGCCGGCTGGTGCGACAAGATCAACGGCCAGGTGGTGCCGGTTCGTCCTGACGCGTTGACGTACACGTTGCGCGAACCGGTCGGCGTGGTCGCGGCCATCGTGCCGTGGAATTTCCCACTGATGATCGGCATGTGGAAGATCGCGCCCGCGCTCGCGTGCGGTTGCACGCTGATCGTCAAGCCCGCGGAGATCACGCCGCTCACCGCGTTGCGCATCGGCGAACTCGCGCTCGAAGCGGGCGTGCCGCCGGGCGTGCTGAATATCGTCACCGGGAAGGGGCGCGTGGTCGGCGACGCGCTCGTCGCGCATCCGGGCGTGGACAAGGTGACATTCACCGGCTCGCCTTCGGTGGGGCGCGGCATTCTGCAAGGCGCGGCCGGCAACTTCAAGCGCGTCACGCTGGAGCTGGGCGGCAAGTCGGCCAATCTGATTTTCCCCGACGCGAATCTCGACAACGCGGTGCGAGCGGCCGCGTCGGGGATCTTCTTCAACACTGGGCAAGTGTGCTCGGCGGGCTCGCGCATCCTCGCGCATCGCGACGTCTATGACGAAGTGGTCGAGCGCCTCGCCGCGCGTGCAAAGTCGATCAAGGTGGGCGATCCGTCGCTGCGCGAAACGTCGATGGGACCGCTCATCTCCGCCGCGCAAATGAAGACCGTGCTCGGCTATGTCGATGCGGGGCGCTCCGAGGGCGCGTCGCTGGTGACGGGCGGCGCGCGCGTCGGCGAGCGCGGCTTTTTTGTCGAGCCGACGGTGTTCGCCAACGTCGAACATGAAATGCGCATCTCGCAGGAGGAAATCTTCGGGCCGGTGGCGAGCGTGATCCGTTTCGACGACGAAGCCGACGCGCTACGTATCGCCAACGGCACGTTGTACAGCCTCGCGGCGGGCGTGTGGAGCGCGGACATCGGCCGCGTGCATCGCGTGGCGCGCGACCTGAAAGCGGGAACCGTCTGGATCAACACCTACGGCTATACCGACGTGCGCCTGCCGTGGGGCGGCTCCGGCGATTCCGGCTTCGGCCGCGAACATGGCGACGTCGCGATCGAAAACTTCACCGAGCCGAAGGCGGTGTGGCTCGCCATCGACCAATAGCGCATCGCGGCGGGCGCACCCCGCCGCGCAACAAAAAGGATCGAACGCCGCGCGGCGTTCGATCCTTTTCACTTCAAATGCGGCGGAAAAACGCAGGACGAGTGGTTCAATCGCCCTGCAAGGCCATGCGCTCGCGCAGCTTGACGAGCGCGAGCACGACGTCGATGGTCGGCGTGGGCTCGTTGACGAGTTGTCCCATTTCCTGCACGACGGTCAGCAGCGGATCGATTTCCATCGGCCGCCGGTTCTCCAGATCGACGAGTGTGGAAGTCTTGTGCGCGCCGACCGCGCCCGCGCCGTCAATGCGTTTTTCCACATCGACACGGAAGTGCACGCCGAACTGATCGGCAATGCGCTTCGCTTCGAGCATCATCGTGCGCGAGACGGCGCGCGTGCCGGGGTCGCTCGTCAGCACGTCGAGCGTCGCGTGAGTGAGCGCGCTGATCGGGTTGAAGCACAGATTGCCCCACAGCTTGAGCCAGATCTCGTCGCGGATGTTGTCGCGGATCGGCGCCTCGAAACCCGCTGCCTGCATGATGTCGTGGAATTGCTGGATGCGCGGCGTGCGCTCGCCGCTCGGCTCGCCGATCGGGAATTTCTTGCCGTACACATGCTTGATCACGCCCGGCTCGACGATCTCCGCAGCCGGATAGAGCACGCAGCCGATTGCGCGCTCGGGCCCGAGCTTCGTCCACTGACTGCCGTCCGGATCGACGCTCGACAGACGCGTGCCCGCGAACTTGCCGCCGTGCTGATAAAAGTACCAATACGGAATGCCGTTGACGCCCGTCACGATCGCAGTGTGCTTGCCGAGCAGCGGCTGCATCGAGTCGACCACGCCGGGCAGCGAATGCGCTTTCAGCGTAATGATCACGAGGTCCTGCACGCCGAGTTCACGCGGGTCCGACGTGCAGCGAACCGGCGCGCTGACCGTCTCGCCGTCGATAACCAGGCGCGCGCCGTGCTCGCGCATCGCCGCGAGATGCGCGCCGCGCGCGATGAAACTCACATCGGCTCCGGCGCGCGCCAGTTGCACGCCCATCAAACCGCCGATCGCTCCCGCTCCGAAGATACAGATCTTCATGATGCCGCTCCTGTGACTATGAGAAGTCGCTTGCCCATGCCGCCTCTCGCCGTGCACGGCGGCGGGTCATCAACTGAGCATAGGGGCGAGGAGCCAATACAGATAGTTAAAGTTTTTGGGCCGAAGCATTAGCAATCGCTTATGGACGCAGGGATCGTGGCCGCGTTGCCGCCTCGCGTGTGGCTCGATTCACGCGCGCCTGAGCAGCAGAAAGCTCAGCCCGATGGTCGCCAGAAAAGCGCCGCAGCAGCGGTTGAACCATCGCCGCACGCGGGCGCGCACGAGCCATTTGCCCAGGTGCATGCCGGCCCACGAATACAGCGCGATCGCCACGCATTCGAGCACCAGAAAGCTCGCGCCGAGCACCGCGAATTGCGGCAGCATCGGCTTGGCGATGTCGACGAATTGCGGCAGAAACGCGGTGAAAACGAGAATGGCTTTCGGGTTGCCGGCGGCGACGAGAAACTCTTGCCGCGCGATTCTGGCGAGCGACGCGGGCTGGTCGCGGGTCGTGTCGATAGCCGGTGCGTTGCTGCGCCAGAGCTGGATGGCGAGCCAGATCAGGTACGCCGCGCCGACGAGTTTGATCGCGAGAAAGAACCACTCCGACGCGTGCAGCACGACCGCGAGTCCGGTGGCCGCGAGCACGATCATGGCCGCGAACGCGACAAGCCGCCCGGCGCCGCCGACGAACGCGGTCATGAAACCATGCCGCGCGGCCACGTTGATCGAGAGCAGATTGTTCGGCCCCGGCGCGAGATTGATCGCGAAGCAGGCGGGAAGAAAGAACAGCCAGGCGGTGGCGGACATGGGAGCCTCACACGGTAAGCGCCGGTCGGCGCGGCACGCCGCTAATTTACCGCATTGATAAAGCCGGAGTCGCTGACCAGCGCGTCCACGCTCAGCTTGACCGTGTCTTCGATGGCAACCGTGTTGCTGGTGAATTTCGGCGATTTGCGCTTGACGGTCCTGGTGGTGGAAAACACGACTTTCTGCGTGGCGGCGTCGATCACCACGTAGCGGATTTTCAGTGTCCAGATGGCCGGCGAGCGCACGTCGTCCACGGAGAATTTCTCGATGCTGCCGCTCAGCACTTTCCTGCCGTCGTCGAGATGAAAGCCCGCGACCTTCAAATGCTCCGCAATGCTCTCGCGCACCGCCAAATTGATATTGTCCTTCAGCACGATGCCCGTCATTGCCGTGTTTTCGATGCGGTTCGGCGACACGCGTCCGCTTTGCGCCGGCATGTAGGCGAAGTCACGGGCGGGCGCGACACGGAGCCAGCCGGTTGCATGCGCCGCGGCGCGCGGCGGGCTGTTCAGGCCGAACCACGACCACGAGCAGGCGGAGAGCATCAAAGGCAACGCGATCAGGCCGCAGCGCATGAAGACGGTGTATCGCAAAGGCGTCGGCGAGCAGGCGCTCGCGCGCGGCGGAAACGAATCTTGGCGCGCCGATTCTGGCGCGGGGCGGGAACAAGCGGCGGTCGAAATCAGAAGCGTGGCCCTTTCAGTGGTGATACGTGCCGTCGGAGAACAGCATGGTAACAGCGGCCACGGACAAACCATCTTCAAAATTGGACGCGGGCTTCCAGCCGTCAGAAGAAGCCGGCTTTGCCTTGCGTCATGTCGACCAGGGTGCGCTTCGCGTCGTCGACCGTATTGGCCGGCAAGCGGATCGTCATTTTCACCAGCATGCCGTGCGAGGTGTCCGCGAGCGCGTAGCTTTGCGCTTCGATCCATCGGCGCACTTTGGCTTCGTCCGCGTAGCCGACTTCGACGGTCAGCGTGGCCTGCGCGATCCTTTCGACTCGCGGCGCATCCAGCAGCGCCGACGCGATTGCATCCGTGTACGCGCGCACGAGTCCGCCCGCGCCGAGCTTCACGCCGCCGTAATAGCGGACGACGGCGGCGAGCACGCCGTCGAGATCGTGATGCCGCAGCACTTCGAGAATCGGGCGGCCTGCGGTGCCGGACGGCTCGCCGTCATCGGACATGCCGGACTGGCCGCCCGCCAGCAGCGCCCAGCAGACGTGCGTGGCCGCGGGATGTTCTTCGCGCAGGCGGCGCAGTTCTTCCATTGCGGCGTCGCGATCCTCGACAGGGACGGCATGCGCAATGAACCGGCTCTTGCGAATCTCGAGTTCGTGGACGTGCCGCGTGGACAGCGTGTAAGTCACCTGGTAATTCCGCTCAATGACGATGAGTCTCGAATCATAGCTTTTTGCGGCGGCGACTCCGGTTGTGTGCGTAAAAGAGCGAGACGTGGCACATTATCTCTTCCCTAAGCGGCGGCGCGGGCGCGCCCTGCACTTTGCGCATAAAACAGCTCGGAGACGACATGCTGGACTTATCCACGTTAGGCACTTTTATCGCGGTTGTATTCGGGCTCTTTCTGATTCCCGGACCGGCCGTGCTGCTGGTATTGACGCGCACCGTTCACGGCGGACGCAAGGCGGGCATCTTCACCGGGCTCGGCATTGCCGTCGGCGATTTCATACATACGCTCGGTGCGGCAGTCGGCCTTTCCGCGCTGCTGATGACGTCGGCGCTCGCGTTCAATGCGGTGAAGTGGATCGGCGCGGCGTATCTCGTCTATCTGGGCATTCGCGCGTTGCGCGAAAAAGAAACGAGCGCGGGCCTTCCGGCGAGCGCGCCGGTGTCCGCATCGAAAGCATTCTTTCAGGCCATTCCCGCCGAAGTGCTGAACCCGAAAACCGCGCTCTTCTTTCTCGCATTTCTGCCGCAATTCGTGCATCCGGAACACGGCTCGACGTTCCTGCAATTCACAACCCTGGGGCTGATTTTCGTGGGCATGAGCGCGCTTTACACGACACTGCTCGCCTTGACGATTCGTCCGCTCGGCAAACTGGTCAAGCGCCTGACATGGCTTCGTCGCTGGCAGAACAAGCTGATCGGTGTGCTGTTCATTTCGCTCGGCCTGCGCGTGGCCGCGCAAACGCGCTGACGACGCACGCCGCTTTTCCTGATGGAAAGGGCGGCGCGGCATTCATGGCAGGAGAGAAAAAATGAGCCCCGGCGCATCTTCACCGATCGAGCCCTCGCGCGAACTCGAATTCTGGTTCGACTTCGGCAGCAACTACAGCTATCTGAGCGTGATGCGCATCGAGGCCCTGGCCGCGGCGCGAGGCGTGAGCATTCGATGGCGGCCGTTTCTGCTCGGGCCGATTTTTCGCGCGCTTGGTTTTGACAACTCTCCTTTCGTGCTGCAAAAAGAGAAGGGCGCTTACGTATGGAAGGATATGGAGCGCCAGTGCCGCAAATTCGGCATTGCGTTGACACGTCCGAGCGTATTTCCGCGTGCCGCCTTACTGGCCATGCGCGTGGCGCTGCTGGGTGAGGAGCGTGAGTGGATCGCCGCGTATTGCCGCGAGATCATGCAGCAGAACTTCGTGCATGACCGCGATATCGGTTCGGTCGAAGTCGTGAGCGAAGCGCTCGCGAAACTCGGTTTGCCCGCGCAACAGATCGTGGCCGAAGCACAAGCTGACGCGAACAAACTGCGCTTGCGTCAACAGACGGAAACCGCCGCGGCGAAAGGCATTTTCGGCGCGCCGACTTTTTTCGCCGGAAAGGAGATGTTCTGGGGAAACGACCGGCTCGAAGACGCGCTCGACTTCTGCTATTCGTCGCCGCGCTGACAGAAGCGCCGACCCGGTACATGCGATATGACGGCCAGTGCGATTTCGAGCGGCGTGCTCTCGGCCGGCACGACGCGGCGGCTCGATTCGGGCGTGTGTTTCATGGTCCATTCGACGAGCCGGTACGAACGTCCCCAAGGCGGCTGCAGCGGATCGGAGACTGTGCATGAGTGAATCTGCCGGACCCATTCGTTGCCAGGCATGGCGCGCAGATGCTCGAATACCGTGTCCTCAACCATGGTTTGACCTCTTTCTTTTGCGGGCATGCGGCCCGTCTTTGGGGGCGTCGGCGAACAGCGCTGAAAAAAACGCCGCCGATGATCTGGCGGCTCAACAGGGGATGTTGAGGCCCATGGTTGCAGCAAAGAATTAAGCCAGCCTTAAATCGCGCAAAAACGCGCACTGTGGCCGCGCACGCGCCTGGGCCCTCAAGAGGCGGCAAAAAGGGCCGATATAAAGCCATCGACTTCGCTAAGCCTCTGGCCTTGCACCGCTGATGACCGCTGATAACGTGACCTGTCCTGCTCAAACGCCGCTCACCGATCGTCTTCGCTCGCTTGTCGATACGGTGCAGCACAACGAACGCACGTTACGCCGTTTTCAGGACGTGGAGTTGCGTCTGATCGGCGCGCGGGATTTCGCGTCGTTTCTCGACACGTTGTTCAGCAGCTTGCCGCGCGAATTCGCGCTATCGAGCGTCACGCTATGGCTGGACGAGCGCGCGCCGATGTTGCTCGAACTGCTCGATCCCGCTGCATTGCGCGTGCTGGAACGCCCGAATCTGAACACATCGCGCGAAGGCCGCGTGGTGGCCGAGCGTCTTTGCAAAGGCGGCCAGCCCTGGCTCGGCACGCCGCGCGAACTGGATCAGGCAACGCGCCGCGCTTTCTTCGGCAAGGCGCCCGCGCCCGCTAGCGCCATTCTCCTGCCGCTTGCCGCGGGCGATACCGTGAGCGGTTACTTGTGTCTGGGCAGCAGCGATGTCGATCGCTTCGGGCACGACATGGCCACCGACATTCTCGAGCGCTTTGCGAGCATCGTGACGGCGAGTCTCGATAACGTCGCACATCGCGAGCGGCTCAAGCAACTGGGCATGACCGACCCGCTGACGGGCCTCTCGAATCGCCGCTATTTCGACGAGCGCCTGCGCGAGGAGCTGATGTGCGCCGCGCGTTACAGCGTGCCGGTCGCGTGTCTCTTCATCGACATCGACAGTTTCAAGCGGATCAACGATACCTACGGCCATCAAACCGGCGACCGCGCAATCGCGGCGGTTGCGGCCTGCGTGCGACAGCAGGTGCGGCTCGGCGATACGGTCGCGCGCTACGGCGGCGAAGAGTTTGCCGCCGTGCTGCAAGGCGATCGCGCCGATGCGCGGACCGTCGCCGAGCGCGTGCGCGCGGCCGTCGAAAAACTGGATCTGCTCGACGACGACGGCGCGCGCATTGCGTTGTCCGTGTCGATCGGCGTGGCGGCGCGCACGGTGAGCGGCTCGCCGGCCGAAGCCGTGGCGCTCGGCCGCGCGATGATGGAGGAGGCCGACCGTGCGATGTATCGGGCCAAGCATAACGGACGCAACCGCGTGGAAATGCTGCTGAAGGCGTCGCCGGAGAGCACGCTGCGCGACGTGCCTTCGCAGTCCGCATCCGCGAATTAGCGGGGTCTGTGAAGCCGCTGGCCCGCGTGAGGCGGCACGCAGTTGGCGGCTCGCGTCACACCGCGAACGGCGCACGGCACGCACGGCACACGGTGCACGGCGCACGTCACGCGGACACGTCACGCGGCCTGCGGCCGCATCAAACATCACGCATCCGGCGGCACGCCGAGCAATTGCAGTGCGCCGCCCGTCACGCCGCTAAACACCGGTCCCGCGACGGTGCCGCCATAAAACGCCTTGCCGGCCGGATCGTCGATCATCACGGCGACGATCAGCCGCGGGGCGCTCATCGGCGCCATGCCGACAAAAAGCGCCCGGTAGCGGTTTTTTGCGTACGTCGCACCGACCTGTTTGCGCGCCGTGCCGGTCTTGCCGCCGACGCGATAGCCTTGCACCGTCGCGGCGCGCCCCGTGCCGCCGTCGCCGGTGGCCATTTCGAGCATTGAACGGATCGCGCGAGCGGTGGCCGGCGTGGTGACGGCGCGGCGCGGGGCATAGGCACTGGCATCGGCCTTAGCGTCCTCGCGCAGCAATCGCACGCGCTGCATCGTGCCGTCGCCGGCATAAGCCGTGTAGATCTGCGCGATCTGCAGCAGCGATGCCGAGAGCCCATAGCCATACGCCATGGTCGCCTGCTCGATCGGGCGCCAGCGCCTGAACGGACGCACCTTGCCCGACGCCACGCCCGGAAACGTCAACTCGGGCCGCGAGCCGAGTCCGTATTCCTGATACTTCGTCCAGATCGTCTCAGCCGGCAGATCGAGCGCGAGCTTGGCAAGCGCGATATTGCTCGACTTCTGCACCGCCTCGGCGACCGTCATCGCGCCATGATTCGAGGTGTCGTGAATCAACGCGGGGCCGATCTTGTACCAGCCCGGCGCCGTGTCGATGATGCTGTGCGGCCGCACCTTTCCCGCGTCGATGGACAGCGCGACGACCACCGGCTTGATCGTCGATCCCGGCTCGAACGTGTCGACCACCGCGCGGTTGCGCAATTGCCGGCCGGTCAGACGCGCGCGGTCGTTCGGATCGAAGCTCGGATAATTGGCGAGCGCGAGAATCTCGCCGTTGCGCGCGTCGAGCACGACCACGCTGCCGGCTTCCGCGCGATGCTTCGCGATCGCGTCCTTCAACTGCGCATAGGCGAGCTGCTGAATGCGCCGGTCGATCGTCAGGTGCAGGGTCTCGCCGTTTTGCGCGGGCACGAGCGGCCGCGTTTCGGACACCACGCGGCCAAGCCGGTCGCGGATCACTTCGCGATGGCCGGGCACGCCGAGCAACTGCTCGTTGGCGGAAAGCTCGACGCCTTCCTGGCCGTTGTCCTCGATATCCGTGAAGCCGACCACGTGGGCCGCCGATTCGCCTTCCGGATAAAAACGCTTCGAATCCGCGATCTGCGTGATGCCCGCGAGCCCGAGCTTCGACAGATGCTCCGCGGTGTTCGCCTCCACCTGGCGCTTGAGCAGCACAAAGGTCTTGTCGCCGTTCAGGCGGCGGCGCAGTTCCGCGAGCGGCAGGTCGAGCAGCTTCGAGAGCGGCGGCAGCGCGGCTTCGTCGAGCAGCTTCGGCGAGGCCCAGATTTCATAAGTCGCGAGGCTGACGGCGAGCATGGAGCCGTTGCGGTCGAGAATCCGCCCGCGCATGGCATCGAGTTCGATGGTGCGCTGATAGCGCTTTTGCCCCTGATCGACGTAAAAGTCGCGGTTCACCACCTGCACCCAGAACGCGCGGCCGGCCAGCGCGGCGAACGCGGCGAACGCCAGCACGACGACGAACTTCGAGCGCCACATCGGCAGACGTGCCACCAGCAACCGGTTTCTCGCGACGGGCGCATAAGGATCGCGCGGCAGCGACTTTTTCTTCGGGATCATGAGTGCGGATGCAGGGCGAAATGAAAATGAATTGTAATAAGAACGTAATATGAGTGCGAGCTTTCCGCAAGCCGATCCGCGCGGCAGGGAAAATACGGCGTAAAAAAAGCCGCGCGGATTTCAAGAATCCGTGCGGCTTGCTCGTTCATCTGATGCGTCGAAGTCGACGCGGCGTGCGTGTTAAGGAGGCGCTTCCTGCCTGTCGAGCGCCTTCTTTTTTATGTGTGCGCCGGCAGCGAGAAGCTCGAAATCGCTTCGCGCAACGCGCCGACCTGATCCTTCAGCGAATGCGCCGCGGCGGCGGCTTCCTCGACCAGCGCGGCGTTCTGCTGCGTGACCTGATCCATTTCGCCGACGGCGCGATTGACCTGCTCGATGCCCGCGCTCTGCTCGCGCGACGCATTGCTGATCTCTTCGAGAATCTCGTTCACGCGACGCACCGACTGCACGATCTCGCCCATCGTCGAACCCGCGTTGGAGACCAGCGTCGCGCCGGTTTCCACCGTGGTCGTCGAGGTCTCGATCAACGCCTTGATCTCCTTGGCGGCCGTGGCCGAGCGCTGCGCGAGGCTGCGCACTTCGGCGGCGACCACTGCGAAGCCGCGTCCCTGTTCGCCCGCGCGGGCCGCTTCGACGGCCGCATTCAACGCGAGAATGTTGGTCTGAAACGCAATGCCGTCGATCACGCCGATGATGTCGCCGATCTGCCGCGAGCTGGTGGTGATTTCGCCCATCGTGCGGACCACGTCGTCCACCACGCGGCTGCCGCGCGTGGCGACGTCGGCGGCCTGACCCGCGAGGTGCGCGGCCTGCAACGCGCTGTCCGCGTTCTGCTTCACGTTGACCGTCATCTGATCCATGCTCGACGCCGTTTGTACCAGCGCGGCGGCCTGTTCCTCGGTGCGTTGCGACAGATCGGTGTTGCCCGCGGCGATTTCGCTCGCGCCGACGTTGATGTTTTCCGTGCCGCTCCGCACGCGCGAAACCGTATCGACGAGACCGGCCTGCATGGTCCGCAACGCGTGCAGCAGACTGCCGGCATCGTTCGCCTTGACCGGCACGCGCGCCGCGAGATTGCCTTGCGCCATCAGTTGCGCGTGTTCGACGGCCACTTCGAGATCGCCGCCGAGCGAGCGGCGAATGCTGCGCAGGACGATCAGCATGATGCCCGTGGCGATCGCGCCGAGCGCGACGGTGATCGCGAGCCAGCGCAGCAGATTCGCGTAGAACGCGTGCTGCACGTCGTCCATGTACAAGCCGGTGACGAGATACCAGTCCCACGGCGCAAAGTGCATCGAATAGCTGGTCTTGGCCACGGGTTTCTCGCTGCCGGGCTTCGACCACAGATAATCGACAAAGCCGCCGTTTTCGTGATTGCCCGCATTCACGATGTCCACGAACAGATGGTTGCCCGCCGGGTCGGCGAATTGCGCGAGGTTCTTGCCGACCAGTTCCTTCTTGAACGGATGCATCAGCATGACGGGCTGCGAGTCGTTCACCGAAATGTAGCCGTCCTTGCCGTAGCGCATGGATTCGAGCGCGTCGAGTGCCTGCTTTTTCGCTTCGTCTTCGGTGATGGTGTGCTGCTGCGCCAGCGTGTAGTAGCGCCCGACCACGTGGTTGGCCTGGTCGATCAGCGACGCGAGTTGATCGCGGCGATCGGCGATCATCGACGCGCGGTTCTGCCATGCGCCGAAGCCGCCGATCAAAATCAGGCCGACCCAGAGGACGGCGATCATGGAGCCCAGTTTTTTGTTCAAAGTCATAGCAATAGGTCGTGCTTTCGCAAATGGTCGGTCGATGGAGTGGGCGTTTTGCCTGTCGCTGACCGTGTTTACGGCGAGGCGGGATGTGTCCGCAGAGAGGGGAAACCCGCTGTTTGAAGGCATCTTTTGTCTGATTAAACGGAAGGCGCGGCTTCTGGCGCGGCTTCCGAATCGGCGAGGCGCCAGTTTTGTTTTTCAACTCGCGGATGAGGCGCGTGCGCTACAAAAATCCGCGAATATATCAACCGACGATTTTTCAAATTAATCGCGAATCGGCAGATGGAAATTAACCGCAAGCCATCACGCAGCGATTTAGTTTTAATACGCGGAATCGGCAATGCGTGGGCGCCACTGCGCGACGCGTTGAAGGCTTGCGGCTTTGTCGTTTACGCGGGGCAACGCGGTCTGTCAGCGGAACTGGTCCGCATCACGCCTGACCCGCGACGGCTTCGCCCAAGCTCACACCGGGTCCTTGTCGGGCGGTCCTTCGGGACGCTGCGGCTCCTCGTTGTGATGACCGGGCGACGGCGGCGTCAGCGGATCGCCTTCCGGATCGCGGGTCGGGTCGGCGTTCGGATCGGGAATCGGGCTCGTATGCATGTCGTAGCTCATTGCATCACCTGTGGTTAAGAACTGCGCGGCAGGAGAACGGCTTCTGTCGTTCTCCTCAAGCGTACGCGCTTTTTGCCGAGGTTTTTCGCCAGGGTTTGCCTCCTACTTTTTCGCGCGACGGCCCACCGTGAGTTGCCAGTAGCGCTCGGCGGCGAAGATGTCCTCGTAATTGCCCGGACCGAACACCCGCAACTGGCTCTGATACGCGCCGACGGCCTGGCGCTTGATCAGCGCGCGGCGTTGCAGGTCGATCGTATGGCCGGCGCTCGGATTGGCCGGCGTCGCGACGATGCCGCGCTGCGCGAGATCGGCGAGCCGCGCCTGCACGACACCCGGCGTGCGCCGGTGAATCGCTTCCTCATAGCCGAACCACGCGAGATGGGAGAGGCGCGGCAAAAGCTCGCAGCAGGCTTCGAACACGCGCACATGATCGTCGTGATGCAGCCCGAGCGGCATCAGCAACGTGTTTGCCGTGGTTCGATAAATGGTTTCCTCCAGCTCCGCGGCCATTCTGCTGATGGACGGCGAGTCGGCATACTGACTTTCGCGAAACGGCATACGCAGCGGAATCGCGTCGAGTAGTTCGAGCGCGCGCTCGTCTTCGACCGTGCGCTCGTGGATCGATTCGTGCGCGCTGCCGAAGCCCGCCTTTTCGTCCCAGGCGGTGTGCATCGCATGCTCGGGCGGCGCGGCGAACACCGTGCAGACGGCGGCGTCGGGATGCGCGGCGAGCAAGGCGCCGCAACTGAAGACGGCGTCGTCGAAATGCGGTGAGACGATGAAGAGGCGCGGACTGGTTTCGCTCATGGGAAGTCGAGTGGATTCGAACGCATCGGCCGCTTAAGCGGTGTAGCGTTGCATGACAAACGCGGCGTCACATCAGCTTAGGCGGAATTGGAGCGAGTTGCGCGCTTGATTCGCAATCTGATTCGCAACTTGAGTCGCGGCTCGGGCCGAGGATTGCGGGAGCCGCTTGCGGCCTGCATGCCCCTTGCATGGTCGTTTAGGGAGTGCGCAAGCGCTATGCCTGTGCGCTGGCGAATACGCATTCGGCCATCAGCATGGCTTGCGAACGCCGCTCAATTCGGCCGCCCGTCTGAATGCCGTGGCCATGCTTGCAACGATGTCGTCACGCAGACAGGCGTCGGCGGTTCTCAACACATACGCCGGATGCCACGTAGGCAGAATCAAACGCCCGTTGTGAGCAATGGTTTGACCAACATATTCCGACAGATTGACGTGCGGCCCCGTCAGCGCTTTCAATGCCGTCGCGCCTAAGGTCACGACGACGCGCGGCGCGATCTGCGCGAGTTCTTTTTCTAGCCAATACTGGCAGGCTTCCACCTCGCGGCGCGCGGGCGTCCGATGAATCCGCTCATGGCCGACCGTTTCCCACTTGTAATGCTTGACGGCATAAGTGAGGTACAGCGCCGCGCGTTCGAGACCGGCCCGCGCGAGCACGCTGTCCAGCAACTGCCCGGCGGGTCCGGTGAAGGGCTGGCCGTGCTGGTTTTCGTACTCGCCTGGCTGCTCGCCGACCAGCATGATCGCAGCCCCAGCCCCAGCCCCAGCCCCAGCCCCAGCACCAGCACCAGGGACAGCCTGCTTCGCGTTGCGCCATAACGCGCAACGCCGGCAGGTGTCGAGCGGGCCGGAGGGCTCGCGAAGCGGCGGCGTCATGGCCGAATATTCGACTGGCGGCCTATCCGGCACTGTCACCGTGGCGCCTTCCTCGCGTGGCCCGATGCGCTCGCGCGCGAGGTGCGCAGGCAACGGCGGACCTTCGGGCGGCGTTCTCCAGTATCGCAAGGGCACCGGCGGCTTCCCGCCGCTGACGATACTCGCGTAATAGGCAAGCCAAAGCGCCTCGGTGGGTTCGCTCGTGACGGCTTCGCCGGCCATGACGTTCCCGGCCAGAACCTGCGAAGCCCGTGCTGCGCATTCATTGGACGCGTTGCGTGACGTAGACGATGTGCGTAACAGCATGCCGTTCCAGAACGCGGCGCCGTGCGGCGTGGCCAGCATCCACGTGGAGTAGCCCATGCGGGTGGCGAATCGCGCGGCCGCATGCGCCAGCAGGTCGTGGTGCGGTTCGTACCAGCCGACGAACTCCGGCGCCCCCATCGACGGATCGCGTCTTCTGAACAAGGTGAGGCTCACCAGGTTTTCCGCTTCGTGCTGGACGGAGCGCACGCGCTGATCGAGCAGCGCGCCGTCGCTGTCGTTCAGATCCAATACTTCGCGTTCGCCGTGGGTCCAGCGCCACAGGATGCGGTAGAGCAGCGCCCAGCGGTCGGGCGCACGGAAGCACGCTGCCGCTTTCAGCCACGCGAATAGCTCACGCGGTATGGCGGCGGAAGCGGCCGCGCTGCCGCTCGCATGGCCCGCAGGCCTCTGCGTCTGAGCCGAGCCCTCGACCTCGACCTCGACCTCGACCTCGACCCACGCGATATGCGCCGGTTCCACGCCGTGGCGCAGCAGTGAGCGCGACGCGCGGCGCCAGGCGGCGAAAGTGGGCTCGATTGAAATGCGGTTCATGCGAAAACACGATGGCCGCGCGCTGATTCACGGCTCATCCAGTACTGTATGGATATACAGTATGCTCCCAGCAGCCGGTCCGAATCAAGCCGCGCGTTTTTTATGACGCAGACGGGACTGCGCGGTGCCTAAATGTCCCGCAGATCGTCCGGCGTGTCGATGTCGCGCAAGATCCCGGCGTCGTCGACAGCGAGTTGCGTCACGTGTTGCGACATCAGCAACGAGCGCGCGCCGCTGTCGCCGTCGAGTGCGAGCAGGGCGTCGCGGTGGTCCGCGCAAAAGCCCACAGGATGCCCGCGCTGTCCGTCATGAAACGGTGCGACGATCGAAGCGCCGCCGTCGAGCGCGCGGGCCACCGCTTCAATCGTCGAGAGATGGATGCGCGGCATGTCGGCGAGCGCGACGATCCAGCCGCCGGCATCCGCGCTGGCCTGGATGCCCGCGGCGAGGCTCGCGCCCATGCCGCGTTCGGCGGCGGTCGCGAACGCCACCTTGCAGCCGGCATCGTTCAGAACACGCGCGAGCGCTTCGGCTCCCGGCCGCACCACGGCCAGCACCTGCGGCACGACGAGCAGCAGGCGATGCGCCGCCTCCTGCACGACCGGCGTACCGTCGGGCAGGCGCGCGAGCAGCTTGTTTTGCAGACCGTGCGGATCGAAACGCGAACCGACGCCGGCAGCGAGCAATATGCCAGTGGCGAGCGAGGCGTAGGCCATGGACGGACACCGGTGAATGGAATGACACCGATTGTGCGTTGCAACGCATCGCGAGGCAAGCGGCCCCACATGTGCTTACGCCGGCGTGGTCTCCATCACCTTGTCGAGCGTCACGGGCAGGTCGCGCACGCGCACGCCCGTGGCGTGATATACCGCGTTCGCAATCGCGGCGCACACGCCCGTAATACCGATTTCGCCGATGCCGCGCACGCCGAGCGAATTGATATACGGATCGGGCCGGTCGAGAAAGGTAATGTCGAGCGTGCCAATGTCCGCGTTCACCGGCACGTGATACTCGGCGAGGTTCGCGTTCGTGAAGCGCCCATAGCGCGTATCGAGCGAAGACGCCTCCTGCAACGCGGCGCCCACGCCCCACACAATGCCGCCGAGCATCTGGCTGCGCGCCGTTTTTTCGTTGAGCACCCGGCCCACGTCGTACACGGCCACGACGCGGGGCACGCGAATGGTGCCGAGGTCCGCGTCCACCTGCACCTCGACGAACACCGCGCCGAACGAGTGGAACGAGTATTTCTGCTTCTCGTCGCCCGGTTTGACGGTGGCGTTCGCCTCGATCGGCTTGCCGCCGGCGCGCGCGATGATCGCCGCCGCCGGATCGCGCCTCGCGGGCTGCGAGCGGCTCGTCACCCAGCCGTTTTCCACAGTGATGTCGTCGGGCGCAAGGCCGTGCACGGGCGACGCCGGGTCCGCCAACGCCAGCGCGATCAGTTGAGCGCGCGCCTGATTCGCGGCCTCGCGCACGGCCGGCGAAACGCTTGCCGCGGATTGCGAGCCGCCCGACACCGGCGCCTTCGGCAGCGTCGAATCGCCGAGCGCGAAATGGATGTTTTCCGGCGCGAAGCCGAGCGCGTCGGCGGCGACTTGTGTCATTACCGTGTAAGTGCCGGTGCCGATGTCCTGCGTGCCCGACGCGATCATCGCGGTGCCGTCCGGCAGAATCCGCGCCATCGCCCCGGCTTCGCTGCGATTGGCCGGATAGGTGGCGGTGGCCATGCCCATGCCGATCAGCGTGTGGCCGTCGCGCATGGAACGTGGCGCGGGACTGCGCCGCGACCAGCCGAATTTTTCCGCGCCGATCTGATAGCACTCGCGCAACGACTTGCCCGACCACGGTTTGTGTTCCTGCGGATCGGCCTGCGCGTAATTCTTCAGGCGCAACGCGAGCGGGTCCATGTGCAGCGCGGCCGCGAGTTCGTCCATCGCCGATTCGAGCGCGAACGAGCCAGTCGTCTCGCCCGGCGCGCGCATGAAGGTCGGCGTGCCGACGTTGAGCGGCACGAGCCGGTGCGTGGTGACCTGATTCGGCACCGCGTACAACATGCGCGTGACCATGCAGCAGGTCTCGGTCCAGTCTTCGATTGTCGAGGTGTTCGAGATGCTGTCGTGACGCATTGCGGTCAGCGTGCCGTCGCGTCGCGCGGCCAGCACCAGGTGCTGTTCCGTGTGCGGACGCGAGCCGACCGGCCCGAACATCTGCGGGCGTTCGAGCACGAGCCGCACAGGACGTCCCGTTTGTTTCGCGGCCATCGCGCACAGCGACACATGCGACCACGACGAGCCCTTGCAACCAAAGCCGCCGCCGATGAACGGCGAGATCACGCGCACGTCGCCGGGTGGAATGCCGAAGGTCTTCGCGACGGCCAGCGCGTCGCCGCTCACGCCTTGCGTCGAATCGTAGAGCGTGAGTTGCGGGCCGTCCCAACGCGCCATGGTGGCGTGCGGCTCCATCGGATTGTGATGTTCGAAGGGCGTGGTATAGGTGACATCGATATGCACCGCGCCGCTCTTCATGCCGTCTTCGAAGCTGCCGCGCCGCGTATCCGTTTCACGTCCCTGCGGCTTGTCGGGCGCATGCGCGTTCGGCTTGGCCTTGTCGAAGTCGAGCGTGGCGGCGCTCCGCTGATACGTGATGCGCAACTGACGTGCGGCGTCGGTTGCATGTTCGAGCGTATCCGCGACGACTACCGCCACCGGCTCGTTGTTGTAGTGCACCTCGTTGTCCTGCAACAGTGTGAGGCGACGCCCCGCCGGCGGCGCCAGCGGCGACTTGCCGCCGTTCGGCAGCCGCAACGCGTTCTCGTGCGTCATGACGAGCAGCACGCCGGGCACGGCTTGCGCGCGGCTCGTATCGATCGAGGCGATCGTGCCGCGTGCAATCGTGCTCGTGACGAGCACCGCATGCGCGAGCCGCGCCTCCGGAAATTCGGCGGCATAGCGTGCTTCGCCGGTCACTTTGAGCAGACCGTCGGTGCGGTCCAGAGGCTGACCGATCATATTCATGCGACACCTCCCACGCGGCCCGCGGCCTGATTCACCGCGCGCACGATCGCGCGCTGCGCGAGCGCGACCTTGAAGCGGTTGTCGTGGAGCGGCCGCGCATCGCGTAACGCGGCGGCAGCGGCGCTGTTCAGCGTGTCAGGCGTGAGCGGCTGTCCGTCGAGCATCTGTTCCGCGGCGCTCGCGCGCCACGGTTTGTGCGCGACGCCGCCCAATGCGATGCGCGCGGTCCGCACGCGGTCGCCATCCATTTGCAAGGCCGCCGCCACGGAGACCAGCGCAAAAGCGTAACTGGCGCGGTCACGCACTTTCAGATAGTGCGAATGCGCGCTGAAAAGCGGCGGCGGCAGGTCGACCGAGGTGATGAGTTCGCCGGGCCGCAACGTGGTATCGACGTCCGGCCTGTCGCCCGGCAGCCGATGAAACTCCGCGAACGGAATGCCGCGCTCGCCGGCGGGGCCGCTCACGCGCACCACGGCATCGAGCGCGGCCAGCGCGACGCTCATGTCCGATGGATTCACCGCCACGCACTGCGTGCTCGCGCCGAGAATCGCGTGCACGCGGTTGTGTCCTTCGAGCGCCGCGCAACCGCTGCCCAACACGCGCTTGTTGCACTGGGAGAACGCGGTGTCGTAAAAGTATCCGCAGCGGGTACGTTGCAGCAGATTGCCGCCGACCGTCGCCATATTGCGCAATTGCGACGACGCGCCCGCCAGAAACGCCTGCGACAGCAGCGGATACTGCTCGCGCACCAGCGCATGATTGGCGGCGTCGCTGTTGCGCACGAGCGCGCCCATGCGCAGGCCGCCGTCGGGCAGCGTCGCGATCGTGTCGAGTCCGCAGATATGCGTGATGTCGATGAGCCGCACGGGCCGCTCCACGCCGCCCTTCATCAGATCGAGCAGATTCGTTCCGCCGCCGATAAATACCGCGCCCGGTTGCTGCGCGGCGCGCACTGCGCCGGCGACATCGGCGACGCGCTCGTATGAAATCGCATCCATGCTGGTCGCTCCGTCACGCGTTGCCGTGGTCAGTCATGCGGTGGACGATGCTGCGCACATTCGCCGCCTGGCCGCCGCCTTCATGCGCCGCGCGTATCGCGGCCACGATGTTCGCGTAGGCGCCGCAGCGGCAAATATTGCCGCTCATGCGTTCGCGGATTTCGTCGTCGGAAAGTCTGGCTGGACGTGTGCGGACATCGGCTGTGACGACGCTCGCCGTGCCGTTGCGAAATTCGTCGAGCAAGGCCGTCGCCGAACACAATTGTCCCGGCGTGCAGTAGCCGCACTGAAAGGCATCGTGTTCGATGAACGCGCGTTGTACCGGACTCAATACGCCGTTGCTCGCGAGTCCTTCGACCGTGGTGATGGTCTCGCCTTCGTGCATGACTGCGAGCGTGAGGCACGAGTTGATGCGGCGTCCGTTGACGATCACCGTGCATGCGCCGCATTGTCCGCGGTCGCAGCCTTTCTTCGTGCCCATGAGGCCGGCGTACTCGCGCAGCGCATCGAGCAGCGTCACGCGCGGTTCGAGTTGCAGCGTGTAGGCGCGGCCATTGACGGTCAATGTGACGGGGCGCGGCGGTACGGAATCGGGCACTCGCGCGGCCGGCGCGGCCGGTGTTTGCGCATCGGCGCGAAGGTGCGGTGCCGCACCGACAGTTGCCGCGGCAGCAGCCGATTGTAGAAAGCGACGACGCGAAGGTTGAAGCAAGGCGGCTGGTTCGTCGCCTGAGTCCTGACATTCGTTACGTGTGGTCATGACGTTCTATTGACTCCGCTGAAAGGTCAATGCAGGCTGACGATGCGTCGGTATCCGAAGCGTCGCGCTCCAACAGTCGAGGGTAACAAACTCAGCGCAGTTGCGTGTACAACGGTATCGCAAAACGGTATTGCGAAAATCACGGAGACAGCAAGATGCCATTAACCAATCGGGCCAGGTCCGCGCTTCCTCTTGCAACTATCATCGCGTTCGGCGTGAGCGCCTGCCACGGCGGCCACGACAATCCGCCCGCACCACAAGCAAACGTGCTGCCGGCTTTCATCGCCGGCAGCGTGAAGACGCAGACTTATGACGGCAATACTGACGACCTGCTCACGGCGGGACTCGGTAAAACTGGCCTGGCTTCAGCGACCGCACCCGCCATTGCGAACGCCGCGCAACCGACCGCCGCCGAGTTGCGGCGCCTCGCCATCTGGTCGAACTATCGCGCGCTCGTCGACATGACGGCGAACGGCGGCTATGGGCGCTTCTGGGGACCGAATGTCGATCTGAACGGCAATGACACGTTGGGCGAAGGCAAAATTGCCGGGAAGGAATATCTCGCCTTCGCCGACGACGGCAGCGGCAAGCAGAACGTGAGCCTGCTCGTGCAGATTCCGGCGAGCTTCAATGCGAATCAACCGTGCATTGTCACGGCGACGTCATCGGGTTCGCGCGGTGTGTATGGCGCGATTTCCGCAGCGGGCGAGTGGGGCCTCAAGCGCGGCTGCGCGGTGGCGTATACCGACAAGGGTTCGGGCAACGGCGCGCATGAACTATCGACGAATCGCGTGACGCTGATCGACGGCACCTTGCAGGATGCGAGCGTGGCGGGCAAGGCGAGCGTCTTCACGGCGAATCCGGGCAACACCGATCTCGCGACCTACAACAGCAAATTCCCCAACCGCTATGCGTTCAAGCACGCGCATTCGCAGCAGAACCCGGAGGCGGACTGGGGCAAGAACACCTTGCAGGCAATCCAGTTCGCGTATTGGGCGCTCAACGATTCCTATGGCGCGCTGAACGGCTCGACACGCACCGTGCGCTATACCAGCGGCAGCATTACGACGATCGCCGCATCGGTGAGCAATGGCGGCGGCGCGTCGCTCGCGGCGGCGGAACAGGACACCTCGGGGCTCATTACCGCGGTGGTGGTCGGCGAACCGCAAATCAACGTGCGCGTGCCGGCGCAAGTGTCGGTGTCGCAGGGCGGCGTGCCGGTCGGCGCATTCGGCAAGCCGCTCGCCGATTACATGACGCTCGCGAACCTGCTTGAGCCGTGCGCGGCGCTCGCGCCCGCAGCCGCCAATGCGCCGTATCTGAGCGCGTTGCCGCTTGCGACCACCACGGCCATTCGCACCGCGCGATGCGCGACGCTCGCGGCCAACGGTGTCATCGCCGGAACCGATACGACCACGCAGGCAATCAACGCGCTCGCGCTGTTGCATCAGAACGGCTACGAGACCGACTCCGATGTGCTGCATGCGCCAATGTGGGACTCGCAAGCGGTGCCGGCGGTCGCCGTCACGTATGCGAATGCGTACGCGAAGGCGAGCGTGACCGACAATCTCTGCGACTTCAGTTTCGGCACGACCAGCTCGACCGGCGCAGCGGGCGTGACGCCGGCCGTCTCGCCGATGCTCACGGTGTTCGGCAATGGCAACGGCGTGCCGCCGACGAACGGCATCAACCTGGTCTATAACGCGGGCACGGCGGGCGCATTCGATCACCGCCTCGCCACCGTCGATGCGAGCTATACGGGCGCGGCCTGTTTGCGCACGCGGTGGACCAGCGGCGCGCTGACGACGAGCGTCGAGGCGATCAAGGTGAATGCGAATCTGCACGGCAAGCCGACCATCATCGTGCAAGGCCGCGCCGATGCGCTGGTGCCGATCAATCATGCCTCGCGTCCCTACTTTGCGACGAACCAGCTCGTGGAAGGCGCCGCGAGCAAGCTGTCGTTCTACGAAATCACGAACGGTCAGCACTTCGACGCGTTCCTCGGCGTGGCGGGCTTCGATTCGCGCTTCATCCCGCTGCATTACTACAATCTTCAGGCGCTCAATCTGATGTGGAGCCATCTGAAGAACGGCGCGCCGCTGCCGCCGTCACAAGTGGTTCATACGGTGCCGCGCGGAGGCACGGCCGGCGCCGCACCCGCCTTGACGACAGCCAATCTGCCGGCGATCGCGGCGAACCCCGGCGCCAATGCGATCACAGTGGCGAACGGCGCGGTGAACGTGCCGAACTGATTGCACGCATGATGCTCAGCGCGAATCGCGCGCGCCGCGACGGCATGGCGCGCGTGATCGCGTTTTCCAATGCGACGGGCAGGAATGAACGATGCTGCGCCCAGCACGAATCAAGCGCGTTCAGAGGACAGCCGATGCAGTTCGACTACAGGCATTTCCACATCGATTGCCGGGCACGCCATGCGGACGAAGGCATGTACTACGCGCGTGCCCGCATCACGCGCGTGCCGCAGAACGACGAACATGTCCCCTCGCACGATTCCGGCGACATCGACGCTTTCACGAACGAGGCCGACGCGATTTCGTGCGCGCGGGCGTGGGCGATGGAATGGTGCGATGAGGTGTCGGATGCGGCGTCTAAAGCGGCGTCTAAAGCGGCGTCTAAAGCGGCGTCTAAAGCGGCGTCTAAAGCGGCGTCTAAAGCGGCGTCTAAAGCGGCGTCTAAAGCGGAGTCTAAAGCGGCGTCTAAAGCGGAGTCTAAAGCGGCGTCGAAATAGCTCGCGTTGCAGGGAGGATGTGCCGTGGCGAAGCTGCGCATTGCGACATTCAACATCAACGGAATCCGTTCGCGTCAGGCCGCGTTGCTGCACTGGCTCGAACGCGAGGCGCCGGACATTGTCTGCTTGCAGGAATTGAAGGCCGCCGATAGTGCATTTCCCACCGACGCCGTGCGCGAGGCGGGCTACCACGCGATCTGGCATGGCCAGAGCGCATGGAACGGCGTGGCGATTCTGTCGAAGGGCGACGCGCCGCTGGAAAGCCGCCGCGGCTTGCCCGGTTTCGAGGACGACACGCATAGCCGCTATCTGGAAGCGGCTGTCGGCGGCCTGCTCGTGTGCTGTCTTTATCTGCCGAACGGCAATCCGCAGCCCGGTCCCAAGTTCGACTACAAGCTCAAGTGGTTCGACCATCTGCTGGAGCATGCGGCGAAGCTGGTGAAGAGCGGCCATCCGGTCGTGCTGGCCGGCGACTTCAACGTCGTGCCCACCGATGAAGACATCTACAATCCGCGCTCATGGCTGAAAGACGCGCTGTTGCAGCCGGAAAGCCGCGAACGCTATCGACGCCTGCTCGCGCAAGGCTGGACCGATGCGCTGCGAACGCATTTCGGCGATGAGCGCGTGTACACCTTCTGGGATTATTTCCGCCGTCATTGGGACACCAATTCGGGCTTGCGCATCGACCATCTGCTGCTGAGTCCGGACCTCGCGCCGCGTTTGCGCGACGCGGGCGTGGACCGCTGGGTGCGCGGCGAGCCGCACGCGAGCGACCACGCGCCGACATGGATCGAACTCGACATGGGCGCTGCGCGCCGCAAAAAACGTAGCGAGTGACGCTGGCGAATCGCTGGCCAATCTTTAGCGGATCGTTAGCGGATCGTCGTCGAACCCGGTGCCGGATGCAAACGCGCCGCGACCGCGGGAATCGCCGAACTCGCGGGCGAGCTGTCGTCTATCGACGCGCGGCCGCCGTCGTGGAAGAACGCCAGTTCCGCCGCTTTGTTCATCACGAGGATGCTGATGCGCCGGTTCGTCGGTTCGTCGACGACATTGCTGTTGAGCGGCAACACGTCCGCGAGGCCGCGCACCTGCAACAGTTTTTCGCCATGCATGCCGCCCGAAACCAGCGCGCGGCGCGCGGCGTTCGCGCGCTCCGACGACAACTCCCAGTTCGAATAGCCGACCGGTCCGCCGGTGTACGAAACGGCGTCCGTATGACCTGCAATTGAGATGCGATTGTCGACGTCGTTCAGCGCCGCGCCGATCTGCGTGAGGATCGCGACCGCATACGTTTGCAGCTTCGAGCTGCCGGACGCGAACATCGGGCGGTTCTGCGAATCGACAATCTCGATGCGCAGCCCTTCGTTCGTGATCGAAATGCGGATCTGATCCTTGAAGGCCTTCAACGCAGGCGTCTGGTCGATCAACGAGATCAGCTTGTCCTTGAACTGCTGCAAACGCGCGGTGTCCGCGGGCGCGACGGTCGGCGCGGCATTGACCGGCGGCGCGGGTTCGATCTGGCTGCGCTTGCCGTCGCCGGGACGCGTGTCGGTCATGTCGCGGCCACCGCCTTGAATGACGCTCGGCCGCGCGGCGGCTGTGCCTTCATTGCCGCCGAGCAGGCTCGACAGCGGCGTGTTGAAGTAATCTTCGATGCCCTGCTTGTCGAACTTCGACGTGGAGCCGAGCAGCCACATCAGCAGGAAGAACGCCATCATCGCGGTGACGAAATCGGCGTACGCGATTTTCCATGCGCCGCCATGATGCGCGGCGTGCGCTTCGCCCTTCTTCGAGCGGCGCACGATGATCGGCGCTGGCGGCTCCGGCTCTTGCGAGCGTGATCGTCTTTGCGTCATCACGCCACTCCGCTTGCGGCCTTCGGCGTCTTGGTGGCGCGCACCGCGTCGTCGAGTTCCTGGAAGCTCGGGCGATCGGCGGTGAACAGCACCTTGCGGCCGAACTCCACGGCGATGGGCGGCGCATAGCCGGACAACGAAGCGAGCAGCACGGCCTTCACGCACTGATACGGCTTTGCTTCGGCGCGGCCCTTCGCGGTCAGCAGATCGGCGAGCGGGCCGACGAAACCATACGCGAGAAGAATGCCGAGGAACGTGCCGACCAGCGCGCCGGCAATCATCTCGCCGAGCACGGCCGGCGGCGCGCCGATGGAGCCCATCGTGTGAACCACGCCCATCACGGCGGCGACGATGCCAAATGCGGGCAGGCCGTCGGCCATCTTCTGAATCGCATTGGCGGGTACCGACGCTTCCGCGTGATGCGTGGCCAGCTCTTCGTCCATCAGGTCCTGCACTTCGAGCACATTCACATTTCCGCCGGACATCATGCGCAAATAATCGACGATGAAGTCGAGCAGATGATGATCGCTCAACACGTGCGGATACTTCTGGAAAATCACGCTTTCCTGTGGCGCGAAGACATCGGCTTCGAGCGACATCATGCCTTCCTTGCGTGCCTTCTGAAGCAGCTCGTAAAGCAGCGCGATCAGTTCCAGATACTTGTCTTTCGTGTAGCCGCCGCCCTTGAAACACGACGGAATCGCCTTGAGGGTTTTCTTCAGCGTGGCCGTCGGATTGCTCACGACGAATGCGCCGATTGCCGCTCCGAAAATGCACAGCAACTCGAACGGTTGAATGAGAGCCGGCAAATGGCCGCCCACGCCAACAAAGCTCCCAATCACGGAGCCGATCACCAACACCCAGCCGATTGCGACAAACATTTTCTCTCCGTTATCTTGCGCGCCGCACGTGCGAATAGAACAGGCCCTGATTCAAGGGCTTTTGCGTGCGTCGCTGTATTTCCGCATGTACTGGTAAACGGCGCGGGCAGCAGATGCTGAAGGTGGCGGCACGAACGAAACGGAAAAAATTCACGAGATGGTTAATGCGGCGGGACGGCATCGGTAAAAGCGCCCGCACCTTTTTACCGATTGCTCTGCTAGCATGCAATGCGAGAACGTCGTGCGTTGCGCAACGGTAGTCGAGCCTCGGTGGCTAACCTCACCAATAAGAATGGAGATGAGCATGAAAGCCAGCACCATTGCCGAACGCGAGGCCCGCGGCCGTGCTGCCCGCGAAAAGTCGAAGCGATCGAGCCATAAAACGGTGGGCACGTTCGAGCGTGATCCGATCGAGCTTCTGAGGCAGAGCAGCGAAGGCCGCGTGCAAAACCTCGTGCCGCTGCGCTATGGGCGCATGGCCGTCTCGCCGTTCACGTTCTTTCGCGGCACGGCCATTCTGCAGGCTCACGACCTGAGCAAGGTTCACGACACCGGCTTGACCATGCCCATCTGCGGAGACGGGCATCTGATGAATTTCGGCGGCTTCGCCACGCCGGAGCGTCAGCTCGTATTCGATCTGAACGATTTCGACGAAGTGTCGGTGGGTCCCTTCGAGTGGGATCTGAAGCGCCTCACCGCGAGCCTCGTGATCGCCGCGCGTCATATGCGTTTGAGTCGCGGCACCGCGGAAAATCTGGTAATGACCGCGGTCGGCGAATATCGCAACCGCATGGCGCAATACGCGCAAGCCGGCGCGCTCGAACTCTGGTACGAGCGCATCACGTTCGACCGCATGGCCGAGACCGCGTTGACGCCGGAGCGCCGCCGCGCCGTGCGTCGCGGCATGGAAAAGGCCGCGAGCCGCACGCACGAGAGCCTGTTCGAAAAGATGGCCGAGCGCGACGGCGATCATTGGGTGATTCGCGATGCGCCGCCCGCGCTCTTTCACGTGCTCGGCGCGAACACGCTCTTCACCGCCGAAGAGGCCAACGAACTCAAAGGCGGGCACGCGCGCAAAATTCTCGAAGCCGTGTGGAGCGACTATATGAAGACGCTGTCGCACGACCGTCGCGAATTGCTCGCGCATTTCACCTTGCAGGACACGGTGTTCAAAGTGGTGGGCGTGGGCAGCGTCGGCACGCGTTGCACGGCGATGCTGCTCGTCGATCATCAGGACAAGCCGCTTTTCGTGCAGATGAAGGAAGCGCGGCCTTCGGTGATCGCCCGCTATTACAAGTCGGCGGCCGTCAAGCATGAAGGCGAACGCGTGGTGCAGGGACAGCGCATGTTGCAGGCCGCGAGCGACATCTTTCTCGGCTGGGCGACGAGTCCGCTCGGGCGGCATTACTACTTCCGCCAGTTGCGCGACATGAAGCTGTCGGCCAACGTCGAACTGTTCGACACTGACCTGCTGACCGGTTACGCGCAGCTATGCGGCTGGGTGATGGCGCGTGCTCATGCAAAGGCGAGTGGCCAGGCGGTCGAGGTGAGCGCGTATATCGGCCGCGGCGACCAGTTCGCGGAAGCGTTGACCTCCTACGCCACGAGCTACGCGGATCAGGTGGAACGCGACTACGACGTGTTCCTCAAGGCATGCCGTAGCGGTGCGCTGGAGGCGCGCTCGGACGAAGACATGGCGGCCGATTTCCGCATGTGAGCTTGATGGGAGAGCTTCAGGGGCGAACTTCATGGGCGAACTTCAGGGGCGAGCCCCATGAACTCAGCGCGATGAATCCTCGGCTCGCGCTTCGCGCAGCGTGACGAAGCGCAGTTGCTGCCGGCGCGCCGCAGCGAACACCTGCGGCAGCACGGCGAGAATCAGCGGTGTTCCGTCGGCGGTCAATGCGGCATTGCCGTCGTGCAGAAGCAGAATGTCGCGCGCCGCGAGGCCGTCGAGCAGCCGTCGCGCCACGCGTTGCGGATCGCGCTCGCGCGTGTCGTAGCCGCGCCGCGTCCACGCCGCGAGCCTCAGGTCCAGCTTGCGCAGCACCGGTTCGAGAAAGATGTTGCGCAGTCCGGCGGGCGCACGAAAGAACAGCGGCCGCTCGCCGCTCACGTCTTCGAGCGTGCGTTGTGCAGCGCTGATCTCACGCGTGAGGGCACGCGGAAACGTCACGGAAAATGTGTGCACGTGAACCTGCGAATGATTTTCGAGCGCATGACCGCGCGCGACGATCTCACGTGCGAGTTGCGGATAGCGCCGCGCCTTTTCGCCAATGCAGAAGAACGTGGCGCGCACGCCGGACGCGTCGAGCAGATCGAGAACTCGAGGCGTGACGACCGGGTCGGGACCGTCGTCGATGGTCAAGGCGATGGCGTCCGCGTTGCGCGCGCCGGCGGGCAGGCGCGTCCAGTTGGGTCCGAGCAGCGACGTGCGCGGCAGCAGGCCGGCCACCGTGAAGATAGCGTGGTTCGCAATGAGGGCCGCGAGCCACCATGCCCACGCGCGAGGCGCGAGGAGCCAAGCGGCCAGCACGAAAACGTGCCAGGCGGCGGTGGCGGTGAGCATGGCGGGGTAGCTGGTTTTCGGCCAGCGGCGCAGCGGTGTCGCGCGGGCGTCGTGGGGCGTAAAGAGTTGGGTCATCAGGCGTGCTTCCGGTAATCGTTGCGCGCGCCAGGCAAGTCGCCGCGCGCAACGCCGAACGATACCATTGATGAACGAGCCGGCGCGCGCGCCGGGAGCAACCGCAACGAAAGCGCGTTCGCTTGACCGCGTAAACGTCACGCTCGCCGCGTTTGTCGTCGGCGGGACACTGCGGTATGGTGCGAAGCGGACCAGCAAACGAGGAGACATGTCGTGACCGTAACGGAAATCAGCAAGGTGGCATTGGTGACGGGCGCGGGCAGCGGCATTGGCCGCGCCTGCGCGCTGCGTCTCGCGCAGCAGGGTTATCGCGTCGTGCTCGCGGGCCGGCGACAGGCGGCGCTCGATGCAGTCGCCGAAGAAGCGCAATCGCATGGCGGCGAAGCGCTGGCGGTCTCGTGCGACGTGACGGACGCGAGCAGCGTCGCCGCGCTGTTCGACACGATCCGCGAGCGCTATGGACGGCTGGACGTGCTGTTCAACAATGCGGGGCGCAACGGCTCGCCGGTCGACATCGACGAACTCGATATCGACGAATGGCGCTCCGTGGTCGATACCAATTTGACCGGCGTGTTTCTGTGCACGCGCGCCGCGTTCGGTCTGATGAAAACGCAAAGTCCGCGCGGCGGCCGCATCATCAACAACGGCTCGATTTCGGCGCACGCGCCGCGGCCCAACAGCGCCGCCTACACGGCGACCAAGCACGCGATCACCGGCCTCACGAAAGCCGTGTCGCTCGACGGCCGTAAATACGACATCGTGTGCGGGCAGATCGACATCGGCAACGCGGCCACGGAGATGGCCGGGCGCATGGCGCGCGGCGTGCCGCAGGCGAACGGCGAGATCGCCGCCGAACCGCTGATGGACGTCCAGCATGTCGCCGATGCCGTGCTGCACATGGCGCAATTGCCGTTGTCCGCGAACGTGCAGTTCATGACCATCATGGCCAGCAAGATGCCGTTCGTGGGCCGCGGTTGACCGCGCTCCGCCGGGAGCGCGGCGCGGGAGATCAACTTATACTGAGCGCTTTGCAGCCCGCGTTTTGCAGCTTGTTCACGTGAAGTCATCCGCCGTGCCGCGCGCCATCTCCAAGGACGACCCGAAGCCCGTGCCGCCCGTCCAGCCCGATCTGGAAGAGTGTTGTCATAGCGGCTGTTTTCCCTGCGTGTTCGATCTGTACGACGAGGCGCTCACCCGCTACGAAACCGCGCTGGCGCAATGGCAAGAGCGGCAAGCGCAACATGCTGTTGCTTCAGCGAATGCAAGCAAGCCAGACAAGTCACGCAAGCCACGCAAGCCCGGCAAGCGCCGCTAGAACGCCGCGTGCTTTGTGCTCCATGCCGCGCGCCGCGGCCCTCAATCATTCCGTCATGACCGACCTTCACTCCGCGCCCGTCGAACCGTTCAGCGAATCGCACACGCTCGACGATCTCCACGACTTCGTGCAACGCTATCCGCGTCTCTTCGTGCTGACGGGCGCGGGCATCAGCACGGATTCCGGCATTCCCGGCTATCGCGACGACAACGGCGAGTGGAAACGCTCGCCGCCGATCACGCTGCAGGAATTTCTCGGCGCCGACGCCATGCGCCGCCGCTACTGGGCGCGCAGCATGGTCGGCTGGCCGGTCGTCGCGCGCGCGCAGCCGAACGCCGCGCATACGGCGCTCGCGCGCCTTCAGGCCGCGGGACATGTGCCATCGCTCATCACGCAGAATGTGGACGGTTTGCATCAGCGAGCCGGCATGCGCGACGTGATCGAACTGCATGGCGGCATCGACGGCGTGATCTGTCTTGACTGCGGCACGCAGCATTCGCGCGCGTCGATCCAGCAGACGCTCGAAGCGGACAATCCCGCGCTGCTGGACGTGAGCGCCGAAACCGCCGCCGATGGCGACGCGCATCTCGAATGGCACGATCTCGCCGCGTTTCGCGTGCCCGCGTGCACGAACTGCGGCGGCTTGCTGAAGCCGGCGGTGGTGTTCTTCGGCGAAAGCGTGCCGCGCGAACGCGTCGAAGCGGCCTCGCAGGCGCTCGACGCCGCCGACGCGGTGCTCGTGGTCGGTTCTTCGCTGATGGTCTATTCGGGCTATCGCTTCTGCGTGTGGGCGCAAAAGCAGCGCAAGCCGATCGCCGCGATCAATCTCGGGCGCACGCGCGCCGATCCGCTGTTGTCGCTGAAAGTCGCGGCGCCGTGCGCCGATACGCTGACGGCACTGGCCGCCTGGCTAGCGGTGGATTAAACCGCGATTCGCACGAACTCAATCAATCCGGACACAACCTGACCATGACCAACTCTGTTCCGTCGATGCGGCAACACTCGCCCTCCGCCGAGCGCAATCGCGAACCGATACTCGCGGTGTTGCGCGCGGTATTGCCGGCCACGGGCCGCGTGCTGGAAATCGCGAGCGGCACGGGTCAACACGCAATCTGGTTCGCGAGCGCGATGCCAGGACTCGACTGGCAACCGAGCGATGCCGACGCCGAGGCGCGCGAGTCGATCGCCGCCTGGCGCGCGCACGACGCGCCGCCGAACCTGCGCGCGCCGCTCGCGCTCGACGTCCATCAAGCGGATTGGGGCGTGGGCGCGCTCGATGCCGTGGTCTGCATCAACATGATTCACATTGCGCGGTGGAGCGCTGCGCAGGCGTTGTTCGCAGGCGCAAGCCGTTATCTGCGGGACGGCGGTGTACTGTATCTGTACGGCCCGTACAAACGCGGCGGCGCGCACACGGCGCCGAGCAACGAAGCCTTCGACCGGCAATTGCAAAGCCGCGATCCGGCATGGGGCGTGCGGGACATGGAGGCGGTCGCGGCGCTCGGCGCATCGGCGGGATTCGCGTGCGACGAGCCGCTCGCGATGCCGGCCAACAATTTCAGCCTGGTCTTCCGCAAGCGGGCGGCGCAGGCGCACTGAGCGCGCGCAACGAGGCGCGACGCCGCTTTGCTTGCCGGATAACGAGCGGCAAACCGGCATTTCTTTTATGCTTTCACCCTCGACGTCCGGCCGAGCTTCTTTCCGGCGCGGCGTCACGACACTTTTGGACACTGGAGAATTCACATGGGCAAACAGGCAATCGGCGTGGTGGGGCTGGCGGTCATGGGCCGTAATCTGGCGCTCAACATCGAAAGCCGCGGCCACGCGGTGTCGGTCTACAACCGTAGCCGCGCAAAAACCGACGAACTCATCGCCGAATATCCGGACAAGAAGCTGGTGCCGGCGTTCACGCTGGAAGAATTCGTGGACTCGCTGGAAAAGCCGCGCCGCATTCTGCTCATGGTCAAGGCCGGCGAACCGACCGACGCGACCATCGCGTCGCTCAAGCCGCTGCTGGACAAGGGCGACATTCTGATCGACGGCGGCAATACGCATTTCACCGACACGATCCGCCGCAATCAGGAACTGGCGAAGGCCGGCCTGCATTTCATCGGCACGGGCGTGTCGGGCGGCGAGGAAGGCGCGCTGAAAGGTCCGTCGATCATGCCGGGCGGACAGCGCGACGCCTACGATCTGGTCGCGCCGATCCTCACCGAGATCGCCGCGAAAGCGCCGGACGGCGAGCCGTGCGTCGCCTACATGGGTCCGGACGGCGCGGGCCACTTCGTGAAGATGGTGCATAACGGCATCGAATACGGCGACATGCAGCTGATCGCGGAAAGCTACGCGGTGCTCAAGCAGGTGGCCGGTCTGTCGAACGAAGAACTCGGCAAGGTCTACACCGAGTGGAATCAGGGCGAACTCGACAGCTATCTGATCGAAATCACCTCGAAGATTTTCAGCAAGAAAGACGACGAAACCGGCAAGGATCTCGTCGACGTGATCCTGGATCGCGCGGCGCAGAAGGGCACCGGCAAGTGGACCAGCCAGAACGCGCTCGACCTCGGCGCGCCGCTGCCGCTCATTACCGAAGCCGTGTTCGCGCGCGTGCTGTCGTCGCTGAAGGATCAGCGCGTGGCGGCGAGCAAGGTGCTGGACGGCCCGAAGGCGAAGCCGCTCGGCGCCGGGCGCGACGAGTTCATCGAGTCGGTGCGCCGCGCGTTGTACTTCAGCAAGGTCATCTCGTACGCACAAGGTTTCGCGCAATTGCGCGCGGCATCGGAAGAGTACAAGTGGGAACTGGATTTCGGTACGATCGCGAAGATTTTCCGCGCCGGCTGCATTATCCGCGCCCGCTTCCTGCAGAAAATCACCGACGCCTACACGACCAACAAGGCCATCGCGAATCTGCTGCTCGACCCGTATTTCCGCGACATCGCGAGCAACTATCAGTCGGCCTTGCGCGACGTGGTGATCGCCGCGATCAACGCGGGCGTGCCGGTGCCGGCTTTTGCGTCGGCGGTCGCGTATTTCGACGCGTATCGCTCGGAGCGTCTGCCCGCGAATCTCGTGCAGGCGCAGCGCGACTTCTTCGGCGCGCATACGTTCGAGCGCACCGACAAGCCGGGCAGCTTCCACGCGAACTGGAGCTGAGGCGTCTCGTGTGAATGCCCCGCTGTCTGCGCGGCGGCGAGTGCGCGGCGCGGCGGCGCGATGAATCGACATGCTTCGGGCGATTATTGCCCGAAGCTATGAAAGGGATAGGTAAGGGCGGAAATCAGACCCGGACTATTGCAATTTCCGGAATAGAGTTTCGTCGAATCAGGGGTTTCCCCTAGATGTGCGCGCTCCTAAACTTCTGTTCATGCGCTAGGGACAACACAGCCCGAAGCGAATCACAACAAGTTCTGGAGGTTATACATCATGAAGACCCTTATCTCTGCTGTCGTCGTCGCCGCTGCTCTGGCCGCTCCGGTCGCTTCGTTTGCCCAGTCGAACCAGCCCGTCACCCGCGCTCAGGTTCGTGCCGAGCTGGTCCAGCTCGAAAAGGCAGGCTATAACCCGGTCGGCGACCATGTCGACTACCCGGCGAACCTGCAAGCCGCTCAAACTCGCGTCGATTCGCAGAACGGCACCGCGCAAGCCGCGGCTCAAGTGGCGAACAGCGGCTACGGCGCACCGATCGCCGGCACGTCGCAAGCTGGCCGCCCGATTGGCAGCAACGACCGCAACTCGGTTTATTTCGGCAACTAATCGAGCCGAATTCGACGAAAGCGCCGCCCGGCTGAGCCGGACGGCTGCTGAAAAAAACGCCGCCAAGGTTCTGACCCTGGCGGCGTTTTGCTGTTTACGCGCTCGACGAACCTGTTCGATCCAGCCCGTCGCCCGCTCGGCGAATCGACGAGGGCGCGGCCGCTACTCGCGCGCGCAGCCTCAATGCAGGATGCGAGGCCGGCCGATGTCGTCGAAAAGCGCGCGGCTCGGTTCCAGCGCGAGCAGCCACGTTTCGTCGTAGACGCTGAGATTGTCGAGCGCCTCGCGCAGCCGCTCGATCGCGAGCGCCGGAATTTCGACGCGCGCCTCGACGCCGCCCGTCAGTCCCGCGACGCTCGCGAGCTGCACGAGCGCGTCGGCGGCTTCGGCGACATCGGCTGCGAAAATGAGGTGCGTGTTCAGCAACTCGGTCAGTCCTGGCGACGCCGCGACGTCGTCGACGTTGAGTTGCACCGCCAGAAAGGTGGCTTTGTTCATCCTCGACTCCTTTCGGGATTCCGCTCGTTGTTGTTCGCGCCGGCGCGGCGCAGCAAGGGGCAGTATAGGCGAGGGCCGCGAGGTTTCAATGCTCACACCATTGCCTGAACATGGCGGCTGAACACGGCGGCTGAACACGGCGGCTGAACACGGCGCGCCACGCGAGAAGGGCGCGGGACGCGACTTATAATGGGCGTTCCAAACGTGGGCGCGGGCGCTTGTCGGCGGCGCGCCATCTCCGGCTGACAATGCGATCGGCGCTGCGCGCGGCGGCGTCTTTACCGAGTGGCTTTGCAACTAACCATGAAGATCATTCGCAGCAAAAGCTTCACCGCGACGCGCGCCTGGGGCGCGCTCGACATCGCCAATATGGGCGGCATCACCACGCGTCTGCATTGGACCGATCAGCCGTACAAGTGGCACGTGAACGACGGCGAGGAAGTGTTCGCCGTGCTGGATGGCCGCGTCGAGATGCGTTATCGGGAAGATGGCGTCGAGCACGCGGCCATGCTCGAAACCGGCGACGTGTTTTACGCGTCGGTGGGCACGGAGCATGTCGCGCATCCGGTCGGCGCCGCGCGGATTCTCGTCGTCGAGGCCGAGGGCAGCGTCTGAGCGCCGCCGGAAGCGGTCCCGCACACGGCGGCCGCGATTCGCTCGGGACGCGGCACATGAAATGCTCAGGCATCGATTGGAGACGTTCGCATCAAAAGATGGAATCAGAAAATGTCGAGGAAAATCACATGACGAGACCATGGCAATTCACGGGGACGCCCTGTGCTGCGCGCCGTTCGGCGCCGCGCCTGCTGGCGGTTGTCGCGCTCGGCGCGATGCTCAACGGCTGCACAAACATGCCGTGGGAGAACACGCCGTTCTACGGCAATACGCAATCGCGGCCCACCACGCTCAGCACCGTGTCGGTGCCGGCCGGTTTCTACCGTGTCAATCCCGGCGACTCGCTGGCGAGCATCGCCTCGGCCTATGGGCATAGGCCGCAGGACGTCGCGAACTGGAACGGCTTGCCGGTCAACGCGGCCGTCGCGCCCGGCCAGGTGCTGCGCGTTTCCCCGCCGATGGCGTCTGGCAGTGTCGTGTCGCCGCCCGTCGCCGTCACGCAGGGCGGCCCGAATCCGCCACCTAATGCACCTAACGCACCTAACGCACCGACGGTGTCCGGAGCGCCGCAACAAGGCGTGCTGCAATGGCCGCTGCGCGGGCCGATCCTGAAGACGTTCGCGGCGGGCAGGTCGAACGGCATCGTGATCGGCGGGCGCGCCGGCGATCCGGTCAAGGCTGCCGCGACCGGACGCGTCGTGTATGCCGGTTCGGGCATCGAGGCGTATGGCCCGCTCATCATCATCAAGCACGATGACTCGCTGATCACGGCGTATGGGCAGAACAGCACGCTGCTCGTCAAGGAAGGCGATGCCGTCGCGCAAGGGCAGACCATCGGCGAAGTGGGCGTGGACAGCCGGGGCGTCGCGTCGATCCAGTTCGAAGTTCGCCAGAACGGCCAGCCGGTCGATCCGCTCGCATGGCTGCCGAGGTCGGGCGGCTGAACGAAGCTGCCGAAGGCGCAATTTTGGCGCGGCTACTGCGAGAGCCGCGTGAATTGAATACACTGTGTGGCTCACGAGCCGGCGCCATTCATGCCGTTCCCACGGCGTGAAGCGCATGCGCGGCGATCACTCGCCGGACGACCGGCCTGGCCTCTCACACGAAAGACGCACAGGGACACACCATGATCGATTTACGCAGCGATACCGTCACCCGTCCGACTCCGGCGATGCTCGCGGCCATGTCGGCCGCCGAAGTCGGCGACGATGTCTGGGGCGACGACCCCACCGTGCTGCGTTTGCAGTCGGCGCTCGCCGAACGCGCCGGCAAGGAGGCCGGGCTGTTCTTCCCGAGCGGCACGCAAAGCAACCTCGCGGCGCTCATGGCGCATTGCGCGCGCGGCGACGAATACATCGTGGGCCAGTTGGCGCACACCTACAAATATGAAGGCGGCGGCGCCGCGGTGCTCGGCAGCATCCAGCCGCAGCCGCTCGAAAACGCCGCCGACGGCTCCATCCCGCTCGAAAAAATCGCGGCCGCGATCAAGCCGATCGACAACCACTTCGCGCGCACGCGGCTGCTGGCGCTGGAGAACACCATCGGCGGAAAAGTGCTGCCGGCGGGTTATGTCGCCGAAGCCGTGCAGCTTGCGCGCGAACGGGGCTTGTCCGCGCATCTGGACGGCGCGCGCGTCTACAACGCGGCCGTCGCGTCGGGCAAGCCGGTCGCGGCGCTGTGCGAGCCGTTCGATTCGGTGTCGATCTGCTTCTCGAAGGGTCTCGGCGCGCCGGTCGGCTCGGTGCTGGTCGGCAGCCGGGCGCTGATCGAGGTGGCGCACCGCTGGCGCAAGGTGCTCGGCGGCGGCATGCGCCAGGCGGGCGTGCTCGCGGCGGCGTGTCTGTACGCGCTGGATCACAACGTGGAGCGTCTCGCCGACGACCACGCGAACGCCGCGCATCTCGCGGCGGGTCTGGAAGCAATCGATCAGGTGAAGGTGCAGTCGGTCGCGACCAACATGGTGTTCGCGCAGTTCGCGCAGCAGCATTGCGCGCCGCTCGAAGCGTGGCTCAAGGAGCGCGGCATCCTCACGCAGATGCTGTACGCGTCGCGTTTCGTCACGCACAAGGATGTGTCGCGCGAAGACATCGACACGTTTATCGCGGCGCTGAAGGCGTATTTCGCCGCGCATTGATCCGGCTGTATGGAAGGCGCGATCGAGCCTTCGGAAAAACGGGCGCGCTGTCCCACTGCGCGCCCGTTTTCATTTCATCGACGCCTTCACCTGCACGCCCGAGCGATGTGACGGCGCGAACAGCCGCAGCCCGCTCGCGAGACTCGCCGCGCCCGCGAAAAAGGCGCCCGCGCCGAGCGCGAGCGTCGGGCCATGACGGCCTGCAATCCCGAAGCTCAACGCGACCAGCGCCGCGCCCGTGGTCTGGCCGAGCAGCCGCGCCGTCGCGACGATGCCGCTCGCGCCGCCGCTGCGCTCGGGCGGCGCGCTGGCCATCAGCGCTTTCAGATTCGGCGATTGGAAAAAGCCGAAGCCCGCGCCGCAGATCGCCATGCGGATGCCGATGTCGAGCACCTGCGGATGCGCCGGCAATAAGGCGAGCGAGGCCATGCCGGCCGACAGCACCGCCAGACCGATCGCGCCGAGCAGGCCCGGCGGATAACGGTCGGACAGGCTGCCCGCGAACGGCGCGGCCAACGCGACCACGACCGGCCACGGCGTCATCAGAAAACCCGTTTCGACCTGGCTTCGATGCAGCACGCCCTCGAAATAGAAAGGCAGCGAGACGAACGCGAGACCTTGCGCGGCGAACGAACACACGGCAGTCAGCGCGGAGAGCGCGAACACGGGCCGCTTGAAGAGATCGACGGGAAGCATGGGCGCCGGGTGGCCGGCTTCGCGGCGAATCAGCAGAAAGCCGAATATCAGCGCGAGCGCCGCGGCGCTCAGCACGAGTTGCGTCGAGGCGCGCTGCGCCGCTTCGCCGAGCGCAAAGATCAGCGCGGCGAAGGTCACCAGGTTGAGCAGCGCGGCAAGCGGATCGAAGTGGTGCGTGCCGCGCTCGGTGTGCGGCAGCGCGGGCCACGCGAAAGCCAGCGCGAGCACGCCGAGCGGCACATTGACCGCGAACAGCCACGGCCACGAAGCAACCGAGAGGATCAGCGACGCCACCGTCGGTCCCACCGCGAACGACACGCCCACGATCAGCGCGTTGGTGCCGAGTCCGCGCCCGAGCCGGTGCGGCGGATACAGAAAGCGGATCAGCGCGGTGTTGACGCTCATGATCGCGCTCGCGCCGAGGCCTTGCAGCGCGCGCGCGCCGGCGAGCAGCGGCAGCGTGGGCGCCATCGCGCACGCGAGCGAGGCCAGCGTGAAGAGCGCGATGCCGCCGATATAAATCCGCCGATGCCCGATGATGTCGCCGAGCGCGGCAAGCGGCAGCAGCGTGGCGACCATCGCGAGCTGATAGGCGTTGATGATCCACACAGACGCAGCGGGTGCCGCGTGCAGATCGCCGGCGATGGCGGGCAGCGCGGTGTTGGCGATCGCGGTGTCGAGCGTGGCCAGCGTGACCGCGAGCATGATCGCGGCCATTGCGCGGCGGTTGGCGGCGGACATCGGAACATCCGCGGGAAAGGGCGGCGCGGGGACGGCGCTGGGCTTGTCGGGCAAGGTGTGGCTCGGCGGGTTGGACATGCGTATTGAAGACGGATTGAGGCGTCGCATCGTCGGGAAGATGCGGTGTGAGCGGCAAGCCTGCGGCAAATCGGAAGGCGCGGCGGCGTGTCTGGCAAGCCCTCGCGCCACGCCGCGCCGCGAATGTAGCGATTGTTGCAGAGACGTGGCAATCGTGCAGCGAACACGGGCGATCCGACGCGCATCGAATCGCGTGCAGATGCAACTAACTGTCAGCCCCGCAACGCCTCTTCGAATCCCCGCCCGTGGTCCGCGCGCGCCCGCGGGCATGGCACGTGCGTGGGCAGCCCGCGCGTCTCGCCGACATCCGGGAGTCGTAAAATGACCTACTCTGTTTCCTTAACCCGCCTGACCGGCACGCGCCTCCCGTCCGTCATCTGTGCGGTTCGCGCCTGCCGCAGCGTTTTTTCCCGGAGGCTTCGATGACAGCCGTCGATCTGGAATTCGACCAGCTCAACAGTACCGTCGACGCGCTACGGCGCTCCATTTCCAATCGCATGATGTACGGCGTCGGCAAGGACGCCGTCACCGCGCATCCGCATGACTGGCTGCACGCCGCCGCGCTTGCCGTGCGCGACCGGCTCGTCGCGCGCTGGATGAAAACCACGCGCCTGCAATACGAGCAGGACGTGAAGCGCGTCTATTACCTGTCGATGGAATTCCTGATCGGCCGGACGTTTACGAATGCCTTGCTGGCGCTCGGCATTCACGACCAGATGAAGGAAGCGCTGGCGAGTCTCGGCGTCGACATGGACGCGCTGATCGACATCGAACCCGACGCCGCGCTCGGCAATGGCGGTCTCGGCCGGCTGGCCGCGTGTTTTCTCGATTCGATGGCGACGCTCGGCATTCCCGGCTTCGGCTACGGCATCCGTTACGAATACGGCATGTTCCGTCAGGAGATCGTCAACGGCGAGCAGGTCGAGGCGCCGGATTACTGGTTGCGCGCGGGCAATCCGTGGGAATTTCCGCGGCCGGAGATCAAGTACACGGTGCATTTCGGCGGCCGCACGGTTCAGCGCGGCGATCAGGTCGAATGGATCGACACCGAACATGTGAACGCCACCGCGTACGACACGGTGATTCCCGGCTACGCGACCGACGCGACGAACACGCTGCGCCTGTGGTCCGCGCGCGCCACCGACGAACTCGATCTCGGCGCTTTCAATCGCGGCGACTATCGCAATGCGGTGGACACGAAGAACATGTCGGAGAACGTGTCGCGGCTTCTGTACCCGGACGACTCGACGCCGGCCGGGCGCGAGTTGCGGCTGCGTCAGGAGTACTTCTTTGTGTCGGCGACCATGCAGGATCTGATTCGCCGCTATCAGCGCACGCACAGCACGTTTGGGCGCTTCTCCGAAAAAGTCGCGGTGCATCTGAACGACACGCACCCCGTGCTGGCGATTCCGGAGTTGATGCGTTTGCTGGTCGACGTGCACCATCTGCCGTGGGACAAGGCGTGGAAACACGTCACGCAGATCTTCTCGTACACGAATCACACGCTGATGCCCGAGGCGCTCGAAACGTGGGACGTCGAAATGCTGGCGCGGCTCCTGCCTCGGCACCTCGAGATCATCTTCGAGATCAATGCCGGTTTTCTCAAGCATGTGAGCGAGCAATCGGGTCACGACGCCGAAATGATCCGCCGCATTTCCCTCGTCGACGAATACGGTCAGCGGCGCGTGCGCATGGCGTATCTGGCGATTGTCGCGAGCCACAAGGTGAACGGCGTGTCGAAGCTGCATTCGCAACTCATGACGCGCGACATCTTCGCGGATTTCGCGCGCATTTACCCAGACCGCTTCACGAATGTGACCAACGGCATCACGCCGAGACGCTGGCTTTCGCAGGCGAGCCCGTCGCTGTCGTCATTGATCGATCAGAAAATCGGCACGCATTGGCGCGCCAATCTGTTCGAGCTTGAACAGTTGCGCGAACTGCGCAACGACAGCGGTTTTATCGACGCCTTCCGTGAAGCGAAGCGGCAGAACAAGCTGCGGCTCGTGCAGCGCCTCGCGCATCACACGAAGCTGCATTTCGATCCGGACGCGCTGTTCGATCTGCAGGTGAAGCGCATCCACGAATACAAGCGGCAATTGCTGAACGTGCTGCACGTGATCGTGCGCTACAACCAGATTCGCGCGAATCCCGAACGCGACTGGGTGCCGCGTGTGGTGATGTTCGCGGGCAAGGCGGCGTCTGCTTACCGGATGGCGAAGACGATCATCAAGCTGATCGGCGATGTCAGTCAGAAGGTCAATCACGATCCGCTGATCGGCGACCGTCTCAAAGTGGTGTTCGTGCCGAACTACGGCGTGAGCGTGGCCGAGCTGATCATTCCAGCAGCCGATCTGTCCGAGCAGATTTCGATGGCCGGCACGGAAGCATCCGGCACCGGCAACATGAAGCTGGCGCTGAACGGCGCGTTGACCATCGGCACAATGGATGGCGCGAACATCGAGATCTGCGACGCCGTGGGCCGCGAGAACATCTTCATCTTCGGCCACACCGCCGACGAAGTGGACAACCTGCGCGCGAGCGGCTACCGGCCGCGGCAAGTCTATGAGGAGAACGCCGAGTTGCGCATGGCGCTCGACCAGATTCGCAGCGGCTATTTTTCGCCGGACGATCCGGTGCGCTTCTCGGATATTTTTCACACGCTGGTGGATTGGGGCGATCACTACATGGTGCTCGCCGATTTCGCCGCGTTTGCCAAGGCGCAAAACGAAGTGGATGCGCGTTTCGTCGATAAGCGCGCGTGGGCCGAGAGCGCGATTGAAAACGTGGCGGGCATGGGGCAGTTTTCGTCGGATCGGACCATCGGCGAATATGCTCGCGAGATCTGGCGTGTGAATCCGCTGGGCCTCGGCTGAACGGCTCGCCGCGCGGCAGCGCGAGGTGCCGCAATGTGAAGAAGCCCGTGCGCCATTCCAACGGCGCACGGGCTTTTTATCGTGTGAGCGGCGTGTTCACGGCATCAGCTTTTCGATCGCGTCGCTCGCGTGCAGGCCTAACTGGCCGTGCGGGAAATCGAACAGCACGTCGATATTCTGCATGGCCGCGAGCCCGATCACGATGCGGTTCGCGCCCGGCTTCGTCTTGACGATGGTCACCTGCGCGTCGTCGTAGCGGTGCACCCAGCCGCCCGAGCCGATCGCCGCGTTGTAGTTGCCCTGGATGAGCACCTTGCCGGCGCTGTCGTCGCCGGTCCAGTTCGGCGCGGTATCCGTTTCGATGCGGATCATGCCCGTGGTGGCCGTGGCGAACACGAGCGGCGCGCAGAACGTCATCTTGTCGCCGACGTTCACGCAGCCGCGCGGCCATTGAATCGCGCCTTCTTTCGAAACGGTCATGGGCACCATCGTGTAGCTTGTCGTGATTGCGCTCGACGGACTCAGCAGCAGATACGGCTTGGCGAAGTTCGAATGCACCAGATAGCGCTCGCCGATGTGGCCCGCCAACGCGCGCAGCGGCTGCGTGCAACAGGCGTCGTCCGGTTGCGCGGCGCCGACGCCGAAGAGTCCCGAGAACGCCCAGCCGAATTCGCCGGTGTAGCCGTCGATGGCGACGCAGCGTTTCGACGTGGCCTGGCAACTCACCGTGTCGACCGCTTGCGCGTCGACCTGCACCTGTTTCGATCCGGCGAGACTCATCGGCATTTTCACGGCCGCGCCGGAAACCTGCGCGCCGTTCGCGAGCAGGAGCGTGCTCGCCGGCGCGGCGCTCGCGTAGTCCGAACCCGGCAGCACCGACTTCAACACGCGCACGCCTTGCGTGCCGGTATCGAGCGCGACGTACACGGCCTTGCCGTCGAGTTGAACCGGCAGCCCGAGACGCGCGTGGTCTTCGTCGGCGCGTTCGACGTGCAGCGGAATGAGCACGCCGTCCTGGCCGCCGTTGATCAGCGACACGGCCGGCGCCGGCGGCGTGGGTGTGGGAAACGTGGCGGAACAGCCGCTCAACGCGGCGAGCGCGCCCGTTGCAACGAGCGCGGCGGCGGTGAAACGGCAAACATGATGATGCAGATGCCGACGCGCGGCGGAAACGATAGACACAGACATGGGGCACGCTCGCAAAAAGGCGCTCCCAAGCGTTGGCGATGCATGCGGCTGCGAGACGGAAAAGACGCGGCGCCGGCGCTGGCCCGCGAAGGAATGCGCGATGACAGAAGCGGCGACTCTACCTGCGCATCGGCGGGCACTTGCAAAGATGTGTGACGGTTTGCAACGCGGCCCGACGCGCGGCGGTGCGCGTCGAGCCGCGTCTTACTCAAACTTTCTGCGCTGCAGTGGTTGCTGTTGCGGCAGCTTTTGCCTCGTTCACGGCCGCGCCGACGCGCTCGACGAAGTCGCGATCGACGCTCGACAGCGCCTCGCGTTCGCCATTGGCCGTTTGCACCATCAGGCGATGCGTGACGTCCTGCGTCGCCCACGTCAGCCAGCCGACCACAATGAGCATGACGCCGCACACCATGCCCACGGGCGCGCGGAGCACGCCGCCGGCAATCGCGGCGGCCACGCCCAGCAGCGAGAGGGTGATCGGCAAGACTTTGTTTTTCTGCACGGTGACGACCTGCACGCCGGCAATGTCGCGCAGCGGAAAGACCTGGCCGGCGGATGAAAGCGCATTGCGGGTGACCGACACGCCGCGATCGTTGAAAGGGGTTTCCATCGAGTCGAATGCAAGCTGTTGCAAAGGGCGCAGCGTACCAGAAGAAGCGGCGCAGCAGCAGCGCGCGACGCGCCGAAGCTGAGCGTGAACAACCTCGACGCGTGGGGAAGAACTTGTCGGCAGACGCTCGTGTCGAAGTGATGTGGCCGGAGTTCACATCATGAAGCCGTTCTGTCTTTTCATTGCCATGGGCGCCGCTGTGCTGGCTGCCGGCTGTTCGTCGGCGTGGCCGCCCGCTCACGAAGCGGCGAGCGGCTCGTTGTCGCAACAAGCACCGCAACGACCGCATCAGCAAGCGCCGCAACAAGCGCCGCAACAACAACCGCCGCACAAGCCGCCCGTGCTCAGCGTGGGCGTCAGCGATCCCGACACACAATTGATTCTTCCGTGGTTTCTCGCCGACATCGTCAACGCGATCAACACACACCAATCCGCCGGCGACCTGATGCAGACGATGAAAGGCGGCCTCTGACCGTCACCCGATCGTCAGCCCGCATTCCCGAAACGCGTCGCGTAACCCCAACTGCGGATACGCGCGCTCCACAGCGCGCATGTCCGCGCGCATCTCTTCGACAATCCAGTCGCGGAGGTTCGCGACAATCGGCCGGAGCGGCCTGCCCGGCGGCGCAACCAGACAGCAGCGCCGGTTCGTCACGATGATCTCCTGTTCGGCGGGAATCAGCGCGCGTTGCGACAGCCAGTGCGACACCACATTGAGCCAGCCGAGCGCGATGCCCTGACCCAGCAGCGCGGCCTGCACGACGATCGCGTAGTCGTTGAAACTCAGCGTGCTCGCGACGCGCCGCCCATGCCGCTCGAACGCGCCAAACCGGTGGTGCCAGCCGCGTTCCTCGTCGTTCATCACGATGATCGTGTCGCCTTGCTCGCGGCCCGCGTCGGTCCGCGCTGTGTCCTGATAGCGTGGGTTGCATACCGGCATCAGCGTTTCGGGCATCACGGGCACGCTGTTTTCGTCGATCTCGCCGGCGTGCAGAAAACGCATGCCGAGATCGACGTCGACAAGTTCGCCGCCAATGCGCGCTGAAATAAGCTGGAATCGCAGATCGATGGACGGAAACGCCGCGTTCAGACGAGCCATGCGCGGCATCAGCCAATGCGTGGTGAAGCCGGTGGACACCGACAGCGTGACGGAATCCATGTCTGTCGCGCGTGCCTCGATTTCGCGTATCGCGCTTTCGATGCCGTCGAACCCTTCGGCGATCTTGCGGTACAGAATGCGCCCGTTCGCGGTCAGCTCGATGCCGCCGCGCACGCGCTCGAAAAGCCGCACGCCGATGTGGTCTTCCATGCGCGCGAGCATGCGGCTCACGGCAGGCTGGCTCACGTCGAGTTCCTCGGCGGCGCGCGTGAAGTTGCCGCAACGCGCGGCGGCTTCGAAGACGAAGAGCGCGTTCGCGCTCGGCAATTTTCGGCGAAGGTTCGGCATGACTTGATGTTATGCCTGATCTAATTATTTGGGAATTGTCGCCAAAAAATTCGTCTGCGTATTCAGGCTTGCGGGCACGTATTTCACGCGTGCGGGCAGGCAGTGTCGTGCGGAGAGTGGAAGCGCGTTCGCCGCAATCCGGCGGCGGCGCGTGTTATGCCTGACTGTGCGTAATCACGGCGGATCAGCGCGTGTTAGCGCACCTCACGGCGCATGGTGGCCTTCGCCGTTCTTGTCGATGCGCGCCATCACGTTCGCGACGATCCGGTCGCAACGTGCGCCCGCGAATTCGAAAAGCTCGCGTTCGACGGAATCGATGTCGCGCGCCAGCGACTCGCGCAGCAGGCTCTTCGCGCGGAAGTGGCGGCTGCGCACGGTGGCTTCGGCAATGTCGAGACATTGCGCGGTTTCCTCCACGCTCATCTCTTCCACCGAGCGCAGTATGAACACCGTGCGGAAGGATTCCGGCAGTTCGTCGAGCTTGCGCTCGATCAGCGCGCGCATTTCCGCACGCGCTGCTGCACTGTCGGGCGGCTCGGAGTCGGACGGATGCATGGCTTCGATATCGATGTCGGCGGTATTCGAACTCACTATCGGGATCACATTCTCGCGGCGCGCGTGGCGCCGCAGCCGCGCATAGCATTCGTTGAGCACGAGCCGCGAGAGCCATGTCGACAATGCCGCATCGCCGCGAAACTGGCTGAGCGAACGATACGCGTGAAGATACGCATCCTGGAGCGCGTCTTCGGCTTCGGCGTCGTCGCGAAGGGTCGCGCGCGCGAGCCGGTAAAGCCGCCGGTTGTGGCGCCGCATCAGCAGCTCGAATGCCGAATGGTCTCCCGCGACGACGCGCGTCACGATACTGAGGTCGTCGTCGGCGGGCAGGGTTTGCGCCGGTGCTGCATGGGTCATTGCGTGCGGGCTCTCATTGAACGGTCAGTGCGCCGTGCATGGTCGGGTGGAACGTGCATCCATAAGGATAGTTGCCGGCCCTGGCTGGCGCATAAGACCATGAAGCGTTCGCGGCAATGCTGCGCGAATCGAAAGCATGCGCGTCGGCGGTCACGGTATGAGGAAAGAGATCCTTGTTGATCCATATCACTCGATCCCCGCGCTTTACCGTCAGGTTTGGCGGACTGAATTGCATGTTCTCGATCGTGATCGTATAGGACTTCTGCGCCGCGAGCGCCGCATTTCCCCATGACGCCACCGAAGCCAGCATCGCGCCCGCCAGCGCGGCCCATTTCAGTGCGAGGCGGGCGTCACGCGCAAACTGCCGCTCAGCCACTGCTTTTCTCAAGCGATGCCTGCACATGCTTCGCATGTTCGAGATGCGCGACGAAAGCCGGGCGCACCTTCACGAGCAGTGCCTTCAGTTCTTCGTTTTTCGCACTCGGAATCAGCGTCTTGTCGAGCGCATCGATCACAGTTTGATGGTAGGTCACTTCATGATCGATATACGCGCGATCGAATGCGGCGCCTTTGAGTTTCTTCAGCGCCGCGAGATTCGAATCGCCGCCTTGCTTGAGGCTTTGGCTCGTCGCGTTGTCCTCGGGCGTCACGTTCAGTTTGTGGACGAGGTCGCTGGCCGACTTGTTGACGGCGGTGTGGTCGGTGACCATCTGTTTGGCGAACGCTTTCACGTCGCTCGACTTCGAGCGCGATCCGGCGAGCTTGCCGGCGTCGATATCGACCTGATTGGCAGTGACGACGATGGCCGCGATCTGCGGATCGGTGGGCCCGGCGCCTTGTGCCCAGCTAGTGAGACTGACAAAGGCCAGTGCGCCGAGCCATCGCGGGTGGATCAATTTCATGGGGATTCTCCTTTTTAACCAACATTGCCTTGCATACGGCGTTGGATGTCGCGAAGAAGAATCCCGTTCCCAGTTTCTGGCGTGTTGTGTTCAGTGCCCGTGGCGCTCGCCGACGGCGACCGGCGCGCGCTTCGATTGACGGCTCAGCATGAGCGTGACGACCGCGGAGACGGCCAGCGTTGCGCCGACCACGTACAGGCCCGCCGAATAGCTGCCCGTCACATGCTTGAGCCAGCCGATCGCGAACGGACCGACGAAGCCGCCGAGATTGCCGATCGAATTGATCATCGCGATGCCCGCCGCTGCGCCGGCGCCCGACAGGAACATGCTCGGCATGGCCCACAGCGGCGCCTTGGCCGCGCTGATGCCCACGTTCACGATCACGAGAGCGAGCACGATCATCACAGCCGTGACCGCATTGCCCGCGAACACGAAGCCGAGACAGGCCAGCGCGCACGGAATGACGACGTGCCACGTGCGTTCCTCAGTGCGATCCGAGTGCTTGGCCCACAGAATCATCGCGACCACGGCGACGATGCTCGGAATTCCCGCCAGCAGACCCGTCTGGAACGCGTCGAAGCCATATTGGCGAATGATCAGCGGCGCCCACAAGCCGAGCGTGTAAAGACCCGCCGACGTCCCGAAGTAGATCAGCGCCAGCGCGAGCACGCGCGGATCGCGCAGGGCGCTCAGCGCGCCGGCCGTATGGCCCGCGTGCGACTGCCGCGCGTCCGCTTCGGTCTTCAGCTTCGCGATCAGCCAGTCGCGCTCTTCCGGCTGGAGCCATTTCGCTTTCGACGGCGCGTCCGTCAGGAACTTCAGCACGAAAAAGCCGAGGATGACCGCCGGCAGCGCTTCGAGGACATAGAGCAACTGCCAGTCGGCGAGACCCGCGATCGGCGGAAGCTTCATGATCGCGCCGGAAATCGGCGAGCCGATGGCGGTGGAAATCGGTGCGGCGGCCATGAACCAGGCGGCGGCGACCGCGCGCTGACGCGTCGGAAACCACAAGCTCAGATACAGGATGATGCCGGGAAAGAAGCCGGCTTCGGCGACGCCCAGCAGAAAGCGCAGCGCGTAGAAGCTGTTCGGGCCGACGACGAACGCCGACGCCAGCGAGACGATGCCCCACGACACCATCACGCGGGCAATCCAGCGGCGCGCGCCGACTTTGTGAAGAATCAGGTTCGACGGCACTTCGAACAGAAAGTAGCCGACAAAGAACAGGCCGCCGCCAAAGCCGAACGCGGTGGGCGACAGGCCAATGGCTTTGTTCATCGTCAGCGCGGCGAAGCCCACGTTGACGCGGTCCAGAAAACTGACGAAATACAGCAGCATGACAAACGGGATGATCCGCAGCATCAGCTTGCGGGAAACCCGGCTTTCGAGATCGGAAATCATTGTCTCCTCCTTTCGAGGCGTGAGCAGTGCTCTCTTGGGACATGCAGCGTGACTGCCGCGCGCCGCAGCCGTCGAATGCGGCTGTTGCCGGCGCGCGTCACGCGGCTCGCGCTTAAGCCGCGTTCGCAGCGGGCGCGGCGGCTTGCTCGATGAAGGCGCAGACGGCGGCCGTCACCTGGGCGGTCGTCGCCGTGCCGCCCAGGTCGCCGGTATGCAGCGACGGGTTCGCGGTCACGGCTTCCACTGCCTGCATCACGCGCTTCGCGGCATCGGCTTCGCCCAGATGTTCGAGCAGCATGACGACCGACCAGAACGTGCCGACCGGATTCGCGAGACCCTTGCCCATGATGTCGAATGCGGAGCCGTGAATCGGCTCGAACATCGACGGAAAGCGGCGTTCCGGATCGATGTTGCCGGTCGGCGCAATGCCGAGGCTGCCGGCGAGCGCGGCGGCGAGATCGCTGAGAATGTCGGCGTGCAGATTGGTGGCGACGATCGTGTCGAGGCTTGCGGGACGGTTGATCATGCGCGCGGTCGACGCATCCACCAGTTCCTTGTCCCACTTCACATCCGGGAATTCCTTCGAGATTTGCAGCGCGATTTCGTCCCACATCACCATGGCGTGACGTTGCGCGTTGCTCTTCGTGATGACGGTCAGCAGCTTGCGCGGACGCGACTGCGCGAGGCGGAACGCGAAGCGCATGATGCGCTCGACGCCGGCGCGGGTCATGATCGACACGTCCGTCGCGGCTTCAATGGGATGACCCTGGTGCGCGCGGCCGCCCACGCCGGAATATTCGCCTTCCGAGTTTTCGCGCACGATCACCCAGTTCAGGTCTTCGGGCTTGCAGCGCTTGAGCGGCGCGTCGATGCCGGGCAGGATGCGCGTCGGGCGGACGTTCGCGTACTGGTCGAAGCCCTGGCAGATCTTCAGACGCAGGCCCCACAGCGTGATGTGATCGGGGATGTCCGGGTCGCCGGCCGAGCCGAACAGAATCGCGTCCTTGTCGCGGATCGCGTCGAGTCCGTCCGCCGGCATCATCACGCCATGCTGGCGATAGTAGTCGCCGCCCCAGTCGAAGTTTTCGAATTCGAACGCGAACGACTTCGTGGTCTTCGCGAGTGCGTCGAGAACTTGCGCGCCGGCCGGCACGACTTCCTTGCCGATGCCGTCGCCGGGAATGGTCGCGATGCGATAGGTTTTCATGCTGTGTCTCCGAAATGTAGTGAATGGAGTGACTCTATCGACATCTGGACGCAAAAACCGCGGCTAAAGTCAAAGCATCTTTAACTTCGATTCATAAGTGCAAGCCATGCGCGATACCGTCCATCCCGCGGATCTCAGCTTTTTTCGGCGCTCGCGGCGTGCGGCAGCCTGAGCGCGGCGGCGTGGGAACTCGGGCTGACGGCCGCGGCGGTCAGAGCGAGCGGCTCGCGCAGATGGTGAGTCGCGCGGGCGTGGCGCTCATCAACCGCACGACACGCCGAAATGATGCTCACACCGGAAGGCGGTTGGGCCGCGAGGTTTCCGTAGCGTGTGTGAGTGAGGTTTCGGCTTTTTTTCACTGCATCGGCATCGGCATCGGCATGGCCTGCATGTCGGGCTGCGTTTGCATGAGCGCGCTTTTTTCGGCTGCGTGCATCGCGGCGACTTTTCGTTCGGCTTCCTGAATATCAGAGGGGTACTGGCCGTCGTCGCCGAGTGACGGGTTGTATCCGGCGGCTTCGAGTTCTTCCAGTTCATGCATGACTTCAGCACGCGTGAGTGGATGACCGGAGTCGGGCGACGCTTGCGCGTGCGCCCACGGCGCTGCAATGACGAGCGCCATGCTCGCAATGGTCGTGATGAACGAGCGCGGGATCGCGCGGGTGGCGTTGGTGGGTTTCATGGCACGGCTCCTCGATGGACGAGCGTATCGTTCGAAAGCGGCTTGCGTTCGAATTGACGCGCTCTGCACGGTAAACCGGCGCGATGGGTTTGTTATTCCCGCGCGCAGGATTCGCGGAAGATTATCGAAGGCGCCGCGCGTGACTGAATCTGAATTGAGTGCCTATACTGCGTGTTGTTATTTCCATCGACCGCTTCAATGCACGAGCGTCTGCCATGACATACACGGTGAAAAGCATCGAACAGCTGGAGCAGATCTACGGCGAGCCGCACGAGCGCGCGCTGTGGAAAGAAATCGATTGCCTGAATAGCGATTACCAGGCATTTGTGCGCGCTTCGCCTTTCGCGGTGTTGTCTTCGGTGGGCGAGGATGGAACGGATTGCTCGCCAAAGGGAGACGCCGCAGGATTCGTGCAGGTTCTGGACGAGCACACGTTGGCGCTGCCCGACAGGCCAGGCAACAACCGCATCGACAGTTTGCGCAATATCGTTCTGGACCCGCGGGTGTCGCTGCTGTTTCTTGTTCCGGGCGTCGGCGAAACTTTGCGCGTCAATGGGCGCGCCGAGATTTCCATCGACCCCGCTGTGCTGGGGCAATTCGAGGTGCGCGGAAAACTGCCGCGCACCGTGGTCATCGTGCATGTCGAAACAGCGTATTTTCATTGCTCGAAGGCGTTGGTGCGTTCGAGTCTTTGGGACCCGGCAATGCATGTTGACCGCGCGAGTTTGCCAAGCGCGGGTGATATGCATCGGCGTCTGAGCGGAGGTAATTTCGATGGTGCGCAATACGATAGGGACATGCCCGAGAGGACGAGGGCGGGGCTTTATTGAAGCGGTAGGGCGAGCGGGTCTTCACACGGCCCGCTGTCGCTATTTGATGCCGACTACCATCGAATCGGGCCCGACCAGATGCTCGATCCGCACTTGCGCAAAGCCCGTTTGCTTCATCCATTCACGACACTGCGCGCCGGTGTAATCGAACCCGCCCGGCGTTTCGATCAGCATGTTCAGGCTCATCAACAGGCCGAACGCGTTGCTGCGGCGTTCATCGTCGATGATCGCGTCATACACGATCAGCGCGCCGCCCGGCGGCAAGGCCGCATGGCACTTTGACAATAGTTCGAGCTTTTGCGGCAGCGGCCAGTCGTGAAGAATATGACCCATGATGAGCACTTCCGCGGAAGGACACGGGTCGTTAAAAAAGTCGCCGGGGTAAAATCGCAGGCGTTCCGCGAGTCCATGCGCTGCCACATACTCGTTGAATACCGGGCCCACGGGCGGCAGGTCGAAGCCTCCGCCGCTCAAATGAGGATTCGCCAACGCGACCTGCACCGGCACCGCGCCTTGCGCGGCTCCAATGTCGATGAACGTCTTGTACTGGCTCCACGGAAAGCGCTGCGCGATGGCGCGCGCAGCGCCCAGACTCACGCCGCTCATCGCGCGCAGGAAGCCGCGTAGCGACGCCTCGTCGCGATAAATCGCGTCGAAGAGATTGCCGCCGGTCTTCGCTTCGTTTTGCGGCAAGCCGGTGCGCAACGCTTCGGTGAGCGAGCCCCAGAACGGGTAGAGCCTCGTGTTCGCCATTTCGAGCAGGCCGCCCACATACGACGGTTTCGCCTTGTCGAGGAACAGGTCGGCATCGGGCGTGTTGCTGTACGCGCCGTCGCGGCGATCGAGCACCGTCAACGCGACGAGCGCATCGAGAAAATCGAGCGCCGCGCGAGGGTGCAGTTCGAGCGATTCGCAAAGCGCCGCGGCGCTGCGCGGACCGTCGGCGAGTTGCGTGAACACACCTAGTTCGACGGCGGAAAGCAGCGTCTTCGATGCCCAGAAGGCCATGCCCATTTGAAGCAGCCTCTCGGGCGAGGGCGCTGACAGCTGCGCACTGCGCTCGCCGCCACGCGGAGATTGATCTGAGGAAGCAGCGGAAGAAATGCCTGGCTCACGTTCCATAAGTCCTCCGTTCAGTTCACATAAGATGCAACGTCACGCAGACAAAACGTAAAGCACTGAAGGCGTTTTGAAAAAGGTAGGGCGCCCGGCACGCATGGTCAATACGGATTTCTGCGCATCTATGTACGCAACCGCACAGAGTTTTGCGTAGCAGTTCGATCCGCTAGCCCGCTTTAACAAACCCGCTGACGGAAGCAATCAAACCGTGGCCATCGGCGTTATTGCGCAACGACAGGATCAACTGCTGGCGCTGCGCAATGCGCGCGGCAATGGCGAGCCCCAGTCCGCTGCCTGTGCCCTTGGTGTGCTGACCTCGATAAAAGCGGTCGAGCACGCGTTCGAGATCTTCTTCGGGAATGCCGGAGCCTGTATCGATGACTTCGAAGCCGAAGCGATCGCCCGTGCGGATCAGCACGACATCCACCTTGCCGCCGTCAGGCGTATAGCGGATTGCGTTATCGACGAGGTTATTGAGCAGCACGCTCACGCCGTGCGAGTCCGACAGCACGTTGCACGGGTCGTCGTCTGTGACAGGTGCTCTGAATTCCAGGCCGAGGTCGATCTGCTTGTCGTCGGCGAGCAGCGAGAAATCGCCAACGGCCTGCTCGCCGATTTTTCGCAAGCTGACCACGGTGCCCGCGCTCGCGGACTCCGCGTCTTCGTGAGCGAGCGTCAAGAGTTGCTGCACGAGGCGAATGAGCCGGTTAAGGCGCGTGTCGATGCGTTCGAGCGTTTGCCCGTCGCCCCTTAACGTGCCGTTTCTTTCCGCCGCCTGCAATTGCAGCTTCAATGCCGCGAGTGGCGAACGAAGCTCATGAGCCGCATCGGCGATGAACGTACGCTGCGCTCGCGAGGCCACATTCAGGCGCTGCAACAGATCGTTCAGCGCGTCGACAAGCGGTTTGATTTCGACCGGCACGTTGTCGTCCAGATGAAGCGGTTCAAGCGATTCGAGCGAACGTGTGCCCAGAAGGCGCGACAATCCGCCAATGGGCGCGAGCCCGCGCGCCACGACGAAGAGGACCAGCGCGATTGTCACCGGCATCAGCACGGCGAGCGGCCATAACGTATGCAGCGCGAGGCGCAGCGCGAGAACCTCGCGCACCGAGACCGGCTGCGCGACCTGAACGAAACGATCGGGTTGTTGCAGCCCGAGCACGCGCCAATGAACTTCGCTTCTTTCAATCGTGCGGATACCTTCGGGCATGCGCGTGAGAATCGGCGCCTGCCGCGAGTGATAGACGAGCGTGCCCGATTTGTCCCAGATCTCGATCAGGATGAGGTCGTCGGAAATGCCCTCGAATGGGGGGGCTTTCCGCTCGACGGTCTCGGCGGTCTCGAGATTCGTCGGCAACGACAATGCAACGGTGCGCAATTCATAATCGAAGAGTTCGCTTGCCTCTTCGCGCGCCGTATGAAAGATGCCGAACGCGGCCACCGCCGAGGCTGCCGCGAGGCCGCAAATCAGCCAGCCGAGCAGCCAGCGGCGAATCGACGTCATTCACACCTCTTCAGGCGATAGCCGACGCCGCGCACGGTTACGATTTGCTCCGCGCCGATCTTGCGGCGCAAACTGTGCACATGCACTTCAATCGTGTTGCTGCCGACTTCCTCGCCCCAGCCATAGAGCTTGTCTTCGAGTTCCGCCTTCGTGAAGACACGCGTCGGCGACTCGATTAGCGCATGTAGCAAGGCAAATTCGCGCGGCACGAGCGCGATGGGCGCACCTTCTTTCGTCACTTCGTGAGCGGCGGGATCGAGGGTGAGTTCGCCATGCGTATAGACGGGCTGCTTCTGCCCTGTGCGACGCCGCAGCAACGCGCGCGCTCTCGCGGCCAGTTCGTCCAGATCGAATGGCTTGACCAGATAATCGTCCGCGCCGGCGTCGAGTCCGCGAATGCGATCGTTCACCGCGTCGCGCGCAGTGAGGATGATGACGGGCGCCTCGCCGCCCCGGCTGCGGTATGCGTTGAGCAGATCGATGCCGTCTTTGCGAGGCAAGCCGAGATCGAGCAGCACGAGGTCGTACACGCCGTTGTCGAGTGAGAGCTCGGCGGCGCGGCCGTCCTGTGCCCAATCGATTGCATAGCCTTCGCGACGCATCGAATCGAGCACCGGCTCCGCAATCATTTCATCGTCTTCTACGAGAAGCAGACGCATCGTATCCCCCGCGTTGTCGTTATCCGGCATTGTCGCGCATTCGAGGTTAACGCTTCCTTAAATTGGGGCGAAGCATGCGATGCGTCCGCGGACACCTCAATGGTGCGCGAAAAGCTCCGCCCTTGCGCTCGACGACATCGTGTGGCCCGGCATCACGCGCGATTCCGATGAGCTGCCGCTTTGCGTGCCGTAGCCGCCGGTGTCGACGGATTCGCCCGGGCGCGTGCTTTGCTGCCAATCCGGATAGTGCACCTTGGAGCTCATGCGATGGTCCTGAGCCGCTTGAGCGCTTTGCGCCCTCACGTCCGCGCGGGTGAGGGGACCGTTTGCCGTCTGCGCAAAACTTGCAGCGGGCAGGATGGCGGCGATGGCGATGATGCTGGTGAGGAATAGACGTTTCATGTTGATCTCTCCGTTTCGGTTTGGACGATGACATCGCGAAGCTCGCGATGCACAGGTTCAGATTACGTCTCGAACATTAACGGAGGCTTAGCTGCATTTCGCGCGCTCAACGCATTGCGTTTAAGCAATTGTTAACCTCGCGCATTTACATTGTGTGCCGTTGAATCTACCAGGAAGGAGCAAAGTAATGAACGAGAGCTTGAAGACCTTCGCTGAGAAGGCTGTCAGCAAAGTGCCGCAAGTGACGTTGGGCTTCTGGATCATCAAGGTCGCGGCCACCACGCTGGGCGAAACAGGCGGCGACTGGGTGACGATGTCGCTGAACCTCGGCTACCTGATCGGTTCAGCGATCTTTCTCGCGTTTTTCATCGCGCTTGTTTCAGCGCAGATCAAGGCGCGGGATTTTCATCCGTTCCTCTATTGGGCGACCATCATCGCGACCACGACGCTCGGCACCACGATGGCCGACTTCGCGGATAGATCGCTCGGCATTGGCTATCCAGGCGGTGTCGCCATCATCGTCGTATTGCTCGCGACGAGTCTCGCGGTCTGGTATCGCTCGGAAGGCACGGTCTCCGTGCAGAGCATCGTCACTGCCAGAGCGGAATGGTTTTACTGGATCACGATCCTGTTTTCGCAAACGCTCGGCACGGCGCTCGGCGATTGGGTCGCAGGCGACGATCGCGGCGGACTCGGTGTCGGCTACGAATATGGCGCGATGATTTTCGGTGCCGGGCTGCTTGTCGTGGCGGTTCTGTATTTCTGGTCGCGCGTGTCGCGCACGGCGCTTTTCTGGGCAGCGTTTATTCTGACGCGGCCACTCGGCGCGACGCTCGGCGATCTGCTGGACAAGCCGATTGCGCAGGGCGGCCTGCACGTTAGCCGCTTTTATGCGTCGGGGATTCTGCTCGTGTTTATCGTCGCGTGTATCGCGCTGTTGCCGCAGCGTTCCGCGAGACGCGAGCCTGCCATGTGACGGCGCGCGAGACGACACACTTCGTCGCTCAACGCAAAACGCCCCTGAAAACAGGGGCGTTTTGCATTTCACACCGGCGAGCGCGTCAGTACTCGCGCGGCGCGAATCCGCTTTAGAACTTGTGACGGATACCGACGCGGAATGCCAGCTGGTTGTCCGCACCCGTGCCCGACGTGCTGAAGTAGCTCGTGGCCGAACCGATCTGCGCTTGCAGATCCTGTGTGCCGTTGTGGCCGGCGGCGATCTGGTAGATACCGAGCGCGTAGACATCGGTACGCTTGCTCAGCGCATAGTCGACGCTCAGATCAACCTGATTCCAGTGGCCGCTATTGGCGTTGCTCAGGTGCATGTACGTGTAGCCCGCGCCTGCCGTCAGTGCCGGCGTGAACGCGTACTTCGCGCCCGCTTCATACGCGGCGAACGTCGTCGCGCCGCCCGTGATCGGGTCGAGACGCGTGTTCGTGTACAACGCCCACAGCGTCGCTGCGGCGATCGTGTAACGGCCGCCCACGCCAAACGTGCGCAGATCGCGGATGGTGCCCGGCGTCACGTTCGAGATGGCCGTCGTGAAGGCCGGCGTTGCCTGGCCCGGATAACGGATATCCGTGTAAGCCGCGCCGATGCCGAACGGACCGTTCGCGTAGTTCACGCCGAAGCTATAAGCACGCGACGAACCCGCGACCGGCGCTGCGGTCGTGCCCGTTGCCGGTGCGCCTGCGAATGCGCCAGCCTGGTTCGAGAAGCCGTACATCGCGCCGAACGTCAGGCCCGAGAAGTTCGCGCTGCTGAATTTGACGGCGTTGTTGATGCGGCTCGACGTGAGCTGGTCGACGTCGTTGATGTGGTAAGCGTAGTTACCCGCGACGGTTTGGCCGCCGGTCGTGTAGTTGCCGCCGAGGTAGTCGGTCGAGAACGAGTACTGGCGGCCGAACGTCAGCGAGCCGACATTGTTCTGCGACAGACCCACATAAGCCTGGCGGCCGAACATCGCGCCGCCCTGGCCGGCCGTGCCGTTGCCGCTGTTAAAGCCGTTTTCCAGCACGAACAGCGCCTTCAGGCCGCCACCCAGATCTTCGGTGCCGCGCAGGCCCCAACGGCTGCCTTGAGCCACGCCGTCGTCATACTTGAACAGTTTGTCGTGAGCGGTGGCCGTCTTCGAGTTGTTGACGTAGCTGACACCTGCGTCGATAACGCCGTACAGCGAGACGCTGCTTTGTGCGTGAGCGGCGCTTGCGAAAACAGCGAGAGTAGCGGCGGTCAATAGTTTCTTGTTCAAAACATTCTCCGATTAAAAATTAAGCGATCGCAGCGCCGTGCTCTTTGGTAAGGTCGTGCGATGGTCTGAAATTTAAGGGAACGCTGAGTAAGCTATGTGACAGGTTGATTCTTTTCAAGAACTGTCGCGTCTGCGCGACAGTTTTCGCATTTGTTCGCTAAGGGCCGCGAGATATCAGACGTGGATTACCCGTGATTTGAGCGCTTTAGCGAATGCATTGCGTGTATGAGCTTTGTCCGGGGCGCGGCGATAAGCGTGTGAAAAGGATTGATTTAAGGCCGCCGCGATTGTGTCCGGCGATGCGTGCCTGTCAATCAAAGCGCTTATCGAATTGAAGCCGGGCGTCGGGGAAAACGGAGTGAGCACGAAGAGCTGAAAGGCCCGTACGCGAACCTGATCGCCGTGCGCGAGCAGGTTCGCGAGCAGCCTTGGGTGAAAAAAACGGTCGCGGCGGATGAGCCGGACGAAGTGTGCAAGTACATCGACACGCGGCTTCAAGGCGCCGTCATTCCCGCTTTCCAAGAGGCTTCGCGTTGGCGTGGCGGGCCTCTATGAGCGGGCTTGAGCAGCGTCTCAGTTGCCCTCAGTTTCCCTCAGTTGCTCAGCAGGGAGCCGCTTCGAAACGCCCTGGCGCCGGCAATGCGTGCGAACTCGATGCCTGCCGTGGCGAAACGCGTCAGGTGCCGCGCGTACAGCACGCCGGCCACGCTGCTCTTCAGCGTGACGACGCGATCGGTTAACGGGTCGACGATGTCCGCGATCTCGCGGCCGACGTCGACCCACGTGCCCACTTCGCAGCGATACACGAGCACGCCGCTGATCGGCGCGACGATCGGCTCCGCGCCGGCGAGCGGCGTGGCCCCGAATTCGAGCGGCGGCAGCGGCGCGGCCGTGCCGTCGATCACGCCGCGCGAGGTCAGATATTCGACGATGGCCTGCGCGTCGCGCTCCGCATACTCGTAGGACACTTCGCGCTGGCCGCGCAATTCGATCGTGACGGAAATGGAGCCGTTCGGAATCGGGAAGCGCTCGCCAAAACGGCCGCGCAGATCCGACCAGCAGAAGCTGTGGATCTCATCGAACGGATTGCCCACCGAATTCAGTGCGAGCAACGACGCCTTCGCGTCCAGATAACGCGCGAGCGGCTCCACGTCGGGCCACAGGTCCGGGTTCGTGTACAGATGCATCGCGGCTTCCCAGTCGCAATGCAGATCGAGCACGATGTCGGCGTCGTAGGAGAGCTTTTGCAGCGCGAGACGTTGCGATTCGAGTTCCGTGGCTGGCTGTTGCGCGTCGAGCGCCTCGCGCATCGCGGCGCGGATGGCTGTGCGATTGGCGTCGATGTTATCGGTCAGGCGCGCTTCGATCACCGGCGACACGAGCGCCGACAGATCATGGAAATTGCGGTTGAAGTTCTGCGCGGTGTTGGTTTCGAAGCGCCCCGTCAGATGACCGAGGAAGTGCTGGTTCAGCCCGATGGGATTGGCCACCGGCACGATCACGACTTCGCCGCGCAGCTTGCCGGCCTGTTCCAGCGCCGCGAGCTTGCGACGCAGTTCCCACGAGACGAGCATGCCCGGCAATTCGTCGGCATGCAGCGACGACTGGATATAGATCTTCTGTCCGCCGCCGGGACCGTAATGAAAACTCGTCAGGTTGCGGGCGGTGCCGAGCGTCGGCGCAATCAGCGGATGGGATTGGGTTTGCATGGTTGTCGAATTCGCGGGAAGTGCGCGGCGCGCTGCGCGTTTCCCCTGGATTACAAGGAAGGCTTGCACGATCTTAGCCGATCCCGCGCCGAGCGGGTCGCAGCGCGTGCTGTGCAGCGCCGCAAAACGAAACGGGCTCCGCGCGCGGCGGAGCCCGTTGAGCGAACCGCCGGGCGCCGCTAGAGGCGCATGGCGGTGCTGGCCGGCGGATTAGCTGCCGTACACGTCGAAGTCGAAGTACTTCTTCTCCAGCTTCTTGTACGTGCCGTCCTTGATGATGTCGGCGATCGCCTTGTCGACCTTCGCCTTCAGATCCGTGTCTTCCTTACGCATGCCGATGCCCGCGCCGTTGCCGAGGATCTTCGGATCGTCGAGGTCCTTGCCGACGAACGCGAAGCCCGCGCCGCGCGGCGTCTTCAGGAAGCCGATGTCGGCTTGCACGGCGTCTTGCAGCGCCGCATCCAGACGGCCCGACAGCAAGTCGGCATAAACCTGGTCCTGGTTCTGATACGGCACGACCTTCGTGCCCTTCGGTTCCCAGTAGGTCTTCGCGTACGTTTCCTGGATCGTGCCCTGTTCGACGCCGACCGTCTTGCCCTTCAGCGAGTCGGCCGTCGGCAGGATGCCCGAGCCCTTCTTCGCGACGAGGCGCGTCGGCGTGTTGAACAGCTTCGACGAGAAGGCGATCTGTTCGGCGCGTTGCGGCGTCATGGACATCGACGACAGCACGCCGTCGAACTTCTTGGCCTTCAGGGCCGGGATCATGCCGTCGAAATCGTTTTCGACCCACACGCATTTGGCTTTCAGGCGCGCGCAGATTTCATTGCCGAGGTCGACGTCGAAGCCAACGAGCTTGCCGTCGGAGCCTTTGGACTCGAACGGGGGATAGCTGGCGTCGACGCCGAAACGGATGGTGGACCAATCTTTAGCGTGTGCGCCAATCGAGACGGTGGCAAGCAGAGCAACCGTCAAAGCCGCTAGCAGTTTTTTCACTGTTTTACTCCTCGGTGTAGTTCAAATACTCCCGCATGCGGTTGTGCCGCCGCGGGAACCCGGCGCGACTCACGACCGGGCCTGGGTTGAAGCCGCCGGCCGGGGCGGCCAGCAGCGCGCGCCAAGCTTATCAGTTCAAAAATATTGGGTAGTTAGTGGAATACCGGATGGCGCGCGAGCGTTCCCTACTGGCGAAAAGCGCGCGACCGCACTGGCGGATCAGGGCCGCCGCCTTGATGTTCGCACTGACGTTTCCCTACTTGCGCAATGCAGTAATGCCACAGTAATGAGCCCGTCATGCGAACGCCGTAATGCGAATCGTTGCTTGATATTTATCAAAGACATCGCCTTTTTAATTCTTGCATTTATTAAAGGAAGTGAGACGTCAGCCGTTATCCCGTGATGAATATCCGTGCCTTCCTCCGAGGCCGGATTATTTATCGGCATTGAGGAGACAAGGAAGCCAAAAACATATTGCTTGGCGCTATCATCGTTGCTCCTCGCGCTGGCCTTGCAACGCAAAACGCTTTTCAGTCTGAGGAAATGCCCCAGTATTGAATTCGCGAGTGGATCACGTCAGCGTCTGCTCGTGAAACTGCCTTCTGCTAAACGGTGTTGCATATGCACATGATTTCGATGGCAGAACAATTGCGTCGTGGCATACGGCGCGGCAAGCGGCGACTTGCAGCGGCTTCGCCGCGAGCTTCGTCGGCGGCGCGCAGCTCTTTCGGCAGATACTTCCGGCTCGTCCTGAGCGCGCTGGTTTGCTTCGCGCTTCTTTCTAGTGCATCCGCTGAAACCGGGAAGAAAGTCCTGCATGTGCTGGCGTGGCCCGGTTACGCCGACGCTGACGTCGTCAAGAACTTCGAGTCCCGTTACGACGCGAAGGTGGAAGTCACGCTCGTCGATTCCGACGAAGCCTTATGGGCGCAACTGCACGCTCAAAACCCGGCCTCTTTCGACGTGCTCGCGGCCAACACCGCGGAAATCCAGCGCTATACGCGCGCCCATCTGCTTGCTCCGCTCGATCTGCAAAGCCTGCCCAACACGCAACGACAATTGCCGCGCTTTCAGGCGCGCGCGTCGATTGGCGGGCTCACGGCCAATGGCGCGGTCTACGCGATTCCATTTACCTATTCGTCGATGGGGCTCATCTACGATCGCAAGCAGATTACCGTTGCGCCGCGCTCGATGCGCGAACTCTGGAACCCGCGCTACCGCGGCAAGGTGCTCGACTTCAACAGCGCGCAGCACAATTTCTCGTTCACGGCGCTCGCATTGGGTTATCCGCACCCGTTCGATCTCAACGCCGGGCAGATGCGCGCGATCGCGCACAAGCTCGTCGATTTACGTCGCAATTTGCTGACCTATTACACGTTGCCCGAAGAGGCGACGGCGTTTTTCATCCAGCATCACGTTGCGCTGATGTTCGGCAATTACGGCACGCAGCAAGTGGAAATGCTGCGTCGCGCGGGCGCCGACGTGGGCTACGTGATTCCCGACGAAGGCGCGCTCGCATGGCTCGATTGCTGGGCAATGACGCGCGCGGTCACCGACCGCGCGCTCGCGCTCGCGTGGATCAACTACATGCTCGAACCGGACGTGAGCCGCTTGCTGACGGAACGGCAAGGACTCGCGAACACGTTGACCGCGCCGGCGGCCAATAGCCAAAACGCTCGCATCGTCTGGATCGGACCCGTGGAAAATATTCAACGGCGCGAGGACCTGTGGGCCCGAATCGTGTCGGGCGACCGCTCGGAGCGCTTCTGATGATCCGCCCAGGCCTCACTTTCAAGCTGTCGCTTCTATTCGCGTGCATTGGCGTGCTGGCTTCGGGCGCAACCGGCTATTACGCTTATCACGCGAACCGCACGATGCTCGTGAGGGAAGCCGGGCACAGTCTGCTGACCTCGACGGAGTTGCTGGGCCAGCGCTTTTCCGTCTCCATCGACGACGTCGGCGCCGACGCCCTCGTGCTCGCGAGCTTGCCCTCGTCGGCCGAAGTCGTCTCGACCGATGACGGATTCGGCGCGAATCCGTCGCGCGAATGGCTCGCGCGCGTGTACTCGAGTTTCATGGTGCATCACCCCGAATACCTGCAAATCCGCCTCATCAGCCGCTCGCATTACGGCCTCGAAATCATTCGCTTCGACCGCGATGCCGACGGACTCATGCGCGTGGAAGGCAGCAATCTGCAGGAAAAAGGCCAGTTTGCGTATGTGTTCGAGCCGCTCGCGTTTTCGCCGGGACGCATCTACACCTCGCCGATGTCGGTCAATCACGAATACGGCACGCACGCGGCCGAAGGCAAGCCGACGCTGCGCGTCGCCACGCCCGTGGCGAATGCACAGGGCGTCGTGGTGGGCGTCGTGGTGATCGACATCGATCTCGCGGGTTTGCTCAAGCGCCTGCAAAGCGATTTGCCGAGCGACTACGAGGTGTACCTCGCGAACGAATGGGGCGACTTTCTCGTTCATCCCGATGCGTCGAAAACTTTCGGTTTCGACCGTGGCCGCCGCGTGCTGATGCAGGACAGCTTCACGGTCACGAAGCCGCTCTTCGAGCAGAGGGAAAGCGAAATACTCGTGAACGGACTCGCGAAGCCGCACCAGGCAGAGGGACAGGTGCTCGCATTCGTGCGCAGGCCGTTCGGTGCATCGGAGGGCAACCGCTTCATCGTGCTCGGACTCGGCAAGCCGCTCGAAGATGTGCTTTCCGGCGCGCATCTGCTGGGCGGCAGCATCATCCGCATGGTGCTGATTTTCAGTGTGCTGGCGCTGTTCCTCGCGATTCTGTTTGCCCGCGCGCTCACCAAGCCGCTGCATATGCTCGCGTATGCGGCCACGCATCTCTTCGCCGAGCACGCAATGGAAACGCTGCCGCTCAAACGCACCGACGAGATCGGCATTCTCGCGCATTGCTTCGATCGTTTGCGCCGCGAAATCAGATCGCAAATGGATGTGCTGCATGTCAAGCAGCGCGAACTCGTGCATCTCGCCACGCACGACGTGCTCACCGGATTGCCGAACCGCATGCTGTTCATGGAGAAACTCGAACGCGCGATCCAGGACGCGGCGCGCCGTCGCGAAGGGCTCGCGGTGCTGTTCGTCGACCTCGACCGCTTCAAGCAGATCAACGATCAGTTCGGCCATTCCGTCGGCGACAAGGTGCTCGTTGCAGTGGCGCGGCGGCTCAAGCAGGTGCTGCATTCCGCCGATGTCGTGGCGCGTCTTGGCGGCGACGAATTCATCGTACTGATCGAAGGGCCGCGTTCGGGGGAAGCGGCGCCCGGCATCGCGTCGCGCATCATGGACGCGCTGAACGAAGAGATTGCGATAGACAGTCAAAGCATGACGGTGGGATCGAGCATCGGCATCAGTCAGTTTCCGGACGACAGCGGCACGGCGGAAGAGCTGCTATTGAACGCGGACGCCGCGATGTACGCCGCGAAATCCGGGGGACGTTGTGCGTATTTGCGTTATCACGACGTCCTCGAAGCGCGCCGGCGCGAGCAGGCGCAAGCCGCCGAAGCGGCGCATCTGCATGGCGGCGAAGGCGCAACAGAAGGGCACGAGGCCGAGCCGACCGCCTGATGCAGGCACTGCATATGCTTGCGGGAACAGCGCGTTACGCCGCGTAACGGCGTGTTAAGCCCGCCCCGCGGACTGCCGTCTTGTGGCAAAGTGTGCCGTTTCAGAGCCACGAGGTGAGGGGCCCATGACAGGTCGCCTGGTCTATGTGATGGGGCCGTCCGGCGCAGGTAAAGACGCGTTGCTGGATTTCGCGCGCAAGCGTTTGATGGGCGAGCCGGTTCTGTTTGCGCATCGCTACATTACGCGGCCAAGCGGTCACGGCGAGGCGCATATCGCGCTCACCGTCGAAGAATTCGCGGCGCGTTCGCTGATGGGTCTCTTCGCGCTCGAATGGTCGAGTCATTCACTGCGTTATGGCATCGGTATCGAACTCGATGCGTGGCTCGCGCGCGGCTGCACGGTGGTCGTCAATGGATCGCGGCAGTATTTGCATCATGCTCTGGCGCGTTATCCGCGCGCGGAAGTCGTGCATGTCGACGCCGCGCCGCATATTCTCGAAGCGCGTCTCGGCGCGCGGGCGCGTGAATCGGCGGAACAGGTGGCGGCGCGGCTCGCCCGTCACGCGCCTTTTTCTCTGCCCGACGGCGTTCGCTGGGAGTCCATCGACAACTCCGGCGAACTCGAAGACGCGGGCCACGCGCTGATCGCCTTTCTCAAGGCGGAAGCCGGGCTATAGTGATAGCCTGGACGTCTGCCTTCATATCTGCCTTCATGTCGCCTCACATCACGGAGCCCCATAAAAAATGAGCGAAACCGCGCGTTTCACCGAAGTATCCGATCTGATTCCCGCCGCCGAAAGCCTGCGCGAAATTCGCCATCACATTCATCACCATCCCGAACTCGCCTACGAGGAGTTGCAAACCAGCGCGCTCGTCGCGGAGAAACTCGAGCAATGGGGCTGGCAGGTCACGCGCGGCGTCGGCCAGACCGGCGTGGTCGGCACGCTGAAAGTGGGCGACGGCGCGCGCAGCATCGGCATTCGCGCGGACATGGACGCGCTGCCGATCATCGAGCAAACCGGCTTGCCTTACGCGAGCGGCACGCACGGCAAGATGCACGCATGCGGCCACGACGGCCACACGACCATGCTGCTCGGCGCCGCTCAACGCCTCGCGGCCACGCGCAATTTTTCGGGCACAGTGCATCTGTACTTTCAGCCGGCCGAGGAAAGCGGCGTGGATAGCGGCGCGAAGAAAATGATCGACGACGGCCTGTTCGAGCGCTTTCCGTGCGACGCCGTGTTCGGTTTGCACAATCATCCGGGCGCGGAGCCGGGCGTGCTGCTGTTCCGCAAAGGCCCGTTCATGTCGGCGGGCGACAAGGCGATCATCACGATTGAAGGCGTGGGCGGCCACGCGGCGCGTCCGCATCTGACGGTCGATCCTGTCGTGGTGGCGGCGAGCATCGTCATGGCGTTGCAGACCATTGTCGCGCGCAACGTCGATCCATCGCAGCCGGCGGTCGTGACCGTGGGTTCCATGCACGCGGGCACCGCGAACAATGTGATCTCCAGCAAGGCGACGCTCGAACTGAGCGTGCGTTCGTTCAGCGCCGAAGTGCGCGCGCTGCTGAAAAAACGCATTACCGAACTCGCCGAAAGCCAGGCGGCGAGCTATGGCGGCAAGGCCATCGTGGAATATATCGAAGGCTATCCGGTCGTCATTAATTCGGATGACGAAACAGATTTCGCGGTGCAGGTCGCGCGCGAACTCGTGGGCGAGGACAAGGTGGTTGCACAGACCGACATCCTGATGGGCAGCGAAGATTTCGCGTTCATGCTGCAACAGCGGCCGGGCACGTTTCTGCGGCTCGGCAACGGCGTGGGCGAAGATGGCTGCATGGTGCACAACCCGCATTACGACTTCAACGATCGCAATCTGCCGGTCGGCGCGGCATTCTGGACGCGTCTGGTGGAGCGGTATCTGAGCCGCTAGACGCAGTAGTCGCGCGCGCCGCGCGCTTCGAAGGCGCGGTGAAATTGGCGGGCGGCGGCCGCTTCAGCCGCGCCTTGCCACCATCTCCGATACGGTTTGCGCGGCCTGTTGCAGCGGCTCCAGAAACGCTTTCACCATCTGTCTGGCCGAATTGCGCTGTGCGTTGCCGCTAATGTTCATCGCGGCGATCACGCGCCCCTGGCGGTTACGAATCGGCGCAGAAAGCGAGATCAAACCGCCTTCGAGTTCCTGATCGACGATCGCCCAGCCCTGGCGGCGCACCTGCGCGATCAGCTTCTTCAGCTCTTCCTTGTCCGTCACCGTGCGCGGCGTGTGCGCGTAAAGCGGCGAGGAATTCAGCGTGGTGTCGAGCGTTTCGTCGTCGAGTGCGGACAGCAGCACGCGGCCCATCGACGTGCAATACGCCGGCAAGCGGCTGCCGATCGACAAATTGATCGTCATGATCTTGTGCGTCGGCACGCGCAACACATACACGATCTCCGTGCGATCGAGCACGGCCGCCGAGCAGCTTTCGTGCACCTGCGCGGACAACTCTTCCATGACGGGCTCGGCCAGATTCCAGAACGGCATCGACGTCAGATACGCGAAGCCGAGGTCGAGAATCTTCGGTGTGAGGCGGAACAGGCGGCCTTCGGCTTCCACATACCCGAGCGTCTGCAAGGTCAGCAGAATGCGGCGTGCGCCGGCGCGCGTGAGGCCGGTGGCGGCTGCGACGTCGGTGAGCGTCTGTTCGGGGCGCTTCGCGTCGAACGCGCGAATCACTGCGAGGCCGCGCGCGAAAGATTGCACATAGGAGTCGCCCGGTTTGTCCGGGGCCGGTTCGGCGCTGGCGGAATCGGCGGAAGACGGCGGCAAGGCTTTGCTCATGGACCTGGACAATGCGTTCGAAAGGCTCGGACACGGCTCGCGGCGAGCTGGCCGCCGCGAGGGTGCGCAAAGGCGTGACGATAGCTCAAGCCTTCCGTTTCGCCAACTTCACGGGCGCGTCCTTTGAAAACCCAGGGTTTGCGTGGATGCGACCGCGACTCAAAAATTTGTATGATGACCCGATGACATGACAAGCGAGGCATAGGATGTTCGACAAAATCCCGGCCCGCGCCATGAGCGACACTGTCGCGCAGCAACTTCTCAAGCAGATCGACAAGGGCACGTTCGAGCGCGGCGGCAAGCTGCCGACCGAGGCGGTGCTCGCGCAGCAGTTCGGCGTGAGCCGCACGGTGATCCGCGAGGCGATTTCGCGGCTGAAGAACGAAGGCGTGGTCGAGCCGCGTCAGGGCAGCGGCGTGTTCGTCGCGGCGCACGGCGCGGTGCGGCCGCTGCGCATCGACTACGCGGAAGCGGTCGAGCCGGGCTCGGTCGTGCAGATTCTCGCGCTGCGGCGGGCGATCGAGGCGGAAGTCGCCTCCGAGGCCGCGATGCGCCGCACCGACGCGGACATGATGTGCATCGACGCCGCCCTCGCGAAGATCGACGAAGCCGTGGCGGAAGGCGAAGACGGTGTGACCGAAGACGTGGCGTTTCATCGCGCGATCGCGGTGGCCACTGGCAATCCGTATTTCCTCAAGACACTCGCGTTCCTGAACCAGTATCTCGAAGCCGGCACGGTCGTCACTCGCCGCAACGAGGCATTGCGCGAGGACTTTTCCCGTCAGGTGCGCGAAGAACACGCGGCGATCGCCGCCGCGATTCGTGCCGGCGATCCGATGGCGGCGCGCAATGCCGCGAGTACTCATATGTACAACGCGGCGCGGCGGCTCGCTGAAGCGGGCATCCGCTGATGCCGCGTCCGCGCGATTCGCGCCAGCGCATCACCCTTTACACAGAGGTCAGCATGTCCAGAAATGTCGGTGTCATCGGTCTTGGCGCAATGGGTTTGGGTGTCGCGCGCTCGTTGCTGCGCGCGGGCTTTCGCGTGCACGCCTGCGATCTGCGCAAGGAAGTTCTCAATGCATTCGTCGCGGAAGGCGGCGTCGGCGCGGCATCGCCCGCTGAACTCGGCGCGCAATGCGAAGTCGTCATCACGCTGGTTGTGAACGCCGCGCAAACCGAGGCGGTGTTGTTCGGCGAAGCGGGCGCAGTCCCGTCGATGAAGCCGGGCAGTGTGGTGATCGCCAGCGCGACGGTCGCGCCGGACGTCGCCGCCGAACTCGGCAAGCGCGTTGAAGCGGCCGGCTTGCAGATGCTCGATGCGCCGGTTTCGGGCGGCGCGGCGCGCGCCGCATCCGGCGAAATGACAATGATGACGTCCGGCCCCGCAGCGGCCTACGCGGCGTGCGAGGACGTGCTCGCGGCGATGGCCGGCAAGGTTTATCGGCTGGGTTTGGCGCATGGCGCGGGCTCGAAAGTGAAGATCATCAATCAGTTGCTGGCCGGCGTGCATATCGCGGTGGCGGCCGAGGCAATGGCGCTCGGCCTGCGCGAAGGCGTCGAACCCGACGCGCTCTACGACGTGATCACGCACAGCGCGGGCAATTCGTGGATGTTCGAGAACCGCGTGCCGCACATACTCAACGGCGATTACACGCCGCTCTCGGCCGTCGATATTTTCGTCAAGGATCTCGGCCTCGTGCTCGATACCGCGCGCCGCTCGAAGTTTCCGTTGCCGCTCTCGGCGGCGGCGCATCAGATGTTCATGATGGCGTCCACGGCCGGCCACGGCGGCGAGGACGATTCCGCAGTCATCAAGATTTTCCCCGGCATCGACGTGCCGGCGGCCAGATAAAAGGAGCGCCCCTCATGACAACGACCAGAAAACACGCGCTGCTCGGCTGCATCGCCGACGATTTCACCGGCGCAACGGACCTCGCCAACATGCTCGTGCGCGGCGGCATGCGCACGGTGCAGACCATCGGCGTGCCCGAGCAAGGCGAAACCATCGAAGCCGATGCGCTGGTGGTCGCCCTGAAGTCGCGCACGATTCCCGCTGCGGACGCAGTCGCGCAATCCCTGGCCGCGCTCGAATGGTTGCGCGCGCAAGGGTGTCGTCAGTTCGTTTTCAAATACTGTTCGACCTTCGATTCGACCGATGCGGGCAACCTCGGCCCGGTCACGGACGCGTTGCTCGACGCGCTGTCGGCAGAGGGCGGCGCAAGCGCCTTCACGATTGCATGTCCCGCGTTTCCCGAGAACGGCCGCACGATTTTTCGCGGCCATCTGTTCGTGGGCGACACGTTGCTCAACGAGTCCGGCATGGAGAACCATCCACTCACGCCGATGCGCGACGCGAACCTCGTGCGCGTGTTGCAACGTCAGACGTCATCGAAAGTCGGGCTCGTGCGTTACGACGCGGTGGCGAAGGGCGCACAGGCCGTGCGCGAATCGTTCGACGCGTTGCGCAACCAGGGCGTGCGCATGGCGATTGCCGACGCGGTGTCTGACGCGGACCTCTACGTGCTCGGCGAAGCATGCGCAGGCCTCACGCTGATCACGGGCGGTTCGGGCATTGCGTTGGGCTTGCCGGCCAACTTCCGCCGTGCGGGCCTGCTCGCGGAATCCGCCGATGCCGCGCAATTGCCGCGCGTCGAAGGATTGTCGGTGGTGCTGGCCGGCAGCGCGTCGAAGGCGACCAACGCGCAAGTCGCGGCCTGGCGCGAAACGCGGCCCGCGTTCCGCATCGATCCGCTCGCGGCGGCGCGCGGCGAAGCGGTCGTCGACAAGGCGCTGGCCTTCGCTCAGACTCACCTCGACAAAGCCGAGCCGATGCTGATCTACGCCACCGCCACGCCCGACGAAGTGAAAGCCGTGCAACGCGAACTGGGCGTCGAAAAAGCGGGGCATCTGGTCGAAATCACCCTGGCCGCGATTGCGCGTGGTTTGCATGAGCGCGGCGTGCGCAAATTCGTGGTGGCCGGCGGCGAAACCTCGGGGGCGGTCGTGCAGGCGCTCGACGTGCGCACGCTTCGCATCGGCGCGCAGATCGACCCCGGCGTGCCGGCGACTGCCACCACGGGTGCGCAACCGCTCGCTCTCGCCTTGAAGTCCGGCAACTTCGGCACGACCGACTTCTTCGAAAAAGCGCTGCGGCATCTGGACGGAGCCGCGCGATGAGCCACGCGAGCGCAATCCACTCGACGAACGAAGCGCGCGTGCGCGAGGAAATTTGCGTGACCGGCGCGAGTCTGTATCAGCGCGGCTACACGGTGGGCACGGCGGGCAACATCAGCGCGCGGCTCGAAGACGGCTGGCTGATCACGCCGACCGATGCGTGCCTCGGCCGGCTCGATCCCGCCGACATCGCCAAAGTCGATTTCGACGGCAACGCGGTATCCGGCGGCAAGCCGTCGAAAACGCTCGCGCTGCATCGCGGCATCTATGCGCATAACGGCGAAGCGCGCGGCATCGTCCATACGCATTCCACGCATCTCGTCGCGCTCACGCTCGCGTGCGTCTTCAGCGAGACCGACGTGCTGCCGCCGATCACGCCGTACTACGTGATGAAAGTGGGACACGTACCGCTGATCCGTTACAGGCGGCCCGGCGATCCGCAAGTGGCCGCGCAAATCGCCGCGCTTGCCGGCAGTGTTCGTGCAGTGCTGCTCGAACGGCTCGGTCCCGTGGTGTGGGAGCGTTCGGTCGCGCATGCCGCGTATGCGCTCGAAGAGCTGGAGGAAACCGCGCGCCTGTGGCTCATGACGCAGCCACGGCCCGCGCCGCTCGACGAAACCTCGCTCGAAGAATTGCGCAGCGCGTTCGGCGCGCGCTGGTAGTCCCCGCTCGAAAACAGTCAGATCGCCAGAAGGCGACGCTTCACGCTTCCATTCAAAGAGACATTCGTTGCTGCTTGACAGCGCTTCAAAGGAGTTGCCGCCATGCCTCGCTTCGCTGCGAACCTGACCATGATGTACAACGAGCACGCTTTTCTGGACCGTTTCGCCGCTGCGGCAAGAGACGGTTTCAAAGCGGTCGAGTTTCTGTTTCCGTACGATTTCCGCGCCGAGGAGATCAAGGCGCGGCTCGATGCAAACGATCTGACGCAAGCGCTCTTCAACGCGCCGCCCGGCGATTGGGCCGCCGGCGAGCGCGGCATCGCGACGCTGCCCGGACGCGAGGACGAATTCCGCCGCAGCATCGACACCGCGCTCGACTACGCGCGCGTGATCGGCAATCGCAAGCTGCATGTGATGGCCGGACTGATCGGCGCGGAGGATTCGCGCGAGCGGCATCGCGCGGTGTATTTGAAAAACCTCGCGTATGCCGCGAAAAAGGCGCAAGGCGAAGGCATCACGATTGTGATCGAGCCGATCAACACGCGCGACATGCCGGGCTTTTTCCTGAACCGGCAGGACGAAGCGCAGGCCATTTGCGCGGAGGTCGGCGCACCGAATCTCAAGGTGCAATTCGACTGCTACCACTGCCAGATTGTCGAAGGCGATCTCGCGATGAAGCTCAAGCGCGATTACGCGGGCATCGGCCACATTCAGATTGCGGGCGTGCCCGAGCGACACGAACCGGATACGGGCGAGATCAACTATCCGTATCTGTTCGACGTGATCGACTCGCTCGGCTACGACGGCTACATCGGTTGCGAATACCGGCCGCGCGCCGCGACGTCCGCGGGACTCGGCTGGCTCAAGCCGTATCTGAACGCCGCCTGATCAACAACGAAAACACAGAGGAAGGAGACAGCCAATCATGAAAGTCCTGATCACCGGCGGCGCGGGATTTCTCGGCCAGCGCCTCGCGCGTGAACTGCTCTCGCGCGGTTCGTTGAAGGACGCGCGTGGCGTGCCGCAAGCCATCACCGAACTGGTGCTGCTCGATGTCGTCCAAGCCAATCATTTCGACGATAGCCGCGTGCGCACCATAGTGGGCGACATTGCGGAGCGCAGCGTGCTCGAACGCGCGATCGACGGCGGCACCGCCGCGATTTTTCATCTGGCGGCGGTTGTCAGCGGTCAGGCCGAAGCGGACTTCGAGCTGGGCATGCGCATCAATCTCGACGCCTCGCGACTGTTGCTCGACGTGTGCCGCCAACGCGGGCACCAACCTCGCGTGGTGTTCACGAGTTCGGTCGCGGTCTACGGCGGCGACCTGCCCGACGTCGTGCAAAACGATACGGCGCTCAATCCGCAGTCGTCGTACGGCGCGCAGAAGGCGATTGCCGAGTTGCTGCTCAACGATTACTCGCGGCGCGGTTTCGTCGACGGACGCGTGCTGCGCCTGCCGACCATCAGCGTGCGGCCGGGGCGGCCCAATGCGGCGGCGTCGTCGTTTGCGAGCGGCATCATTCGCGAACCGCTGAACGGCGAACAGGCGGTGTGTCCAGTCGACGCTTCGACGCGCCTGTGGCTGCTGTCGCCGCGTAAGGCGATCGAGTGCCTGATTGCAGGGCTCGAACTCGATGCGGCCCGGCTCGGCAACCAGCGCGTGCTGAATCTGCCGGGCATTTGCGTGAGCGTCGACGAGATGGTCGCGGCGCTGCGCGAGGTGGCCGGCGATGAAGTCGCGAAGCGGATCGTGTGGCAGCCGGATGCGCGCGTGGAGAAGATTGTCGGCAGTTGGCCGGGGCGTTGGGACACGTCGCGCGCGGAGCAACTGGGCCTCGCCGGCGAGCAGAGTTTCGCCGACGTGATTCGCGGCTACATCGCCGACGAGGGCATTCAGGTCCGCTGAAACTTCTCGCCAGCCTCGCGTCGTGTCTGTCCGGAAAACGGTTCGGCGACGCGGGCGCATCAATCGTCAGACGCTTTCCGCGCGCCGCCGCTACCCGCACATATTCCCTGGTGCGGACCGGCGCGTGCTTGACAGCGTTTCGGCCGCACGCCTATTATCGAGCCTGGTTGTTCGATATGTGACCGTAAGTTCGCATAAAGAACAAATGGCTCGCCTTCCTGGACGCACTCTTCATCATCCTGCGCTAAGCTGAACTGACGCGGCGGCTTGCTGGCGGCTTGCTGGCGGCTCGCTGACAGCCGCGCGGCCGCGCGTGCCCCGGCCGATGCTTCGAGGCATCCACGCGCACCATGCTGACGGCGTGGCGCACACCGCACATCACTGGAGACATCACATGACCGAAGCATTCCTGTGCGACGCGATTCGCACACCCATTGGCCGCTATGCGGGTTCGCTGTCCTCGGTTCGCGCTGACGACCTGGGCGCGGTGCCGCTCAAGGCGCTGATGGAGCGCAACATGAACGTCGACTGGAACGCGATTGACGACGTGATCTACGGCTGCGCCAACCAGGCCGGCGAAGACAATCGCAACGTCGCACGCATGTCGCTGCTGCTCGCCGGTCTGCCGCAAGGCGTGCCGGGCTCGACGGTGAACCGTCTGTGCGGTTCGGGCATGGACGCGGTCGGCATTGCCGCGCGCGCGATCAAGTCGGGCGAGGCCGCGCTGATGGTGGCCGGCGGCGTCGAAAGCATGAGCCGCGCGCCGTTCGTGATGGGCAAGGCGACGAGCGCGTTCTCGCGTCAGGCCGACATCCACGACACGACAATCGGCTGGCGCTTCGTCAATCCGTTGATGAAGCAGATGTACGGCGTCGACTCGATGCCCGAAACCGGCGAGAACGTCGCGACCGATTACAACATCAGCCGCGCCGATCAGGACGCGTTTGCATTGCGCAGCCAGCAGAAAGCGGCGCGCGCGCAGAAGGACGGCACGCTTGCGCAGGAAATCGTCGGCGTGACGATCGCGCAGAAGAAGGGCGATCCGATCACGGTGTCGCAAGACGAGCATCCGCGCGAAACCAGCCTTGAGACGCTCGCGAAACTGAAGGGCGTGGTGCGTGCCGACGGCACGGTGACGGCGGGCAACGCGTCGGGCGTGAACGACGGCGCGGCGGCGCTGCTGCTCGCGAATGAAGAAACCGCGAAGCGCTTCGGCCTCACGCCGCGCGCCCGCGTGCTGGGTATCGCCACGGCCGGCGTCGCGCCTCGCGTGATGGGCATCGGCCCTGCGCCCGCCACGCAAAAACTGCTGGCGCGCCTGAACATGACGATCGACCAGTTCGACGTGATCGAGCTGAACGAGGCGTTTGCCTCGCAAGGCATTGCGGTGCTGCGCGCCTTGGGCGTGGCCGACGACGACGCGCGCGTGAACCCGAACGGCGGCGCAATCGCGCTGGGTCATCCGCTCGGCATGAGCGGCGCGCGGCTCGTGACGACGGCGATGTATCAACTGCACCGCACGCAAGGCCGCTTTGCGTTGTGCACGATGTGCATCGGCGTGGGGCAGGGCATCGCCATCGCGATCGAGCGCGTGTGATGAGGTAGAAGTCGCGCGCATGCGGCGGCACGCTGCGCTTTACATCGCATCGTTCTGGAAACAGCCTCTTCGCCATCGCGAAGAGGCTGTTTTCATTTATGCCGCACGATATGCGCGCCGAGGCGAAGTGTGTCGGCATATGTCGAAGCGGTATCCGCTTTCTGCAGCGGATGTACAATTCTTGCACCGTGCATTTAATCAAGTGTCCTGATTATGTACGCATGCAACGCGATGCGAAATGGGCACGAATCACATCCGGCAATTTATGAAGGAGCGCGTAGATGAAGACATCGACGATAAGAGCGGCATTCCTGGCAGCGGTGCTCGCCGCAGTTCAACCCGTGTGGGCGCAAGACACCATGGCGAGCGACGCGCAGGCTGTCGTCAGCGCGGTGCAGCCCGTGCATATGAAAGCCACGATTGCCGGCATCGACCCCGGCACCCGCACGCTCACGCTCAAAGGGCCGAACGGCCATGTCGTGATCGTGCTCGTGAGCCAGCAGGTCGCCGGTTTCGAGAATCTGAAAGTGGGCGATCACGTGGACGCGCTCTACAAGAACGCGTTGCTCGTGAAGGCCGACCGGGTCACGGGCAAAGACAAGGGTGTGCGCTCGCGTGTCGATACGCAGGTCTATACGCCGGCTTCGGGCGGTTTCGAATCGGCGCGGCAGATCGAAGTGCTCGCCACCGTGCAGAAGATCGACCAGAAGCGGCGCCTCGTCACGCTGCGCGGTGCGTCGCAGACGCAAACGCTCGAAGTCGGTCCGCAGGTCGATCTCGCCGGCGTCAAGGTGGGCGACACGGTGCACGCGGTATTCGTGTCGGCTGCGGCTGTGCAGATCACGCCGCAAAATACGCCACAAGGCGCGGCTCAGTGACACGAAGAGGTTGGCGCGGCGCGATGATTGTGCGGATCATCGCGCCGGTTTTGCGTTGCGGTTTCCCGCGACATAAGCGCGCCACATTTCAAGGCGGCGTGGGCGGTCCGAGGCTCAAACCCGCGAGCCGCGTCAGCCAGCGCTTGAACATGCCGCCCTTCGCGGGCAACGCGCAGGTTAGCGAAACGTGTGCTGCACGTTCGCCATCGGTGCTCAGCCATATGCGTTCGCCGCGTTGCAGGCAAAAAGCGTGGCCCGGCGCGATCCAGTGATCGTACGGGGACACGATGCGCGTGAGCCACACGCGCGCGCCTTTCACCGCGAGCGTGCTATCCGCCTCGACACGCCATGTCAGCGTGGCGCCTGGCATCACTGAGAAATGCACCACCACCTTGGGCAGACGTTCGTCCTGCTGATACGCATAACGATATGCGTCGTCGTCCATGCAGTGCGGGCTTGTCTGATCCATCTTGCTCTCCGCTTATCGAGCCGGCTCACGGAGGCGCCCACCAAACAAAAGGCCCCTTCCGTTACCGGCGGGGCCTTGGGGGTCTTGTTTTGCAGATTCAGACTGCTAACGCGCACCTACTCCCAACGGCCAGCCGACGATGGCTCGCATTGGGTTTTTATTCGCTTGGGCGATGGTGGTGTGCATCAACATGCGAATGAGTGTGCCGTTGTGCCGCACGCCTTGTCAACGAAAATCGGCCAATTTTTCGGCGACGAAGCGATGGCGGCACGTGCGGCGCAGACAGCGCTTCAACCCGCGTTTTCGCCTGCAACAAACTATGTCGGGCGATGTCGCGGCGACGAAAAAACGCCCGCAAAGCCATGCTGCGCGGGATGCCCGCGCGGTGAAACCCGATGACATATCTTCCCTGCTGATTGTTACGGCGCGTCCTTTTATAGTCCGTTCATCGCCACGCAGCGCAGCAGCAGACGCACGAAGTGGCCTGAATCCACGAAGGACATACCGTGAAAAACCGATCATTTGCAGTCTTGGCCACCGATGCCTCACTTGGCGCGTCAACTGGCGCTTCAACCGTTTCGACTCCTGTCGCGGGCTCGGGCTGTGTTCGCGGCGCGCTACACAAATTCGCGCTGACCGCCACGGCGGCGATGCTCGCGCTCGGCAGCGCGTCGGCATTCGCGTGGTCGCAGCACGGCACCGCGTACACCTCGCGCGGTGTCTACAACGAAGGGCATTACGGCTCGTGCGGCGGCGGCAGCTGCTCGCATGCGGGCGGCGTCGTCGGACCGCATGGCGGCCTCGCGACCAACACCGGCACGGTCACGCGCAATGCGCCGGGCCAGTTTTCGAACTCGGGCACCGCGACCGGCCGCTATGGAAATTCGGTGCAGCATGCGGGCGATACCAATTGCGCGGGCGGCACCTGCTCGCACACCGGCTCGCTCACCGGACCGGATGGCAAAACGGCCACCACTTCTGGCGATGTCACGAAGAACGGCGCGGGACAGTATTCGTCGTCGGGATCGGTGACGGGCGCGAACGGCAACACGGTCAATCACTCGGCATCGACGAACTGTGCCGGTGCTTCGTGCTCGCGCTCGGGCACGGCGACCGGCTCGGAGGGCGGCACCGTCACGCACGCCGGCACGGCGACGCGTGTCGCGCCGGGTGTCGTGACGACATCGACGAGCGTGACCGGCACGCACGGCAACACCGTGAATTCGAGTGGGACCGTAGTGAGCACGGGCGTGGTGGCGACTGGCGGCACGGCCGTCGTGGTGGCGCCGAAGCCGGTGGTGTATGTGCCGCCGCCTGCGACGGCCGTGGTTGTAGCACCTGCGCCAGCGCCTGCCGTGGTCGTAGCACCTGCACCTGCACCTGCACCTGCACCTGCGCCTGCGCCCGCCGTGGCCGTGGCACCTGCGCCCACAACACCCACGACGACCGCGACCGTAGCCGTGACACCTCCGCCTGTCGTCGTGGCGCCTAAGCCGGTGGTGTACGCGCCGCCGGTCGTGGTGACGCCGAAACCTGTCGCCTATGTCGCCCCGCGTGTCGTGTACGCACCGCCGCCGCCCGTGGTGTATGTCGCGCCGCGCCGAGTCTATGTTGCGCCCGCGCCGCGTCCGGTGGTCTGGGTGCCGGGCCATTGGGTCGGCCATGTCTACGTGCCGGCGCATTGGTCCTGATGAGCCACGCCATGCCATTCAGCAAGCGCCTGATTGACCCCCGCCGCGCCCGGGCGATGCAGCGTCTCGCCGCTGCGCATCGACGCAAGCCGCGCGCCACCGAAGCACGCCCGATTCGCAAAGCGGGCAGATGGGCGACGTTGATCGTGGTGACAGCACTGGCGATCGCCGTGCAGCGGTTCGTGGCCAATGACGACGTACCGCGCGAACTTCTGGCGGTCGTCCCGCCGACGGATTGCGCGGCGCGCTACGCCGCGTTGCTCGACCTCGCGGAGTTGGCGCGTCGCGACGGCATGTCGTCGGAAGTCGTGATGCGCGGCCTCAGCAGCATGAGCGGCAAGAGCGGCGCGGTGAACGCATGCCCGCGTCTCGCCCTCAGCGGATCGACGCCCTAGCGCCCGATCTGCCCTTATGACTCTCCAGACGGCGTCAACGCTAACGGAAAGCGGATCGTGAACGTCGTGCCCACGCCCTCACGCGAGAGGAAATCAATGTGCCCGTGCAGTTCGCGGCATAGTTCGTTGACGATCGCGAGACCGAGCCCGCTGCCGGGAATGTCCTCGCCGGCGGCGCGCTCGAATTCGTCGAATACGCGGTCGGCGTCGGCGGCCGCAATGCCCACGCCGGTATCCGACACGCGGATCGACCAGTGTTGCGCGCCGTCCGTCGCGAAGCTCAGTTCGACTTGTCCCGACTTCGTGTACTTGGTCGCGTTCGAAAGCAGATTCACGGCGATCTGTTTGAGCTTGAGACGGTTCGACGTCACAGCGGGCAGCGCGGGATCGAACGCCGCGCGCAACGTCAGCCCCTTGCTCTCGATCGACGGCCGCGACGACGCGGCGAGTTCCTCGTAAAGCTCGCGCAGATCGACCTCTTCGAGTGTCAGCGGTACGCCGTCGCCGAGTATCACCGAGTATTCGACCATCTGATCGACGAGCGCCTTCATGTCCGCGGCCTGCCGGTTCGCCAGCGCCAGCGCGGTGTCGGCCTTCGCGGGCGCGCGAGCGATCAGTTGCAGCGCCATGGAAAACGCGTTCAGAAAATTGCGCAGATCGTGAACGACGCTGCGCGTGATGTGCATGCGCGACTCGTGCAGTTCGCCGACGAGCCGCTGTTTCAGCATGAGTTCGTGATTCGCGCGCTCCAGCCTGCCGGTGTATTCGTCGATCTTGCGGTCGCGTTCGCTGACCACTTCCTTGATCGACGTGAGCGTGACCACGCTGATCGTTTCCGCGATGATGCGACGCGCGCGGCTTTCGTGGCGGCGTGTGAACGCACGGTCGCGCGCGGCGTATTCGTCGAGCGCGTCGGCGAGAACCTGGTGGAACAGGTCGAGTTCGCGGACCAGCTCTTCGATCCGGTAGCCCTGACGCCAGCGCACCATGCCGTGCTTGCGCGCGTCGCGTTCGATGGCGGGTTCGACGCGCTCCAGATCTTCCGTGTCGAGCGCCGTGCACAAGCTGTCGAGAATCTCCGGCAAGTGGTCCGCGAGTTGCTGATACGTGAGCTTGTCGGCTTCGAGAAGGCCAGCCTCGCCGAAAACCGCGTTCATCCATTGCTCGGTGAATCGGTCCCGCTCGACGCGCACGAATTCGGCGAAGTTGCGCAGCGGGCTAACGCGAGTGTCGGTCATGATGGTGCGGTGGATGAAGTGTCCGGAACGTCCATGTGGTTTCAGGGCGGCGAATCATTATGACCGCAATTTGACGGCCAGACGCCGAAATTGCGGCGCGTCGAATTTATCCATTGTGGTCTCTCAGGAAATCGACGAACGCGCGCAGCGGCGCGGGCAAGTGACGGCGCCCCGGATAATAGAGAAAAGGCCCGGAAAAACGCTGCCACCACGGTTCGAGAATCGGTTCCAGCGCGCCGCTGTCGAGATGCGCGCGCAACATGTCCTCGAACAGATGGATCACGCCGACACCCTCGACGGCGGCGCTCACCGCGAGATCGATCGCCGCCCCCGGCCGCACGAGCAGCGGGCCCGACGGATTGAGTTGCACGCGCTCGCCGTCGCGCTCGAAATACCATGTCGGCGTCGCGCCGCCCGCGAACTGGCCGCGCAGGCAGGCATGCGAAAGGAGTTCGCGCGGATGCTGCGGCCGTCCGTGAATGTCGAGATAAGCGGGTGCGGCAGCCGTCGCAAAGCGTTGCACCCGTGGGCCGATCGGCACGGCGATCATGTCCTGTTCGAGCCGCTCGTCGTAACGAATGCCGGCGTCGCAGCCTATCGACAGCACATCGACAAAGCCGTCTTCCACCAGCACTTCGACGCGGATGTCAGGATAGGCCTTCAAAAACGGCGCGATTACGCCGGGCAGCACGATGCGCGCGGCGCTCGACGGCACGTTCAGTTTCAGCGTGCCGCTCGGCGTGTCGCGAAACACGTTGAGCACGTCGAGCGCGGCTTCCATCTCGCCGAACAGCGGCGTCAGCTTTTCCAGCAGACGCAAGCCCGCCTCGGTCGGCGCGACACTGCGCGTGGTGCGGTTCAGAAGGCGCAGACCGAGCTTCGCTTCGAGACGGCGCACGGCGATACTGAGACTCGACGCTGAAACGCCGCTCGTGCGCGCCGCGTCGCGAAAGCCGCCCGCGCGCGCGACTGAAACAAAGGCGGTGAGGTCGTTTAATTCCATGGCGACTGTTCATCAATTTGAACAACCCGTGCACGTTAGCCCGCTTTATTCAACGATGCAATCCCGGCCATACTGCTGTCGATCCATTCACGAAGGAGATCACCATGCCGAGTCTTGACACGACGGACACTTTCCCGCTCGCCGGCCGCCTTGTGCGGCGCATGGGCTACGGCGCGATGCAACTCGCCGGACCGGGCGTGTTCGGCCCGCCGAAAAATCGCGACGCCGCATTGACGGTGCTGCGCGAAGCGGTGGCAGCGGGTGTCAATCACATCGATACCAGCGACTTCTACGGGCCGCATATCACCAACCAGTTGATCCGCGAAGCGCTGCATCCCTATCCCGACGATCTCGTGATCGTCACCAAGGTCGGCGCGGTGCGCGGCAGCGACGGCGCGTGGTTGCCGGCGCTGGAACCGGCCGACATCGAGCGCGGCGTGCACGACAACCTGCGCAACCTCGGCCTCGATGCGCTCGACGTGGTCAACATGCGCATCATGGGCGACGTGCATGCACCAAAAGAAGGATCGATCGAAAAGCAGGTGACGGCGCTCGCCGAGCTTCAACAGCGCGGACTGGTCCGCCACATCGGCGTGAGCAATGTGACGTCCGCGCAGGTTGCCGAGGCAGAGCGCATCACGAAGATTGTGTGCGTGCAGAACCACTACAACCTCGTGCATCGCGCCGACGACGCGCTGATCGACCAACTCGCGGGCAAGGGCATTGCTTATGTGCCGTTCTTTCCGCTGGGCGGCTTCACGCCGATTCAATCGTCCGCGCTGACGGACATTGCGCGAACGTTGGACGCCACCCCGATGCAAGTCGCGCTCGCGTGGCTGTTGCGGCGCTCGCCCAATATCCTGCTGATTCCGGGGACGTCGTCCACGGAGCATTTGCGCGAGAACCTGCAAGCAACGCATCTGAAACTGGACGACGAGACGCTCGCGAAACTGGATGCCGTCGGCCGCGACAACGCGTAGACGAGCAGCGCGCGCTAGACCGAATCCGCGATATGCGCGCGCAACCACGTATGCGCGGCGTCGCGATGCGAACGCTCATGCCATAGCATCGCCATTTCATAACCCGGCACGTCGATGGGCGGCTCGACCACGCGCAACGCCGCGTTGCCGCGAACCAGGCGCGCGGGCACCATCGCCACAAGGTCGGTGCTCGCGAGCGCGGAGATCATGAAGAGAAAGTGCGGCACGGAAAGCACGACCTTGCGCGCGAGGCCGGCTTGAGCCAGCGTTTCGTCGGTCGCGCCGGTGAAGCCGCCGCCATCCGGCGACACGATCACGTGCTCCAGCTTCGAGAATTGCGCGAGAGTCGGCCGCCGTTTCAGACGCGGATGATCCGCGCGGCCCGCGAGTACATAGCGCTCGGCAAACAGCACGCGACGACGCAAGCCGGCGGGTGCGCCTTCGCTCGTATGAAACGCGAGGTCGATCTCGCCTTGCTCCGCCTGCTTCGCGATGCGCGGCGGAGCTGCCTCGACGATGGCGAGACGCGTGCCGGGCGCCGCCGCGCGCAAGCCCGGTAACGCCGGCAGGAGGATCGTGGATTCGGCATAGTCTGTCGCGGCAATGCGCCAGGTCTGCGTGGCCTGCGCCGGATCGAAAGGACGCGCGGGCGCCACTGCCTGTTCCAGTGCTTCGAGCGCTTCCCGCAAGGGCTCGCGCAATGCTTCCGCGCGAGCCGTGGCGCGCATTCCGCGCGGCCCCGGCAGCAGCAGCGGATCGCCTAGCACGTCGCGTAATTTCGCGAGATGCACGCTCACCGAAGGCTGCGAGAAGTTCAGGCGTTCGGCTGCGCGCGTCACGTTCAGCTCGGCGAGCAAGACGTCGAGTGTGACGAGCAGATTCAGATCGAGTTGACGGAGATTATTCACGGTAATACCTGTCATATCAGCAATTCATTTCCAATATACCGTGCGCAGATCTATTGTGGTTGCTTTCAGATAGGAAGAAGGCCGGCTCAATGAACGTTCTTATTGTTTATGCTCATCCTGAACCGCGCTCGCTGAATGGATCGCTGAAGGATTTTTCCGTGAAGCGATTGCAGGACGCGGGGCACACGGTTCAGGTGTCGGATCTGTATGCGATGAACTGGAAGGCGTCGCTCGATGCGGACGATAGCCTCGCCCATCGCGCGGGTGAGCGTTTCGATCCGTCACGCGCGTCGAAGCACGCGTTCGAAAACGGACTGCAAAGCGCGGACATCGCCGCGGAACAGGCCAAGCTGAAGTGGGCCGACGCGGTCATTCTGCAATTTCCGCTCTGGTGGTTCACGATGCCCGCCATTTTGAAGGGATGGGTGGAGCGCGTTTACGCGTACGGCTTTGCGTACGGCGTGGGCGAGCACTCGGACGCGCGTTGGGGCGACCGTTACGGCGAGGGCATGTTCGCCGGCAAACGCGCGATGCTGGTCGTCACCACGGGCGGCTGGGAATCGCACTACAGCGCGCGCGGCATCAACGGTCCGATCGACGATGTGCTGTTTCCGATCCAGCACGGCGTGCTGTATTACCCCGGCTTCGATGTGCTGCCGCCGTTCGTGGTCTATCGCACGAGCCGCGTGGACGAAGCGAAATATCTCGACGTGCGCGAAGCGCTCGGCGAGCGCCTCGACACGCTCTGGAACACGGCGCCGATACCGTTCCGTCCGCAGAACGGCGGCGCTTACCGGATTCCCGAACTGACGTTGAAGGACGACATCGCCGCGGGCCGCGAGGGGCTCGGCGTGCACGTCGAATAGTCGGAGGGGTTCAATCGATGCCGTGAAAAACCGCGTCGTCTGGACCGAGATACGCGGGCGGACGCCAGGCCGCGTCGCGCATGGAGTGCTGAACCAGTTTTTCGACGCCGAGCAGCACCGCGAAGATCGCCATGCGCACGGGAATGCCGTTGTCGGTTTGCCGGAAAATCGCGAGCCGCGAGTCGTGATTCAGGTCCACGCTCAGGTCGTTCGCGCCCGGCCGGCTATCGCGCGGCAGCGGGTGCATGATCAGCGTATCGCTGCCGCACACGCTGTCCACCAGCGCCTGGTTGATCTGAAAGTCGGGCGTGTAGCCTTCGAACGATTCGTCGGTAAAGCGCTCTTTCTGGATGCGCGTCGCGTACACCACGTCGGCGCCGCGCAGTCCGCCCGTCAAGTCGTGAGTCTGTTCGATCACATGCCCGTTACGCGAAATCTGCTCGATGATATAGCTCGGCATTTCGAGCATGGGTGGCGAGATCAGCGTGAACTTGATGCCGCGATACAGCGCCAGCAGCTTCACGAGCGAGTGCACGGTGCGCCCATATTTGAGGTCGCCGACTAGCGCGATATGCGCCCCGTCGACAATCTTGCCGAGCCGCGAGAACTCGCGCTGAATGGTGTAGAGGTCGAGCAAGGCCTGGCTCGGATGCTCGCCCGGACCGTCGCCGCCGTTGATCACCGGGACGTTGGTTGCGCGCGCGAATTCGGCCACCGAGCCTTGCTCCGGATGGCGGATCACCAGCGCGTCGACGTAGCCGCTCATCACGCGGCTCGTGTCGTAGATCGACTCGCCCTTGGCCATCGACGAAAACGTGAAGCCGGTCGTGTCGCACACCGAGCCGCCCAGCCGGCAGAACGCCGCGCCGAAGCTCACGCGGGTGCGCGTGCTCGCCTCGAAGAACAGGTTGCCGAGCACCGCGCCTTCCAGCACGCGCGAGATTTTGCGGCGCCGGGCGATGGGCTGCATGATGTCCGCGACGCGAAAGAGCGCCTCGACCGAATCGCGCGAGAACTGATCCACAGACAACAACTGCGGCTTGCCTTCCCACAGCATCTGGCTGGCGAGCGACTGTGAATCTACGCTTTGCGTATATTTATCGCCGGGCTCGCCGCTCACCACGATTTCCGACACGAAGCGCTCCACAATCTCCGGCATGGCCCGCGATTCCTGCGAGTCGTCCGGTAAAAGCCACGTGTCCAGTGCCCGGCGCGACACGCCGATGCGGCCGGCGAACGTATCGCGCGTCATGTTCAGGCGACGCATGGCGTCGCGGAGGAAGGCTTGTTGCGGGACGCTCATGAAGGCACCTGTCGAAAAGTTTCTTATCGTATATACGCTGTGCGTATATTAGATCGCCTGCCGTAGAAGTCAAGTCATTTCGGGATGCGCTGTGCCACCACGGGGCGTCCGCGCATGTCCGCACCGAACAGTTCGTCGCGTTGCATCGCGCGCTTGCCGCGGGAGCGCTCGACGAAGCGCGGCGCATTTTTTACGCGCTCGCGCCGCTGATCGAGGCGCTGTTCGCCGAACCGAACCCCGGGCCGGTGAAGGCGTTGCTGGCTGCGCAAGACCTGATCCGCGATGAACTGCGCGCGCCGATGACACGCGCGAGCGCCGATCTGGCGGCGCGCATTGTCGCGTTGGAACGGGCGTCGCGTGAAGCGGGCGGCCAGCATCAGTCTATTTGAGATGCTGCTTCCGGCTGCAAGGCGATAATCGGCGCCGTTCATTGTTATTGCAGCCGGCGTCGGTCCGGTTGATGCCGCATGCAGTCAGTTCTGTTCGTCCGGTTCGTGCCGGTTTTTCATACGCCGCCTGTGCGCCGTGACTCACACTCGCGCAGCGCGAGCGCGGCGCGCTCGTGGACACGCTGATGGTGTCCGCGTTTCGCGCAGGCCGTCAGCTTGCGAGCGGCTCGGTCGGCCTCGTCACGCGGCGCCGGGCAATGGCGCGCGCGCTCGGTGCGGCCGGCGTGGCCGCCATGCTCGCGCTGGCGGTGGGCATCGCCATCGGCATGCGGTGGTCCGCGCGCGACGATTCCGGCATGCGGACGGCGAACCGGATCGAGCGCGATTACGCAATCGACCAGATCGGCAAGCTCAACGCGTCGGTGGCGCAGATCGAGCCGCGAATCGCGCGTCTCACCGGGCAAGTCGGTGCACTACGCGACTTCGAAGCGCGTCTGAATACGCCGCGTCCCGCGCCGCGCGCGCCCGTTGCCGTGGCTCCGGCTTCGGACGCCGACACCTCCGCGACCGACGGCGCCGGCGAGGGCGGTCCCTTCTTGCCGCCGCGGCGCTGTAGCGAACTGATTCCGCTCACGCGCGATCCCGCCGACGCCAGGCGCACGGCGGCGCAACTCGACTGCCTCGCCGCCACGCTGGGCGCGCTGGAAAAACAGACCGCCGGCCACGCCATCGCCTACGCCGCATTTCCCGGTCGCATGCCCGCCGACGGCGCGCGTTTCGGGTCGCCGTTCGGCAATCGCATCGATCCTTTCTCGCATCGGCTGAGTTTTCATCCGGGTCTCGATCTCGTCGCCAGAACGGGCACGCCGATTCTGTCGGCGGCAGGCGGCCGCGTGGTGTTCGCGGGCGAAAAGCCGGGTTATGGCAACGCGGTCGAAATCGATCACGGCAATGGGCTCATGACGCGCTACGGTCACGCGTCGCGCATCGTCGTGCATGTCGGCGACCTCGTGCTGCCGCGCCAATACATCGCGGACGTCGGATCGACGGGACGCTCGACGGGGCCGCATCTCCACTTCGAAGTGCTGGTCAACGGCGCGCCTGTCGATCCCGCTGCTTACCTCGCGCTGTTTTCCTCTGCTGCTCATGGCTGAACCCGTTTTCACTCGCGACGCCCGCGCTCTGACGCAGGGTGTCTATACGCTCAGGCCGGCTCGCCGGTTGCGCTTTCGCATCGCCGTGTGGGCGCTTGCGGGCGCACTCAGCGCAGCGGCCGGCGCGGGCGCGGTGATCGCGGGCAAACCGTATTTGCTGCGGCGCGCCGGGATGCCGCTCACACAATGCGCTCCCGCGTCCGTCGATCAAACCGCCGGGCAGACGGAACTGGCGCGAACGCGGCTTGCCTTGCAGCAGGAGTCGGCGGCGCGCGCGGCGGTGCAGAAAACAGCGGATAGCGCCGCGGCCGAGGTCGCCCGGCTCGACGGCGAACTGCAATTCCTGCGAGGCCAGAGCAAAACCGCGCCACGCCGCTAGGCGCGATGTCGCGTCGCCGCGTGGCTGTCTCGCGCAATCCATCTCATCTTTGGAGTCTTTATGTTCAGCAAGAAAAAAGCCCCTGGCATCCGGCAGGCCAGACTCGCCACACTGATCGCTCACGACGTGCGCATCACGGGCGATCTTCAGTTCACCGACGGCCTGCGCCTCGATGGCCACGTGAAGGGCAATGTGAGCGGCGAGCCAGGCAACCAGACATTGCTCGTGCTGAGCGACCGCGGCTCGGTCGAGGGCAACGTGCACGGCTACGATGTCGTGGTCAACGGCAAGATAGTCGGCGACGTGATCGCCGATCACTTCGTCGAGTTGCAAGACAACGCGCATGTGACGGGCAACATCTACTATCAGCAGTTGCGCATGGATTGCGGCGCTTCGGTGGACGGCAAGCTCACGCGGCGCGACGGCGCTCAGGCGCCCACGCCGCTGACGGCGATGGCCGACGCCGGCCGCGACTGAGCCTCATGTCGCGCGCGGCGGAGACCGGCGTTGCGCCGGCCGGTCGCAACCCCAGCCGGCCAGGATCAGCAGGCGTCCGCCGTCATCGCGCGGCCTCTCAGCAAGTCTCCGAAGTCGTCCGCTGTCAGCGGTTTGCCGAGCAGGAAGCCTTGCATTTCGTCGCAACTCATTGCCTTCAGCATGTGCAGTTGCGTTTCCGTTTCGACGCCTTCGGCCACCACGTCCATTTCGAGCGAATGCGCGAGCGCGATGATCGCGGAAACGATCGCGCTGCCTTCGGGTCCATGCGCGTCGAGACCGTTCGTGAAGAAACGGTCGATCTTCAACTGCTTCACGCGAAAGCGCTGCAAATAGGCGAGGCTCGAATAGCCGGTGCCGAAATCGTCGATGGCGATTTCAAAACCGCTCGCCTGGAATTCCCGAAGCATCTCGATGGTGCGCGGCGCGTCATGCATCGCCACCGTTTCGGTGATCTCGAACATGATCTGGTCGCACTGCACGCCTTCGGCCTTCACGATGGCGAGCATGGTCGGCACGAGATCCGTTTGCAATAACTGGCGCGGCGACAGATTGATCGCGACTTTGATCGGCGGCAGGCCTTGCGCGACCCAACCGCGAATCTGGCGGCATGCCTCGCGCAATACCCAATAGCCGATTTGCACGATCTGCCCCGAGCGCTCGGCGATCGGAATGAATTCGAGCGGCGCAAGCGTGCCCAGCTCCGGATGATGCAAGCGGATCAACGCTTCGGCGCCCGCGAGCGAGTCGCCCGTGCCGTGGAATTTTGGCTGGAAATGCAGCGTGAAATGACGCTCGGCCAGCGCGTCGCGCAACGCGTTCTGGATTTTCAGCGTGCGCGTCGCGGCCTCGTTCATGCTCGGCTCGAAGAAGCGATAGGTGCTGCGGCCCGCGCGCTTCGCTTCATACATGGCGGCGTCCGCGTGCTTGAGCAGCGTGTCGACGGTTTCGCCGTCCTCGGGAAAGAGCGCAATGCCGATGCTCGGCATTACCTGAAGCGGTTGCGAATCGGCCCACGTGTCGTGACGCATGCGATCGAGCACGCCTTCGGCGAGCGCGGCAGCTTCGTTGCGCGACGCCAGATTCTCGGACAGCACGACGAATTCGTCGCCGCCCAGGCGCGCCACGGTGTCGCCGGCGCGCACACAGATCAGGAGGCGCTGCGCGAACGCGGACAGCACCTGGTCGCCCGCCGAGTGGCCCAGCGAATCGTTGATGGTCTTGAAGCCGTCGAGATCCATGAACAGGATCGCGAAGAGCGAACGTTGGCGGCGCGCCGCGAGAATCGCCCCGTCGATGCGCTCGGTCAGCGTGGCGCGGTTGGGCAAGCCGGTGAGCGTGTCGAGCGTGGCAAGACGCACGATCTGGCCGTTCAGCTTCGACACTGCGCCGACGAGAAAGCTCGTGCGCGCGTCGAAACGCGACAGCAGCAGCGTGACGATCAGGATCGCAAACGTGAACAGGATCACCGAGGTCGCGAGCCACGCGGCGTTTACGCCGTTCGCCGAGCCGCAGACCGAGCCCAGCGGGAATTCGGCAGCGGCCATGGCGGCGTAATGCATGCCGGTGATCGCGATCGCCATCACGAGTGCTGCGCCGAAGCGCTTGCGCCGCACGTGCTGCGCGTCGTCGTTGCTGAGCGCGCGCGCCATCCAGAGCGCGGCGGTGGACGCGCCGATCGCAATCGCGAGCGACGCGGCGAACCACGCTGGCTGATAGCGGATGCCGGGCGACATGTGCAGCGCGGCCATGCCGCTGTAATGCATGCCCGCGATGCCGAAGCCCATCAGCGTGCCGCCTGCCGCGAGGCGCGCGGGCGTGAGCCGCTCCTGCGTGGTCAGCCTGAGGGCCAGATACGACACGCCGATGGCGAGCGCGAGCGAATACGTGGTGTCCGCGAAATCGTAGCCGAGCGGAACGGGCAGCGAAAACGCGAGCATGGCCACGAAGTGCATCGACCAGATGCCGATGCCGAGCGCCGCTGCGCCGCCCATACGCCAGACGAGCCGCAAACGCGGCGAGGCCAGCACGAAGATGCGGCCGGTCAGGTCGAGTGCCGTGTACGACGCCAACGTCGCCACGACAAACGAAATCGCCACCAGCCAGGAATTGTATGAGCTCTGCATATGAAGTCCAACCGCGCGGTTTGACGCGGCTGACTCAGTTATCGACATAACCAGGCGTTTATTTAATTAATTTTCAATGTGTTAGCGATTGCGCTCCGGCAGCGGAGCCGCGTGACGAAGCCCGCCGCCGCTGGTGGACAGGAATTTTTTTCCGGCTGCACACCCCAATGCCGCGCGAGGGCGATCAGGCCGAGGAGTCTGATCGAATGCGCGCTGCTCGATGCGCGATGCCTTATCCACAGTATTCCCGCCGCCGGATACGGCGTGCCCAATGCTATTGCCGAATACAATGCAAGACGGACAAGGGTTGCCTCGGGTGACCTCTATAACGAACTTTATCCATGAAAGCCCCAGAAACCTCTGACCATCCTCAGCGCGCGCGGGCCGACGCCCCGGCTGCGTCGGCCCAACGCCGCGATACGTCGCGGGCCGCCGCGGACGCCAACACGCCGCACGATTCGCACGATTCGCACGATGCGCGCGCTCGCAGCATTGCGCTCGCGGCGAGCCTCGCCTTGATCGCCTTCTCCCTGCGCACGCCGATTACGAGCGTCGGTCCGATTCTGCTCGAAGCGGTGCGGGCGACGAATCTCTCGCGCACCGGCGCGAGCGTGCTGACGACCTTGCCTTCGCTGTGCTTCGGTCTGTTCGGGCCGCTCGCACCGATGCTCGCGCGGCGCCTCGGCAGTGAGCGCGCATTGCTGGCGCTGCTGGTGATGCTCACCGTCGGTACCGCGTTGCGGGTCGTTCCCGCATGGCCGGTGCTGTATGTCGGCCAGATTGTGGCCTGCTTTGCCATCGGCTTGATGAATGTGCTGCTGCCCGGCGTGGTCAAGCGCGACTTCCCGCACCACGTCGCGCTGATGACGGGCATCTACAGCGCCGCCATGTGCGCGGGCGCCGCCGCCGCCGCGGCCGCCACGGTGCCGGCCGCCAATGCGGTCGGGCATCTTTGGGGCGGCGCGGGCGGCAACGCGTGGGCGTGGGCGTTGGCGCTGTGGGCGTTGCCCGTTGCGTTGGCCACGGTGGTATGGGGCGCGCGACTGCCGGCGAAGGCCGTCCACACAGGAAGACGCGTGTACGTCGTTCGCGGATTGTGGCGAGATCCGCTGGCGTGGAAGGTCACGTTGTTCATGGGCTCGCAATCGTCGCTGGCGTACATCGTATTCGGCTGGCTGCCGACGGTCCTTCGCATGCGCGGCATGAGCGCTGTCGATGCCGGTTTCATGCTGTCGCTCAGCGTGATGACGCAGGCGGGTTCGTCGCTGCTGCTGCCGTTCGTGCTCGCGCGTCTGCGGGATCAGCGCGCGATCAATGTGATCGCGTTGCTGTTGACCGGCGTCGGCCTGATGGGTTGCTTCTTCGGGCCTCTGTCGACCCTGTGGATGTCAGCGCTGCTGCTCGGCGCCGCGCAGGGCGCGTCGTTCACGCTCGCGCTCACCGTCATCGGCTTGCGTTCGTACGATTCGCACGTGGCCGCGCAACTCTCCAGCATGGCACAGGGAATCGGCTATCTGATCGCGTCATGCGGACCGTTCATCGCCGGCTCGCTGCTCCATGCGACCGGCTCGCTGTACAGCCTGGCGGCGCTGTGCGCGGGCGTCTGCGTGGTGTCGGCGTGGTTCGGTTTTGCAGCGGGGCGGCATGAGCATGTCAAGGCGCATGTGGAGTGAGCGCGCGGGGTGAGCCCACTGACCGAGCTTATTGACTAAGCCCACTGACTGAGCGCGTCAAGCCAACACTAGATAGCGCCGCCGTGGCGCGCAACGTCCCGTTCGTGTTCGACGCGCGCCGTGACGTCGCGCGCCACGGCAACCGAGCCGCAAGCCTGGCCGTTGTTATCGACGACTAACGCGAAGGTCATTTCCACATAGAGCTTGCGGCCTTCCTTGTGCATCGCGCTGGTCAACGTCGCGCGGCCGTGCGTTTTCGTGACGCCGCTCGCCATGGCCGCTTCGAAGCCGCGCCAGTGTGCGGGCCGCAAACGTTCGGGGATGATCAGATCGAGATTCTGGCCGAGCGCTTCTGCGGCGCTATGACCGAACAGCGTGGCGGCAGCGTGGTTCCAGCGCACGATGGCGCCGGAGCGGTCGGCGTAGATGGCGGCATCGGCCATCTGTTCGAATATCCATTCCGCCAGCGCGGACGTTTCTGTCATGAGGTCACTCCTGAATGCTTCGAGGAAGAGGCGGACTTCGGCTTGCGCAATTCAACCTGGTTTTCCATCGGCATGAGCGAGGCAAAGCCATGGCGCGTATCGAACGCAATAGAGAAGCAGCACGGCCGCCCAGCATAGTCCGGATATGACGATTCAGTCCATCGTCAGTTGCGGCATGAGCCACGGGCCGAGCACGCGGATCAATGCGGCCACGACGATCAGGCCGTAGCATGCGTGAAAGTGTGAATCGCCACCGAATGCGGCGCGACGCCCAGCGCGGCGAGCGCAAGCAGAAGGAAGCCGGCTCCCAACGGTAACGACGCACGAATCCATCTTATATGAAGGCTTTTTTTGCCTCATGCGACGAATGTTCGCGCCAGCACCGCTGGAAGCGCAGGCACAGCCCGCACCCGCAGCCGCCGATCACATGGCCATGACGGTTTCCGGCGCTTCCCACGTGTAGTCGAGTGCTTCGGCCACTTCGCGGCAGGTCACTTTGCCGAACGCGACGTTCAGGCCGTTGCGAAGATGCGCGTCGTCCTGCAACGCCTTGCGCCAGCCTTTGTCGGCGATCTGCAGCGCGAAAGGCAGCGTTGCGTTGTTCAGCGCGTAGGTCGACGTGCGCGGCACGCCGCCCGGCATGTTCGCGACGCAATAGTGAACCACGTCGCCCACCATGTAGGTCGGCTCCGCGTGCGTGGTCGGTCTCGCCGTCTCGCAGCAGCCGCCCTGATCGATCGCCACGTCGACGATCGCCGAGCCGGGCTGCATGGCCTCGATCATCGCCCGTGTCACGAGTTTCGGCGCGGCCGCGCCCGGAATCAGCACGCCGCCGATCACGAGATCGGCTTCGAGCACGTGCTTTTCGACATTGTCCTGATTCGAAAACACGGTCATCACGCGAGCGCCGAGCAGACGGTCCATGCGCCGCAGCGCGTCGAGATTGCGGTCGATCACCACGACCTGCGCGCCGGTGCCCACGGCGATCTGCGCCGCATTCGAGCCGACCACGCCGGCGCCCAGAATCACGATTTTCGCCGACGGCACGCCCGCGACGCCGCCCAGCAGAATGCCCTTGCCGCCATGCGCGCGCTCCAGACAGAACGCGCCGGCCTGAATCGACATGCGGCCGGCCACTTCGGACATGGGCGCAAGCAGCGGCAATCCGCCGGCGGCCTGGGTGACGGTTTCATAGGCAATGCAGACCGCGTTGCTCTTCACGAGATCGGCGCATTGCTCCGGGTCCGGCGCCAGGTGCAGATACGTGAAAAGGATCTGGCCGTCGCGAAGCATGGCGCGCTCGCCGGCTTGCGGCTCCTTCACCTTGACGATCATCTCGGCCTTCGCGAACACGTCCTGCGCGCGCGGGACGATCTTCGCGCCGGCCTTTTCATACACTGCGTCGGACGCGCCAATGCCGCTTCCCGCGCCCGTTTCGACCGTGACGCCGTGGCCGTGCGCGACCATTTCGCGGACCGACGACGGCGTCAGTCCCACCCGGTATTCGTGGTTCTTTATTTCCTTCGGAACGCCAACCTGCATGTCATCCTCCAGTTGCGGACAAACCGCTTAGCGACTCGTTCGATGCGGTGCGGCACGGCTGCTGCCTCACACCGGCCGCATCACCACGGCAACGAGTAGGTCTTGGTATGGGTAAAGCTCTTCATGGCTTCCTGCACGCCCTCCTTGTAGCCGAGCCCCGAGTCTTTCACGCCGCCGAACGGCGTGAGTTCGAGCCGGTAGCCCGGCACCTCGCGCACATTGACGCTACCCACTTCGAGTTCGGTGATGAAGCGCGTGATGTAGTCCAAACGGTTCGTGCACACCGCAGACGACAGCGCGTAATCCGTGCAGTTGGACATCTGGATTGCTTCGTCGATGTTCCTGAAACGCAGGATCGGCGAGACGGGGCCGAAGGTCTCGTACTTGACGAGCGGCATGTCGGGCGTGATGCGATCGACGACCGTCGGCGCATACAGCGCGCCCTCGCGCCGGTTGCCCACGAGCAGGCGCGCGCCGCGCGCGAGCGCGTCGTCGACCTGGCGCTCGCAGAACCGCGCGGCGGCTTCGTCGATGACCGTGCCCATGTCGATCGTGCTATCAGCCGGGTTGCCATATGTCCATGCACGCGTTTTCTCCACGACGAGCTCGGTGAAGCGATCCGCGACGGCTTCGTGAACCAGCATACGCTTGATCGCGGTGCATCGCTGGCCCGAGTTCTTGTAGGAACCGGAGACGGCGAGCGAGCTGGCTTCGTCCAGATCGGCGTCTTCCATCACGATGATCGGGTCGTTGCCGCCCAGTTCCAGCACGGCTCGCCGATAACCCATGCGCGCCGCGATGGATTTGCCGATCGACACGCCGCCCGTGAATGTAATTAGATCGACGGCCGGATTCGTGATCAGTTCGTCAGCGATCACAGCGGGGTCGCCGGTCACGACCTGGAGCATCGGCGCGGGCAAACCGGCTTCATAGAGAATGTCCGCGAGCAGATAGCACGACAGCGGCACTTTTTCCGAAGGCTTGACGACGATGCGGTTATTGGTCGCGATCGACGGCACGATCTTGTGCGCGACCTGATTCATCGGGTGATTGAACGGCGTGATGGCCGAAATCACGCCGAGCAGCGGCTCGCGCTGCGTGTACACGCGCCGCTTCTTGCCGTGCGGCGTGAGATCGCAGGAAAAAATCTGGCCGTCGTCCTTCAGCACTTCGCTCGCGCCGAATACCAGCACGTCGGCGACGCGGCCCGCTTCATAGGTCGAATCCTTGCGGCACAGGCCGGCTTCCGCCGTGATCAGCGCGGCGATCTCGTCGGTGCGCGCGCGCACGGCATCGGCGGCGCGCCGCAGAATCGCGGCGCGCTCGTAACGCGTGAGCGTCGGGCGATAGGCGCGCGCCACCTTGAACGCGCGTTGCACGTCTTGCAGCGTGGCTTTCGGCACCGTGCCGACCAGCGCTCCGTCATAGGGGTTGCGCACTTCGATCACTTCGTCGCGAACGATCTTTTCTCCGTCGATGCGCAGCGCCTCGTGACGAACCTGAGCGTCGAGCTTCGTGGTATCCGCAATGGCGTTCATGTCCGGCTCCTCTTCACTGAAGATGGTTGAGTGCGATGTCGATCACGTCGAAGTTGCGCAGCCGCTCGCGTCGCGCGGCGGACTTCGCGACGGGCTGGCTGAAGATCAGCGGCACGATCTGCTCGGCGAGGCCGCCGTGCGAGCGCAGCGGCACATCGAGCCCGGACAGGTCGTGTTTGATGCGGCGCGTGCCGAGCACCACGTCCTGAGCCGAAATCACGATGAGGTCGCCCATGCGTGCGGGCGGCAACTCGAAGCGCGCGCATCCCTCGGCGCCCGTCAGCGCCAGTTCGATGCCCGGCTGCGCCGCGAGCTTGCGGCGTATCGCTTCGGCGTCGGCGGATTCGGGCAGATAGACGGTTGCAAACGAGCCGAGCGCGCCGTGATGGACCACGTACGGATCGGTGATCGGCAGGATCACGCGGGCCGCGTCCTCGCCGAGCCATTCGTCGAGGCGCTCCTGCAGATAGATCACATTGGGTTCGCCTTCGTCGTTGTGCTTCGCGTTCATGCCGTGATCGGCGGTGATCGCGACGATCGCGCCCAGTTCGTCGAGCCGTTGCAGATAGCCGTCCATCATCTGGTAGAAGGCGTTCGCGCCGGGCGTGCCGGGCGCGCACTTGTGCTGCACGTAGTCGGTCGTGGACAGATACATCAGGTCGATGTCGCGTGTCTCCAGCAGGCGCACGCCCGCCGCGAAGACGAACTCCGACAGCTCCGCGCTATACACGCTCGGCACGGGCTGGCCGACCAGTTCGATCACGTGGTCGATGCCGTTCTCTTCGAGCGACGCTTCGTCCGCCTTCTCCGATGAAAAACAGATGCCCTTGAGCCCTTTGCCGAGCAGCCGGCGCAGCTTGTCCTTCGCGGTCACGACGGCGACCTTCGCGCCAGCGTCGGCGAAACGCGCGAGCACGGTCGGCGCGACGAGGTACTTCGGATCGTTCATCAGCACCTCAGTGCCGCTCTCGCGATCGAAGAAATAGTTGCCACTGATGCCATGCACCGCGGGCGGCACGCCCGTCACGATAGAAAGATTGTTCGGGTTCGTGAAGCTCGGCACCACGCATTCGCCCTTGAGGGCGGTGTCGGGGCGCAGCAGCTTGCCGATGAAGGGCGCGACGCCCGCCGCGGCGGCCATCTCCAGATATTCATACGCGCAGCCGTCCACGCAGACAACCACGACAGGGCGGTGCATCCAGTTGTAGTGACGGCCGTTCACTTCAATTGACCGAGGCATTTCGCTCATGAACTGCTCCTTTGACCAGGGGTAATCAGGGAATTGGCGGTGAGGCGTTTTGTGGCATCGTGTGGCAATACTTGACATTAAAATTGACTCTTTGTAGATTGTCAACAACAGACAACTAACCAGAACAACACAAACGCCGGGTGCAGGTGCAGTTCCTTCGCAGTAGAGGTCCGTTTCCGTCGATGTCCCGTCGCGCGCCGCGGCGGCACTTATCAAAAGGGGTGTGGAGATGAAGGAAGAATCGGGATTCAAGCGTTGCAAGGCGCTGCTGAAGATGGCGGCGCGGTGCCTCATGGCTGCCTCGGTGACGTTGGGCGCGGTCGACGCGGCTCACGCGAAAACGCAGTTGCTCGTCTACACGGCACTCGAAGACGAAGCGATGAAGCCGTACAAGGACGCGTTCGAAAAGGCGAATCCGGATATCGAAATCCGCTGGGTGCGCGATTCGACCGGCGCGGTCACGGCGAAACTGCTCGCTGAAAAGGGCAATCCGCGCGCGGACGTCGTGCTCGGTCTCGCGGCATCGAGCCTGACGCTGCTGGACCTGCAAGGCATGCTGATGCCGTACACGCCGAAGAATTTCGACAACCTCACGCGCAAATACAGCGACTCGAACACGCCGCCGCACTGGGTCGGCATGGACGTGTGGGGCGCGACGGTCTGCTACAACCGCGTCGAAGCCGAGAAGCGGCATCTGCCGAAGCCCGCGTCGTGGGAAGACCTCGCCAAGCCGGTCTACAAAGGGATGATCGTGATGCCGAGTCCGGTGTCCTCGGGCACGGGCTATCTGGATGTCACGTCCTGGCTGCAAACCTTCGGCAACGACCGCGGCTGGCAATACATGGACGCGCTCGACAAGAACGTCGCGCAATACGTGCATTCCGGTTCGAAGCCTTGCACGCTCGCGGGCACCGGCGAATTTCCCATCGGCATTTCATTTGAATTCCGCGGCCACGAACTGCAGGCGCAAGGCGCGCCGATCGATCTGATCTTTCCGAAGGAAGGCCTCGGCTGGGACATGGAAGCGACGGGCATCATGAAAACGACGAAGCAGCCCGACGCCGCTAAGAAGCTCGCCGATTTCATGGCGAGCAAGGAGGCCAACGAGATCACCGCGCAATGGTGGGCGATCGTCGCCTATCCGGGCGTGGCGAAAAAGCTGTCGGGCATTCCGGAGAACTATTCGCAGATGCTCGTGAAGAACGACTTCGTGTGGTCCGCGAAAAACCGTCAGTCGATTCTCGACGACTGGCAAAAGCGCTACGGCAGCAAGGAGCAGAAGTAAGGCCGGCTGCAACAGCAGTTCAACGGGTGCGCGGGCCGGCGTCGCGCGCACTGAACGATGCGGCGGCGCGGCACGATGCGCGTCCCGCACTAGAGGCGCAATCGAGGCGCAATCGAGGCGCGGCTGAAGCACACGAGCGCCAGGCGGAGGAGCACATGACAGCGTATTTGAGCGTGCAGCAGGTCTTCAAGCGGTTCAACGACACGCCCGTTCTGCAGGGCATCAATCTTGGCGTGAAGAAGGGCGAAATGCTCTGCTTTCTCGGCCCATCGGGATGCGGCAAGACGACCTTGCTGCGCATCATCGCGGGGCTGGAAACGCAAAGCGCCGGCCAGATCATGCAGGACGGCCGCGATATTTCGCGGCTGCCGCCGCAGCTTCGCGACTACGGCATCGTGTTTCAGTCGTATGCGCTGTTTCCGAATCTCACGATCTTCGAGAACGTCGCGTACGGACTCGTGAATCGCAAAATGAAGCGCGCGGCGATTGCCGCGCGCGTGCATGAACTGCTGGAACTCGTCGGCTTGCCGGACTCGCATCGCAAGCATCCGAACCAGTTGTCGGGCGGTCAGCAGCAGCGCATCGCACTGGCGCGCGCGCTCGCCACGTCGCCGGGATTGTTGCTGCTCGACGAGCCGCTATCCGCGCTCGACGCGCGCGTGCGGGTGCGCTTGCGTCAGGAAATCCGCCAGTTGCAGCAGCGCCTCGGCGTCACGACGATCATGGTGACGCACGATCAGGAAGAGGCGTTGTCGATGGCCGATCGCATCGTCGTGATGAATCACGGCGTGATAGAACAGATCGGCACGCCGCATGAAATCTATCGCGAACCGGCCTCGCCGTTCGTGGCGGATTTCATCGGCAAGGTCAACATGATTCCCGCCGAAGTCATGCGCGACGGCAGCCTCAAGGCAGGCTCGATTGCACTGCGCTATGGATGCGGCACAGGAGATCCGCTGCCGGGTTCGCAGGTGTCCGCATTCGTGCGGCCGGAGGACATCCATATCGGCACGCCGGGGAGCGCGCCGGACAACAGGCTGCCCGCGCGTGTGGAGAAGCTGGAATTTCTCGGCGCGTTTTGCCGTGTGAGTTTCAAGGTGGAGGGACTCGCGGGCCAGGAAGTGGTCGCCGATCTTTCGTTTCATGAAATGCATCGCGCGGGCGTGGAAGCCGGCGCGCGTTTCGACCTCGCGATCAGCCGCGAACACGTCTGCGTCTTCACCGAAGCGAAGGAGCGTCTGCAATGAGCGCGGTTCTGATCGAACGCCGCAGCGGCGGCGACGCGCACGACGAAGTGCGGCAAATCACGCATTGGCACGACCGCATCGCACAGCTTGCGCTCGTGCTGATGTCGGTCCTGCTCGCGATGTTCCTGCTCGTGCCGCTCGCGCTCGTGATAGGCAAATGTTTCGTGGACGCCGACGGGCATTTCATCGGCTTCGCGAACTTCAGCGGCTATCTGACCAACGACGGCGTGTGGACCTCGGCGCTGCACTCCGTGGCGGTGGCGAGCACGGTCACCATGATTGTCATTCCGCTCGCGTTCACGTTTGCCTATGCGCTCACGCGCTCGTGCATGCCGATGAAAAACGCGGTGCGCACGGTCGCGCTTCTGCCGCTGCTCGCGCCCACGTTGCTCTCGGCGGTGTCGTTTATCTACTGGTTCGGCAACTCGGGGCTGTTGAAGCCGCTGTTGCATGGGCATTCGATCTACGGCTTTTATGGCATCGTTTGCAGCCTTGTTTACGCAGCGTTTCCGCATGTGTTGATGATTCTCGTGACGGCGCTGGCGCTTTCCGACGGCCGTCTCTACGAAGCCGCCGATGCAATGGGCACGAGCCGCCTGCGCAAGTTCATGACGATCACACTGCCGGGCGCGAAGTACGGTTTGATTAGCGCGACCATGGTGTCCTTCACGATCTGCATCAACGACTTCGGCGTGCCGGTGGTGATCGGCGGCCCGTACACGGTGCTTTCCACGGACATCTACAAGCTGATCATCGGCTTGCAGGACTTCAATCGCAGCGCGGTGGTGAGTCTCTTGCTGCTGTGCCCGGCGCTGGTGGCGTTCGCCGTCGACTTCTTCATTCGCCGCAAGCAGCAGTCGCAACTCGGCGCGCGCTCGACGCCTTATCAGCCGAAGCCCTCGCGCGGATTCGACCTGGCGATGCTCGCGTATTGCACGGCCGTCTGTCTGTTGCTGATCGCCGTGGTGGGCATTTCGGTGTTCGCTTCGTTCGTGAAGTTCTGGCCGTATCAGATGAGCCTCGGGTTGCAGCACTACAAGATGGGGCTGATCGGCGCGGGTATCTTCGACGCCTATAAAAACAGCCTGAAAATGGCCGCGTGCGTGGCGCTGGGAGGCACGGCGATCGTGTTCGGCGGCGCGTATCTGGTGGAGAAAACGCGCGGGCCGCGGTGGCTGCGCGGCTTCATCAACCTGTGCGCGATTCTGCCGATGGGCGTGCCGGGTCTCGTGCTCGGCATCAGCTATATCTTTCTGTTCAATTCGCCCGCCAATCCGCTGAATGGGTTGTACGGCACGCTTGCGCTGCTTGCCGTCGTGACGGTGGTGCATTACTACTCGTCGAGTCATCTGACGGCGGTGACCGCGTTGCGGCAGATCGACAACGAATTCGAAGCCGTGTCCGCGTCGCTGAAAGTGCCTTTCTACAAGACGTTTTTGCGCGTCACGGTGCCGGTGTGCCTGCCGTCCATTCTGCAGATCGCGCGCTATCTGTTTGTCAACGGCATGACGACGGTGTCCGCCGTCGCCTTTCTTTATTCGCCGGATACGCAGCCGGCTTCGGTGGCCATTCTCAATCTCGACGACGCCGGCCAGATCGGACCCGCTGCCGCCATGGCGACGCTCGTGCTAGTGACCGCGGCGTGTGCCTGTGTGCTGTTTGCAGGCATATCGCACGGCGTATTGCATCGAACCCAGGCATGGCGCACGCAGCGCCATGGCTGATCAACCATCTTCATCGAGCCATTCAAGGAGAGATCGTGGAAAACGCCGTGAGAAATACCGCTGAAAGTGCCGTGGAGTTGTCGAGCCAGCCGATTCTGCTGACGCCCGGGCCGCTCACCACCTCGCAACGCACGCGTCACGCGATGCTGCGCGACTGGGGTTCGTGGGACGGCGACTTCAATCAGATCACCGCGCGCATTCGCAGGGAAACGCTGCGAATCGTGCATGGCGAAGCGACGCATGAATGTGTGCCGTTGCAGGGCAGCGGCACGTTTTCCGTCGAAGCCGCGATCGGCACGCTCGTGCCGCGCGACGGACATGTGCTCGTGCCGAACAACGGCGCGTATTGCCAGCGCATCGCGAAGATTTGCCGCGCGCTTGGGCGGCGTCACCGCACGCTCGACTACGCCGAGGATGTGCAGATCAAAGCCGCGGATGTCGAGCGCGCCTTGGCCGCCGATCCGAGCATCACGCACGTCGCGCTCGTGCATTGCGAAACGGGTGCGGGCGTGCTCAACCCATTGCATGAGATCGCGGTGGTGGTCGCGAAACACGGGCGCAGCCTGATCGTCGACGCCATGAGTTCGTTCGGCGCGATCGACATCGATGCGCGCGAGACGCCGTTCGATGCCGTGATTGCCGCGTCGGGAAAATGCCTCGAAGGCGTGCCGGGAATGGGCTTCGTGATCGTGAGGCGCAGCACGCTCGAGCGCTGCGAAGGCAACAGCCCTTCGCTCGCGATGGACCTGTACGATCAATGGACGTACATGAACCGCACGCTGCAATGGCGCTTCACGCCGCCCACGCATGTCGTCGCGGCGCTCGACGAAGCGATTGCGCAATACGTGGAAGAGGGCGGCCTGGAAGCGCGCGGCGCACGTTATGCGCGCAATTGCCGGGCGCTGCTCGCGGGAATGGCCGAGTTGGGATTCCGGCCGTTTCTCGATCAATCGATTCAGGCGCCGATCATCGTGACATTCCATGCCCCCGACGATCCCGCCTACGACTTCACGCGCTTCTATCAGGAAGTGAAGGCGCGCGGCTACATTCTGTATCCGGGCAAGCTCACGCAGATAGAAACGTTTCGCGTGGGCTGTATCGGGCATTTCGGCGAAGCGGGCATTCCGGGCGCGGTCGCCGCGATTGCCGAGACATTGAAGGCGATGGGCATTGCGCAAGTGTCGCCGAAGGCGCTTGCGTAGAAATGCGCTCGCCGCTCGCGCCATGCAATGAGCGCGAGCGGCGGGGCGCGTTCGAGGTCGTCAAGCGTCGGTCAGCGCTGCCGGCGACGATCCCGTCGAGGCCGCCCAATGCTCGTGCGCGAGCCGCATTCTGCCGAGACCGTGCGCGACGTGTTCGCGCACCAGGGCGACCGCTTGTGCTTCGTCGCCGGCCGCGAGCGCATTCACGATCTTCTCGTGTTCCGCGACGGATTCGCTCAACGCGCCGCGGTCTGCCTGCAGCGCCGCCTGACGCAGCAGCCCGAGCTGGCGCACCAGATGCCGGTACGTTCCGATCAGATGCTGATTGCCGACGCCGGCCACCATCGCGTCGTGCAACTGGACGTTCAGTGCCGTATAGCGCGCAATATCGCGTGTTTTCCGGGCCGCTTTCATCGACACGATGATGGCCTTGAGCGCGGCCAGCGTGTCGGGCGTCATATGGTTTGCGAGCCTGCGTGCAACGGATTCGTCCAGCATCGCGCGGACTTCGTAGATTTCTTCTGCTTCGCGAAGCGAGACGATTCGCACCATGACGCCGCGGTTTTTTTCGGTCTTGAGCAAACCGGCCTGTTCGAGCGCGCGAAACGCCTCGCGCAGCGGGCCACGCGACACGTTGAGCCGCGTGGCGATTTCCACTTCGTTGAGTCTTTCACCGGGCGCGAACTCGCCGGACACGATGCTGCGTTCCAGGCTTTCCTGTACCAGCATCGCAAGCGAGTGGCGTTGAAGCAGTTCGATGGCGTTAGTCGAAGACGCGTTGCTGCTCATATCAGATGGCACGTCGAAGTGAGGATCACTCAACGTTATCCGCACGCTTGCCGACTGTCAACAATCGCGGCGACGCAGCTTGACCTGGCGCTGGCCGCCGGAAAGCCGCATCACTGCACGGCGACCGCTTTGCGCGGTCCGGCCTCGGGTGTGCTGGCGGGCCATTGCGAGCGAATCCTGGTCACGATCAGATCCGGCAGCGGCACATAGTCCAGCGCATTGACTGTCGGCACGCCATGGCTGAAGGCCCAGTCGAAGAACTTCAAGGTGGCTTCGTTGCGGCCCGCCTTGTCGGGCGTGACATGAAGCAGAACGTAGGTGGCGCCCATTACGGGCCATGCGTCCGTGCCCGGTTCGCTGGTTTGCAGCCGATAGCGCGAACTCGACCAGTCGGCGCTGGCCGCCGCCGCCTTGAATGTCGCGACGCCAGGTTGAACCGGAGAGCCGGCTGCATTGATCATGGCCGTGTATGTCAAGCGGTTTTGCTTCGTGAAGTCCCACGCGACGTAGCCGATTGCGCCCGGCAGATAGCCGACGTAAGTGGCGACGCCCTCGTTGCCTTTGCCGCCGATGCCACGCGGCCAGCGCACGCTCGTGCCTTCGCCGACCTTGCGTTTCCACTCCGCGCTGACCTGCGCGAGATAGTGCGTCCAGATCAGCGTCGTGCCCGAACCGTCCTGTCGACGCACCACGGCGATCGGCGTGTCCGGCATTTTGATGTTCGGATTCAATCGCGCGATGGCAGGGTCGTCCCAGTAGAGAACCTTGCCGAGAAAGATCGCGGCCAGCACCTCGCCGGACAGCGTGAGTTGTCCCGCCTTGATGCCGGGCAGATTGACGACCGGCACCACGCCGCCTACCGCGGTGGGGAATTGCTGCAAGCCGTCGGCGGCCAGTTGGTCGTCGGTGAGCGGCGCGTCCGATCCCGCGAAGTCCACTTCATGGGCGAGAATCTGCTTGATCCCATCGGCGGAACCCGTGCCGTGATAGATCACTTTGCCGCCGCCGGACTTTCGATAGTCGGCGGCCCATCGCATATAAAGAGGTTCGGCGAACGTACTGCCGGCTCCGACGACGTCTGCCGCATATGCCTCGGCCACGCAACCGACGCAAAACAGACTCGCCACCATCACGCGCAATGCTTTCATGATTGTCTCCCCGCCGGTTTTTGTTGCAGGACAGCACTGTGGCAGAGTTGTCAGTGCAACGAACTTAGGGGGGAGCGGACGTTTCGCCGACTCGACGCGCTGCTTGAATCAGACGCGCCAATCCATTCCTGAGGATTGCACTGCATAAGGCCCATTAGAGGATGCAGGCAAGCCGAATTCCAATTGAATACGGCTATCGTCGTGGAACATCGCAAATGGCGAAGTGGAATTGCCGCGCACTATATGCACGGAGACCTAACTAAATGAAGCGCGCGTGGTCATGCAGGATCACGCGTGGCTCGTGCCGCTCCATTGAACGGCATGAGCACTTCATGGCCGAGGATCGGAACGAGCCGGCTCAGTGCTTGGTGGGCCGCCCGGTCTTCACCTGCTCCACAGCGGAGACAGCAGCCAGCAGACGCTTGTCCGCCGCCGATTCGAGCATCAGCAGCCCGGCGCGCAGGAGTTCGCTCTTCTTCACGGAAATGCCTGCGGCCAGACACTTCTGCTTGAGCGCCGCGATTTTGTCATAGTCGGACTTCGGCATGGTGAAGCTGTCGCGCACCACTTGGTCCTTTTTCACGCGCCGGGCTTTCGCGCCGTTAGCGGCTTTGGCCGACGAGGCCTCGGTTTTGGCCTGAGCGGGCTCGACGGCGGCTGCGGCCTTCGGCGCTTTCTTTGCAGTAGCCTTCTTTTTGACAGCATCCGCAGCCGGCGCTACGGCTTGCGTTTTTGTTTCTTCGGCGGCTGCGGCAGCGGCTGCCTTGGGAAAATGAAATGCCTTCTTGGTAGGCTTTTTTGTAGTCGCTTGAGTCATTGTCGGTCTCGTTGGTGAAATACGGTATAAACAGTATATACGGTTTGTGCGTGCAATCGGGGCGCGGCATTCACTTTCGGCGAAGCGCCGACGGGTTCGTTCAGCAGGTCAGTGTGGCGGCGACAGGCGGTGAAAGCGCTTCCATAATTTTTGCAGCGCGTCATGGTCGGCCGCGACGCGCGCCGCGAGATAGCCTCGCGCATAGCCCGCGCCGGTCGCCGTCTCCGCGCGCTCGGCGGCGAGTGTTTTGAGGAGGCCGTCCGCGACGACGGCGTCGTTGCGCCAGCCGAGGTCGTCCTGAAGCGCGCTGAGCGCCTCCGAGTAGTGGCGCACAGCCTGCTTCGGATACAGCGACGCGAAAAACTCCGTGGCGTAGCGCAGTTTCTTGGCTGCAATGCGCGCGCGATGGCGCCGCTCCGGGTCCAGATCCGGCAGCTTGTCGCCGCGCGTGAGCAGGGTGTCGTGCCGCTTGCATAGCGTCTTGCCGGCAAACTTGACGATTGTCTTCCCGAGCGCGGAACGTCGGTCGTCGTTCAGACCTTCACGCCAGCCTGCCTGATTGAGCCAGCGCGCAAGCTCGATGATGAGCCGCGTATAGCGCGCCGAGTCCACAGCCGCAGCCGCGCGAGTGCGGTTCTGCCGGGCGATGTCTCGCGCCGCTTCCGTGACTTCCCGCGCGTGGGTGTCCTCGGGCGCGCCGTCGAAGGCCATGGGCAGCGTCGAGTTGGCGATCACTTCCCAGTCGCGCGCCCCTCCGAGCTCGCCCGCTATCCAGCGCAGTTCGTCCTGAAAGGAGGGCGGCGCCGCGATCACGCGCTCGAAAAGATTGAATGCGGAACGCAGGCGCCGCAGTCCCACGCGCATCTGGTGCACGCTCGAAGGATCGTGGCCCGACACGACGCCGCGCTCGTTGCCGTGTATCTGGGCGAGGCAATTGTCGGCGATGCGCCGGAATGCCTGTTCAACGGTATCGCCTTTTTTCAGTTTGAGCGGTTGCGCACGAACCGGCTCGCTATGTTCCTGTACAACCAGTTCGTATCCGCGGCTGCCTTTGCTGAGGTAGCTGATCCTCAAAGGCAGGGTGTCCAGCAGATCGAGCGCGAACTGATAGAGGCGATCGGGCTCGCCGCGCTTCAGTTCGAATTCGACTTCGTAAATCGGAACGGCGGCCTCTCCGGCTTTGACGACGCCTTCATCGAGCGCAAGTTCGATTTCGTCGCCTTGGGGAAGATGCAGTAAGGAAATGGACCGCTCCACTTGCGTGACGAAGATCGGCTTGAGGCGATTGACGAGGTCCGCTTCGCGCAACAGCTTGCCGATGTCGGCGTCTTCCAGATCGCCGATTGGCAGCGCCGCGGGTTCGGGCGTGTTGCCCGACACCTCGCACTCGATTTCCTCGCGCTCGTAAAGTCCCGCGCGCGACGACCCGGCGGTCTTCAGCGTCTGCATATGATGCTCGCCTGTCGAGCGCACGCGCAGCGAGGCGCCGAGGCGGTGCAGCGCGAGGTCGTCGGTATCGAAGTAGGTGCTGAGCAGATGTTCTGTGCGGGGCGCCTCGGTCAGTAGCGACGCGAGTAGAGGCGAGTCATGCAATTTCTTCGCCTGTCGTGCTGCAAACTGCATTTTCAGTTCACGTTCCATGACTTTCCCCTGAAGCGTCACCGGCAATCGGGAGCAGCGAACTCCGCCATCCAGGTAGTTTAGTCTACGTATTGCGGCCGTCATCCCGCTTGCAGCTAAGTCTTCCATAAGTTTTGGCCGTTAAGATCGGGCCAACTCATTACAGATCACTCGAAAATCAAGGCATGAATGCATTAGAAGCATTGAACCGCACACTTTTTCTGACGATCAACGCCACGCCGTCGACGCCACCGTGGCAGATCGACGCGGCGCGGCTGATTGCCGATTATCTGATCTACCTCGTGCCCGCCGCGCTGGCCGCGATGTGGCTCGCGGGCGGCGAGCGCCAGCGCGCCGTCGCCGTGCGCGTGTGCTGTGTCGCCTTGCTGGCGCTCGGCATCAATCAGCTCATCGGTCTCGCGTGGACGCATCCGCGGCCGTTCATGATCGGGCTGGGGCATACGTTTGTGGAGCATGCGCCGGACTCGTCGTTTCCGAGCGATCACGGCACCGTGTTCGCGAGCGCCGCGTTGACCTTGCTGCTCGGCGGCGTGCGCCGCTACGGCGTGCCGCTGCTGATCGCCGGTCTCGCCGTGGCGTGGGCGCGCATCTTCGTCGGCGTGCATTTTCCGCTCGACATGGTGGGCGCTGCCGCTGTCGCCTGCGTGACGTACGCGTTGATTGCTCCGTTATGGGGACGGGCCGGCGTCACGCTGACACACAGTCTTGTTGCGGTGTACCGGAAACTGCTGGCATGGCCTATCGACCGCGGCTGGCTGCCTTCGTAAGACGACGGCTGCCGACGCCCCATGGAGGTTGAATGAAGTTTCAGAAACGCCGTTCTGTTATCGAAGCCACGCAGTGGTTCGCGCCCGGAGACCATCCCGCCGTCGAGGAACGGAATGGCGCCTGGTCGGTCGCCACGCCGGAAGGGTGGCACACCGTGCAGGTGGGCGACTGGATCATCACTTCGTCCGAGGGCGAAGTGTTTTGCATGTCGGACGCGCTATTCGTCGATCGTTACGAGCCGCTCGTCGAGCGCTAGTGAGCGGGTTCGAGCACGGCCGTCACCCCGGCGGTCATCCCTCGTCGCCGCCCGCGACCGGCAACACCGTGCCGGTGATATAGCTGGCCTCGTCGGACGCGAGGAACAGAATCGGTCCCACCTGCTCGTCGATGCTGCCGTAGCGCTTGAAGAACGTCGACTCCGTGACCTGTTCGACCGCTTCGCCCATCCACGCTTTTTCCTGCTCGCTGTCGCCGGCTGCATTACGCGGCACGCGTCGCGCGGGCGCCTCGGTGCCGCCCGGGGCGGTCGCGACCACGCGGATATGGCGCTGCGCATATTCCATCGCGAGCGACTGGGTGATCGCGTTGACGCCGCCCTTGGCCGCCGAATACGGCACGCGCCGAATGCCGCGCGTCGCATTCGAAGACACATTGACAATAGTCCCGCCGCCTCGCGCCAGCAGATGCGGCAAAACCGCGTGGCACGCATACAGCGTGGGCATCAGCGAGCGGCGGATTTCCGCGTCGATCTGCGCGGGCTCGAACTCGGCGAACGGGCGCATGCGGATCGCGCCGCCCACGCCGTTCACGAGAATGTCGATGCCGCCGAACGTGCGCGCCGCGAAAGCCATCGCCGATGCCGCGCCTTCATACGTCTCCAGATCGGCAACGAAGCCTGCCGTGTCCGCGCCTTTCGCCTCGGCCGCCACGTCGGCGACGAAGCCGGCGCGGTCCACGAACAGCACCTTGCCGCCTTCCGCGGCTGCGCGCAGCGCCACCGCGCGCCCGATGCCTTGCGCCGCGCCGGTGACGACCATCACCTTGCCCGCGAATCGTTGCGTATTCATACGGTCCTCGCGGCTGCGTTGGGCGTGAACTTCTCGTAGTGGAAGCTGTTGGGCGCGACGCCGTTGTCGTCGAAATGCTGGCGCACGGCATCGACCATCGGAGGCGGTCCGCACAGATACACGTCGACGTCGCCGTCATTCAACGCGTCGGCGGGAATGTGCTGCGTGACCCAGCCCTTGCGCGGATGATTCGAATCCGCATCCGCCACGACCGTGCTGTAGCTGAAGTTCGGCAAGCGCGCGAGGTAGGTGTCGATTGCATCGACCTGCACGAGGTCGAGTTCCCGCGTCACGCCGTAGATCAGATGCACGCGCTGCTGCGAATGGGCGCGCGCGAGCACTTCCAGCATCGACAGGAACGGCGCGAGGCCCGTGCCCCCCGCGAGGAACAGCAACGGCCGCTCGACGGCGCGCAGATAGAAGCTGCCGAGCGGTCCTGTCAGTGCCAGCTTGTGGCCGGGCTGCGCGGAATCGAGCCAGGTGCTCATCACGCCGCCGGGAATCCGCTTGATCAGAAAACTGACTTTCGATTCGCCCGGCGCGGAAGAAAACGAATACGAACGATGCTGGCCGCTGCCCGGAACATCGATATTCACGTATTGACCCGCGAGGAATACGGGCGCGTTGGCATCCACGTGGAGTTCGAGCACGACGGCAGCGTCGTTGTGCGGCTCGACTTTCGACACCGTCGCGGCGAACGCGCTGTGCGCCGTCTTGCACGCCGTGGACGACGCCGGAACCGCGATCACGCAATCGCTTTGCGGCACCATCTGGCAGGTGAGCACGAGCCCGCTGTCTTTCTCGCCGTCGCTGAGCGCGTCTTCGATATAGTCGTCGCCGAGATCGTAAGCGCCGCTTTCGGCGCGGCACTTGCAGGTGCCGCAGACGCCGTCGGAGCAATCCATCGGCAGATTGATCTTCGCGCGAAAGGCTGCATCGAGCACTTTCTCGCCGGCTTTGCATTCCACAAAGCGAGTCACGCCGTCTTCGAAATTCAGCGCAATGTTGTAGCTGGACATGTTGCCTCCTGGTGTTCCAGTCTCGTCGCGGTACACGGCGTCAAACGTGGTAGATGTCGAGTACCTGACGGATGTAGTCGTTCTTCAGCACAATCTTCTTGCGAGCGATCAGCAACGCGTCGCCCGCCTGGCGCAACGTGACGAACATCGTGCCGAAATAATGGTCGGTGACGCGGTAGCGGTGACTGAGCGTGTCGAAGTTGTAGCGCACGTCCACTTCGCTGTCGCGCTCGCCCAGCACTTCCACATTGATGACGTTGTGGCTCGTGCGCGGCTCGGGCATCGAGGCGCCGCTGCGTTCGGTCTTGATACGGAACACGCGATCTTCGAGGCCGCCGCGGTCCGGGTAATACATCAGGGAGATCTGGCTCTGCGGGTCGTCGGTGAGCTGGTCGTCGTCGTCCCACGCGGGCATCCAGTACGTCACGTCGTCCGCATAACAGGCGAGCCACTCGTCCCAGTTGCGGTCGTCGAGCAGACGCGCCTCGCGATACAGGGCAGCGCAGATGGTCGGGTAGTCGAAGCTCATGACAGCGCCTCCGCCTGTTCCTTCTTCAGCGCGTCGCGCATCACGTTCACCCAGTATTCGTGCTGGCATACGAAGAGACCTTCGTCTTCGCTGCGCTCGCCGGAAATGCGTGGCATCAGGCCCATGCGCTTCGCGTTTTCGTCGGGACCGTCGACCCACAACGGCGCGCCGCGCGAGAGGTCGTTCCATAACGCCGTCGTGCCGGCATAGCCAGCCTGACAGGCGCGGAATTCTTCGAGATCGTCGGCGGTGCCCATGCCCGAGACGTTGAAGAAATCCTCGTATTGGCGAATGCGGTTGGCGCGATCGGCTGCGCTCTCGCCCTTCGGCGCAAAGCAGAAAATGCTGACTTCGGTTTTATCCACGCCAAGCGGCCGTATCACGCGAATCTGCGTGCTGAACTGGTCCATCAGAAATACGTTCGGATACAGGCACAGATTGCGCGTCTGATTGACGATGAAGTCCGCGTTGACTTCGCCCACGCGTGCCTTGATCTCTTCGCGGTACTGATAGACCGGGCGAACGTCCGGGTTCATCGTGTTGGTCCACAGCAGGATGTGGCCGTGGTCGAATCCGTATACGCCGGCGACCGATTTGCTCCAGCCGTTCGCGTCCACTGCCTTGGTGCCGTCCACCTTGCGGCGGTCCATCGTGGCGGCGTAATTCCAGTGCACGGTGCTGACGTGATAGCCGTCGCAGCCGTTTTCCATCTGCATCTTCCAGTTGCCGTCGTAGATATACGAGGAGTTGCCGCGCAGCACTTCGAGTCCGTTCGCGGCCTGATCGACGATCTGATCGATCACGACGCGCGTCTCGCCGAGATAATCCGCAAGCGGCATGACGTCGGCATTGAGGCTACCGAACAGGAAGCCGCGATAGCTCTCGAAGCGCGCAACCTTCTTCAGGTCATGCGAGCCGTGCGTGTTGAATTGCACTGGATATTCAGTGGTTTTCGCATCCTTCACCTTCAGCAGCTTGCCGGTGTTGGAAAAACTCCAGCCATGGAACGGGCACGTGAATGTGCCTTTGTTGCCGTGCTTGCGGCGGCACAGCATCGCGCCCTTGTGCGCGCAGGCGTTGATGACCGCGTGCAGCTCGCCGCTTTTGTCGCGAGTGACCACCACCGGCTGGCGGCCGATCCACGTCGTGTAGTAATCATTGTTCTCGGGAATCTGGCTTTCGTGCGCGAGGTACACCCAGTTGCTTTCGAAGATGTGCTTCATCTCCAGTTCGAACAGATCGGCGTTCGTGAAGATGTCGCGGCGGCAACGGAAAATGCCGGTTTCCTTGTCGTCCTGGACGGCGGTGTGCAGCAGTTCATCGAGCTGCGCGGCTTTATCGATAATGGCGGACATGTGTGCTCTCCCCATGCGGCGCCAGGCCATGGCGCTGCATTGGTGTCGAATGAATCTGGCGGGAAATCAGGCGGCGGCTGTGTGATTAAACTGCCGCCGCATGCGGGGCATTACGCTGCGGCTGACACGCGCGGGCGGTGAACGATCTGGTTGTCCTTGCCCTGAACCAGCGGAGTCAACTCGATGTTGAACTCGATTTCCTGATAGGCATCGGTCTTCATGCCCAGCGCCGCGCCGCCGGTCTTTGCCACCACATGCGGAATCAGATCCTCGCGCGTGGCGTAGGCGAAGTCGTCCCAGATCAATGGGTCGCCTTCGATGTTGATCTGCGTGGTCAGCTTGCGATGCTGACCGGACGTGACGAAGAAGTGCACGTGCGCGGGGCGGTTGCCATGGCGGGCGAGCGTGTCGAGCAACTGCTGCGTCGCGCCCTGCGGCGGGCAGCCGTAGCCCACCGGCATGAGCGTGCGAAATTCGTATTTGCCGTCCGCGCCGGTATTCACCGCGCCGCGCAGATTGAATTCGCTTTGCGCGCCGGTCGGGTCGAAGTGCGAATAGAAGCCCTTCGAATTGGCGTGCCAGCATTCCACCAGCGCGCCTTCCACGGGCTTGCCATCCGGCCCGGTCACGGTGCCGCGAATCACGAGCGGACCGGCTTGCGCGTCGGGATTCACGTCGATCTTCGACACGCCGTCGCGCACCGGCGCACCGGCCACATACAGCGGACCTTCGATGGTGCGCGGCGTGCCGCCGTGAATGTCGGCCTCCCTGTCCTCGGCGTCCATGCGAATGTCGAGATACTTCTCGAGACCGAGGCCCGCGGCGAGCAACGCTGCTTCGCCATCCTGACCAAGTTTGTTGAAGTAGTGGACGCCGGCCCAGATTTCGTCGGGCGTGATGTCGAGCTCGTCGATGGCTCTAAACAGGTCGCTCAACAGGCGCTGCACGATCTGCTTCGCGCGAGCGTTGCCGTCCTGGCTCGCGACGTTCGTGGCCGCTTTCAGCAGGTCCTGGACTTCCTTCGTATCGAACACCTTGACGCTCATGTCTGCTCCTCAATCTCTCAACTATTGGCGGGGTTTACCCTCGATTCGGCACTGGGTTGAATATGTCTGGAAGGTATAATGTGGTGCTGAAACAGAGTGTGAATGCAGAATAATGGACACCTCAAAGGCCCGTCCAACACTGATTTAGTATTGGTCTATATCGCGGAGGTATTGAAATGGAGCTGCGGCACCTTCGTTATTTCGTCGCGGTGGCCGAGGAGCGCAATTTCACGCGCGCCGCGCAACGTCTGAACATTGCGCAGCCGCCGTTGAGCCGTCAGATACAGCAACTCGAAGACAATCTCGGCGTGCAACTGCTTGAGCGCAACTCGCGGCCGCTCAAGCTGACCGAGACGGGCAAGTTCTTTTATTCGCATGCCGCGCAGCTGCTCGCGCAAACTGCCGACCTCGAATCCATGACGCGGCGCGTGGGCAATATCGAGCGCAGTCTCTCGGTCGGATTCGTGGGCTCCACGTTGTATGGAATGCTGCCGAAAATCATCCGGCGCTTTCGCGACGAAAACGCCACCGTCGAATTGAGTCTTCACGAGATGTCGACAATGGACCAGATCAGAGCGCTGAAAGACGGCCGCATCGATGTCGGCTTCGGCCGGATTCGGCACGAAGACGCGAACATCCGGCGCGTGATTCTTCGCGAGGAGAAGATGATCGTCGCGCTGCCGGACGGCCATCCGCTTTCACTCGACAAACCCGTGCTCGCGCTGAGCGACCTGGTGAACGAGACGCTGATCATTTTCCCGAAAGCGCCGCGCCCCAGTTACGCGGACCAGGTCCTCGCGGCCTTTCATGATCGCGCGCTCAAACCGCGGCGGATCTACGAAGTGAGGGAATTGCAGATCGCGCTCGGTCTCGTCGCGGCGGGCGAAGGCATTTCCGTCGTGCCGAGCAGCGTGTATGGCCTGAAGCGCGACGACGTCAGCTACAAGGAACTCGACGACCCAACGCTCGTCTCGCCGATCATCATGAGCATGCGTTCGCTCGACGAATCGCGTGACATTCGTGAAATGCTCGAACTTATCTACCGGCTGTACGAGGAAGAACAGATACCGCATGGGGCGCCCGCCGAGCGGGCGGAGTGACGGATGGTTTAGCCTGGGCTATACCTCGGTGGTATGGCACTAGACGTCGATGGTCTTGGACAGGCGAGTGTGAGGCGCGCAATACTTGGGCAACCCCTCCACTTTGTCATTCCAGGTATGAACGCCCACATCACCTCCGTCGAAGCGATTCTGGTTGATCTCCCCACCATTCGCGCGCATCAGCTCGCCATGGCGACGATGCGCCAGCAAACTCTCGTGATCGTTCGTCTGCATTCGAGCGATGGCATCGAGGGCATTGGCGAAGCCACCACGATTGGCGGTCTGTCGTACGGCGACGAAAGTCCCGAAGGCATCAAGCTGACCATCGACACCTATCTGGCGCCCGCGCTCATCGGCCACGATGCAACGCAGATCAACAGCGCGATGCTCAAGCTCAACAAGGTCGCGCGCGGCAACCGTTTCGCCAAGTGCGCGATCGAAACGGCCTTGCTGGACGCGCAAGGCAAGCGCCTCGGCGTGTCCGTCGCGACGCTGCTGGGCGGCGCGGTGCGCAAAACCCTTCCGGTGCTTTGGACCCTCGCGAGCGGCGACACGCAACGCGACATCGAAGAAGCGGAAATGCTGCTCGCCGAACGCCGCCACCATACATTCAAGCTCAAGATCGGGCGGCGCGGCGTCCGCGACGACGTGGCGCACGTGTCGGCCATCAAGGCCGCGCTCGGCGATCGCGCGAAGGTGACGGTGGACGTGAATCAGGCCTGGAACGAGGTCGATGCGGCCTTCGGCATCGAAGCGCTCGAGGCCGCCGGTATCGACCTGATCGAACAACCCACGCCGCGCGAGCAGCGCGGGGCGCTCGCGAGGCTGGCGGCGCGCTTCACGGTGCCGATCATGGCTGATGAAGCCGTGACCGGACCGGAAGACGCACTCGAGCTCGTGCGCGACGCGTGCGCGGACGTGTTCGCATTGAAGATCGCCAAGTCGGGCGGAATCTACGGCATGTTGCGCACCGCCGCGATTGCCGATGCGGCCGGCGTGTCCCTGTATGGCGGCACGATGCTGGAGGGCAGCATTGGCTCGGTTGCATCGGCGCACGGTTTCAGCGCGCTTCCTCAACTTGCCTGGGGCACCGAACTATTCGGCCCGCTGCTGTTGAAAGACGACATCGTCACAGCGCGCCCGCAATATCGCGACTTCGATCTTCATGTGCCGGAAGGCCCGGGCCTGGGTCTTCATATCGACGAGGACAAGCTCGCGTTCTACCGCCGCGACAAGAATGCGTGAGCGCGTTCAACCCAAAATCAATCTGGAGAGAAGACATGCTGTATCTGGTGAGAATGGACGTGCGCCTGCCGCACGACATGCCGGCTGCTCAGGCCGACGAAATCAAGGCGCGCGAAAAGGCTTACGCGCAGGAACTGCAACGGCAAGGCAAGTGGCAGCAACTGCATCGCGTGGTCGGCGAGTATGCGAACTACAGCGTGTTCGACGTGGACTCGCACGATGAATTGCACACCATGCTGTCGGCCTTGCCACTCTTTCCGTATATGACGATGCAGGTGACGGCGCTCGCGCGGCATCCGTCTTCCATTCGCTGACGGCGGCTCCGGCGTGTGGCGCGATGTTACCGGAAGTTGTCGATATGGCCACTGTCGTGGATCGTCTCGAACTTCCATAATCGGTTCCATCCCAACACGCGAAGGAGCCACACGATGTCGGAAGTGTCCGCCGTTCCCGCCGCCGCAAGCGCCGCTGCGCTCGCGCATTTCAGCGCGTCGCTTGCCTTTGAAACCGACTGCGCCGATGTGCGTGCCGCCTTTGCACGCGGTGCGCACGCCGTCGACTTCGTGCTGCTCGATGTCCGCAGCCCCGCATTGTTCGCAAGCGGTCATGTGCCCGGCGCGGTGAATTTGCCGCATGGCAAGATCGTCGCGTCGAAACTCGCCGGATACGCGCCCGGCACCTTGTTCGTCACCTACTGCGCGGGGCCGCATTGCAACGGCGCGACGCGTGGGGCCATGCGGCTGGCGGAATTGGGCCGCCCCGTGAAAGTCATGATCGGCGGCGTGACCGGCTGGCTCGACGAGGGCTTCGAGCTGAGCGCCGCCGCGCCCGCGTGAAGAGGCGCATCGAAGAAACAAGCCGGGCGGTAAGATTACGCCATGCACAATCATCTTGTCGTCGCGCTGGCCTATGACCGGCTCTGCACTTTCGAATTCGGCTGCGTGACCGAGGTGTTCGCGCTCGAGCGCCCCGAACTCGACGTGAACTGGTATCGCTTCGCCGTGTGCGCGGCCGAAGCCGGGCCGATTCGCGCGGCGGGCGGCATCACGCTTGCTGCGCCGTACACGCTCAGATTGCTGGATCGCGCGAACACCATCGTGATTCCCGGCTGGCGCGATGCCGACGAAGTCCCGCCCGAACCGCTGCTCAAAAAAATTCGCGCCGCGTACCGGCGCGGCGCGCGCCTGTGCTCGATCTGCTCGGGCGTCTTCGTGCTGGCGGCGGCGGGCGTGCTCGACGGCAAAACAGTCACCACGCACTGGCGCTATGCGGCGAAATTGCAGGAAAGGTATCCGCATCTGCATGTGCAGCCCGACGCGCTCTATGTCGATGAGCAGCAGATCATCACGTCTGCGGGATCGGCGGCGGGACTCGACATGCTGCTGCACCTCGTGCGCCGCGATCATGGCCGCGCCGTCGCGAACCGGGTCGCGCAGCGGCTCGTGGTGCCGCCGCATCGCGAGGGCGGTCAGGCGCAATTCGTGCCGCGTCCCATGCCGCACGACGACAGCGGACGCCTCGCGCGGCTGATGGACTGGGCGCGCCGTCATCCCGCGTTGCCGCACACCTTGCGCTCGCTCGCGGATCGCGCGTCCATGAGCACGCGCACCTTGCAGCGGCAGTTTCATGATGCGACCGGCATGGCGCCCTACGAATGGCTCGTGCGCGAGCGCGTGGCCATTGCGCGCGAGCTGCTCGAAGCGCCGGCCACGTTGTCGATGGCGCGCGTCGCGGAACTCGCCGGCTTCGGCTCGGAAGAATCGCTGCGGCGGCATTTCAGGCGCATCGCCTTGACGAGCCCCGGCGCTTATCGCAAGAAGTTCGGCGCACAGGCGAGTTGAGTGCAAACGGGTTTTAACGCGCGGGTTTCAACGCGTGCAAAAAGGACATACATGATCGATCTTGCGCAAACCATTGCCCGCTTCAACGCAGGCCGCGATCCCGAACGTCTCGTCATGAAATACAGGGCGATGCGCACGTCGCCGTTCGTGTTCCTGCGCGGCACCTGTCATTTGTTTTACGAACGGCTGCCGCAAGCCACGCTATTCGACAATGCGCCGGCGGTCTGGATTTGCGGCGACATGCATCTGGAGAACTTCGGCAGCTATAAGGCGGACAATCGCCTCATCTATTTCGACAACAACGATTTCGACGAAGCCTGTCTTGCGCCTAATCTGGTCGAACTCGTGCGCTTGCTGACGAGCATGCTGGTCGGCGCGGGCGATCTGAAGTTGAGCCGCGCGCAGGCCCTCGCGCTCTGCCATACGGCGGTGGAGTCGTATGGTGCGGCGCTCGCGTTCGGCAAGGCGCGCTGGACCGAGCGCGAGACGTCGTCGGGCATGGTGCGCGATCTCTTCGATGCCCTGGCAAGCCGCACGCGTGCCGCGCATCTCGACCGGCGCACCACGCTCAAAGGGAAAACCCGCGTGCTCAAGGTGGACGGCAAAAAGGCGCTGCCCGTAAGCGACGAACGGCGCGCCGCGGTCACCCAGTTCATGCAGCAGTTCGCGGCTGGAGAGAGCGATCCGGATTTCTATCGCGTGCTCGACGTCGCGCGGCGCATCGCGGGCACGGGCAGCCTCGGTGTGGATCGCTATGTGATTCTGGTGGAAGGAAAGGGCTCGCCCGACGGCAATTATCTGATCGATCTGAAAGAGGCGCTGCCTTCTTCCGTGGCGCCGCATGTGCAGACGCCGCAGCCGCCATGGCAGACCGAGGCGCAGCGCGTCGTCGAGATTCAGCGGCGCAATCAGGCGGTCTCGCAGGCCTTTCTGCATGCGGTGGAATTCAATCAGCGCTCGTACGTGCTGCGCAGTTTGCAGCCGTCGGAAGATCGTGTTGCGTTGCAGGACTGGAACGGCAAGCTGCCGCGACTCGAAGGGGTGGTCAACAGCATGGCGGAATTGAGTGCATGGGCGCATTTGCGCAGCGGCGGGCGGCAGAAGTCGTCGATTGCGGACGACCTGATCGCGTTCGGCAATCGCAAGGACTGGCAGGTGCCGCTGATCGAACTCGCCACACAATGCGAGGCGCAAGTCGCGGCGGATTGGAAAGCGTATTGCGAGGCCTATGATCGCGGCGAGTTTGCGGCTTAGCGCGCCTTACGGTTTCTCACCGATCCCGGCGTTCGTCTTTCAAATGCGCAATACGTGCAATACATGCAGTACGCGCGAAAACGTTTGCGCGTCCACATTCATGTTCGCGGCGCGCCCTATCGCGGCACTCAGCGCGTTTAGCCCTTATTTGAAGGGCTAAAATGCGCGCCGTCGCCTCGCGTCCGTGTAACAAGCCGCAACAGTGCTTTGCGGTTTCTCCCCATTCAATCTCCTTGCTTATCGCGTAGACTTGTCTGCAATAAAAAATGTTTACGGGGTGCGAGATGTTGGCCATCTTCATCATCGCCTGTCCGATCTGCATTGCGGCGTTGTTCGGTTTCGCCCGCCATGTCGATCCGCTGACAGGCCACTTCAAACGTTGAGTTTGAACGCAGAGCGTTTCGACGGAGCCGGCCAGTGAGTGCCGCTGCTCGCTTGCGGCGGTTGCCGGTCTGTTCGCAGGTCTTGCCTTGAAGGGCCGAATCGCGGCACGATGCACGATAACCTGAGTTTGGGGCGGCATCGTATATGCGAGACTTTCTGGCGAATCTGGCGCGCGTGGGCGTGCTCAAGGGCGTGCTTCCGTTGAACCGCGCCACGGCGGCGCGAGACGCGCTGGCGGGCGCGCAGCTCGCGTCGATGGATATTCCACAGGTGCTCGGCTACGCGCGCATTGCGGGCATGCCGGCGGTCACCGGCCTTTATACCGTCTTTCTGCCGCTCATCGCGTTTGCCTTCTTCGGCGCGTCGCGGGAACTCGTCGTGGCTGCCGATTCCGCCACCGCCACGATCTTCGCGAGCCGTCTTTCGACCATGGCGCCGCCTTCGAGCGCCGAATATGCGTCGCTCGCCGCGATGGTCGCGCTGCTCACGGCCGCATTGCTATTCGTCGCGCGCATTTTCAAACTGGGCTTTCTCGCCGACTTCCTGTCGCGCACGGTGCTGGTCGGCTTTCTCGCGGGCGTCGGCGTGCAAGTGGGCATCGCGATGTTGGGCGACATGCTCGGCGTGCCCGGACACGCGGCGCGCAGCATCGACCAACTCGCTCTGGTCGCGCGCGAATGGGCGCAGCTCAACGTGCCGACGCTTGTGCTTTCCGTACTCGTCGTCGTGGCCGTGCTGTTTTTCAAGCGCTTCTTGCCGCGCTTGCCGTTGCCGCTGATCGCGGTCGTGGCGGGCATCGCCGCGAGCGATCTCTACGGGTTGGCCGCGCATGGCGTCGCGGTGCTCGGTCCGGTCGCGGGCGGATTGCCGCCGCTCGCCGTGCCCTCGGTGACATGGCAGCAGATGCTCGATCTCATGCCGGTCGCCGCGTCCTGTTTCGTGATGATCGTCGCGCAGAGCGCCGCCGCGAGCCGCGTGTTTGCCGAGCGCCATCACGAAGCGGCCGACACCAATGCGGACCTCCTCGGCATCGCCGCAGCCAACGCGGCGGCCGCGTTTTCGGGCGCGTTCGTGGTCAACGGCAGTCCCACGCAAACGGCAATGGCCGATCGCGCGGGCACGAGCAGCCAGTTCGCGCAGCTCGTGTTCGCAGCCGTGGTGGTCGTGGTGCTGCTTTTTTTCAGCCGCTTTTTGCAGTATCTGCCGCGCTGCATTCTCGCGAGCATTGTGTTTACCATCGCAATCGGACTGATCGACCTGAAGACCTTGTTCGCGATGCGCCGCGAAAGTCCGGGTGAATTCACGCTCGCCGTGTTCACCGCCGCGGCCGTGGTGCTGATCGGCGTCGAGCACGGTATTCTGGTGGCGGTCGCATTGTCGTTGCTGCGCCACGTGCGCCACAGCTACCGTCCTCATACGATGATCCTCGCGCCCGACGATCACGGCATCTGGGTGCCGGTGCCCGCGTTGCCGGGCACGCAAACCGCGCCGGGGCTGATCGTTTACCGCTTCGGCGCCGATCTGTTCTACGCGAACGACCACTTTTTTGCCGACGATACGCGCCGCCTGATCGATGGCGCGCCGAGTCCGGTGCGCTGGTTCGTGATCGATGCGAGCGCAATTACCGACCTCGATTATTCGGCCTCGCGTTCGGTGGGCGATTTGTGCGGCATGCTCAAACGCAGCGGAATTGAAGTGATTTTCGCGCGCGTGAACCGCTATTTGCGCTCCGATATGGACCGGCACGGCATCACGCCGCTGATCGGCGCGAGCTGTATTTTCGGCACTTTGCACGAAGCGCTGCGCGCGGCCGGTGTCGATCAGCCCGCCGCGAATTGAAGCAGCGGGTCTAGGTTTTCGACGTCAGCAACTTGAAGCCCGCAATGCCGAACATGATGGCGAGCGAACCGTCGAGCCAGCGCCGCACGGCCAGATAGACACGCCGCGCGGACGCCGTGGAAAACAGCAGCGCATAGCTGCTGAACACCGACACGCCGATGCACATGCAGCCGAGCACGACGGGCGCGACATGCGACGCGCTGCCTGCGTTCGACATGGCGAGCGAAACGATCGACATCCACACCAGAATGGCTTTCGGATTCGTAAGATGCAGCAGCAGGCCGCGCAAGTAGAGCCGCTTGAGCGGCTCGTCCCGGCGCGCGTTGCCCGCCGGCAGCTCGCGCGGCGAAAACGCGGAGCGCGCCGATTTGAAGCCGAGCCACAGCAGATAAAGACCGCCGGCAATCTTGATGGCGAAGAGGCACTGCGAGTAAGCGGCGAGCACCGCCGACAAACCCAGCGAAGCCAGCAGCGCCCAGAAGAACGATCCGGACACCACGCCCAGCGCGAACGTGAGCGCCGAGCGGCGGCCCGCGCTCATCGCGAGCGACATGATCGCCAGATTGCTGGGACCGGGGCTTGCCGTGCCGACGAAGTAGGCGCTGTAGGCGATCAGGACATCGGCGGTAAGGAAGGGGGCGGCGGTCATGGGTCGAGCCTCGGGGCGGGCAAGCGGAACGTCGATTGTGCGCGCCGCTCGCCCGGTCGCACAGATACAGTTGAGCGGGCGTCGATCGGCACAATTGACCCTACGTGCCGCGTTTTATTCGCTGGCCGCGGTTTCGATGCAATCGGCCAGCGCGCCGGCCACCGCCTGCCGGCTATGCCGCGGACGCTGCACGAGGCCGATCTCGCGATGAAACGTCGCGTCTTCCAGCGAAAACGCGGCGACGCCCGCGGGCCATTTGCCGAGACCCGCCGTGTCCGGAATCAGCGCGACGCCGATGCCGCGCGCGACCAGTTGCGCGATTGCCTGCAATTCGTCGAGTTCCAGCACGTCCTGCACATTGAGCCGCGAGCGCCGCAGAAAACGGTCGACCAGGCGGCCGCCGAACGAGGTGCGGTCGTAGCGGATAAACGGCTCGCTCTTCAGCAGTTCGCGCCATGAACGCTTGCCGCGCGCGAGCGCTTTGGGCACGAGCAGCACGAACGGTTCGGTCACGAGCGTGCGCCATTCCAGTTCCGAGGGCAGAGCGAACGGCGGCTTGATGATGACGGCGAGATCGAGTTCGCCGGAGTCGACCTGTCCGAGCAGATTGAGCGAGACGCCCGGCACCACGCGAATTCGCCAGCCTGGGCGGTCCTCGCGAAAGCGCGCCAATGCGTCCGCGAGAAACGACACTTGCGCCGATGCAATCGCGCCCACGCGCAGCATGCCGCTTTCCGCCGCCACCGCGCCGCGCTCGGAGAGGCGCGCGTAGAGCGCCATGATTTCCTCGGCGAGCGCGAGTGTTTCTCGCCCCGCGTCGTTCAGCGTGGCGGAGCGCCCCGTGCGGTCGAAAAGCGCGAAGCCGAGTTCCTCTTCGAGCCGCTGCATCTGCGCGCTGACAGCGGATTGGGTCAGGCCGATGCGAGCGCCCGCGCCGGAAAAAGTGCCGTACCGGCTAACGGAAATAAAAGTCTTCAGCTCGCTGAGCATGGTTTTTATCAATCGATTCTGGTGATGGTCAGCTCAAATATATATCGTTTTCCACCATTTTTGCTTATGGTTAAACTGCCAGTGAATCTGCATTAGCGCTGCCAGCCAAGCCAGCATTCGCAAGTCCGCCTGGCCAGTCCATCACCCACCGCGAGTCCCTACATCATGAGCGTTGCCGAAACCGTCTTGCCGCCGTTCCATCTGGCGTTTCCCGTCCATAACCTCGCTGCGGCGCGGGAATTTTATGGCGAATTGCTCGGCTGCCCCGAAGGACGCAGCTCGGATCAGTGGATCGATTTCAACTTTTACGGGCATCAGATCGTCGCCCATCTCGCGCCGGAAGAAGTCGGGCACCGTCAGACCAGCAAGGTCGACGGTCACGCCGTGCCGGTGCGCCACTTCGGCGCGGTGCTTTCCATGGAGCAATGGCAGGCTGCGGCGGACAGGCTGAAGAAGGCGGGCCTCGACTTCATCATCGAACCGCATGTGCGTTTCAAGGGCGAAGTCGGCGAACAGGCCACGATGTTCTTCCTCGACCCGTCGGGCAATGCGCTCGAATTCAAGGCATTTGCCGATATGTCGTCGCTGTTTGCGAAGTAAAGGCGCGAAAAAGCGTAGGCAAATTGAAATAAAAAGGGCGACTGGCCGCGCCGGACGCCCGCCACGCAGCATTCTTTCCTTACTATTTCCTTCCTGACAATTGGGCCATTTTCGCGCCATGCAGGTGTTGGTGCCAGCGATCTAGCATAAGCTGCGTAACACCACCTTTAATCTGCATTCACCTGCATTCAGTTGCACTTTTACTCAGGCGCGTTTCATGTGGATCGTCAACGTTGCGCTCAAGCGGCCCTACACGTTCATCGTGATGGCCATTCTGATCCTGCTGGCAACGCCTTTCGTGCTGTTCACCACGCCGGTCGATGTGCTGCCGGAGATCAACATTCCGGTGGTCAGCATCATCTGGACGTACAACGGCTTGTCCGCGGAGGACATGGCGCATCGGATGGCCTCCGTCAACGAACGCAGTTTGACGACCACGGTCAACGACATCGAGCACATCGAGTCGCAATCGCTCCAGGGCATCACGATCCTGAAGGTGTTTTTGCAGCCCACCGCGAACATTCAGACCGCGATTGCGCAGACGGTGGCCGTCGAACAGGCGCAGTTAAAGCAGATGCCGCCGGGCGCCACGCCGCCTCTGGTGATCAGCTATTCCGCGTCGAGCATTCCGGTGATCCAGCTCGGCTTGTCGAGCACGAAACTTTCCGAGCAGCAACTCAACGATACGGCGCTCAACTTCCTGCGCCCGCAGCTCGTGACGATTCCCGGCGCGGCCGTCCCCTATCCGTATGGCGGCAAATCGCGGCTCATTTCCGTCGATCTGAATACGCGCGCGCTGCTCGCCAAAGGCCTCACGCCGCTCGACGTAATGAGCGCGTTCAATGCGCAAAACCTGATTCTGCCCACCGGCACGGCGAAGATCGGACCTAAGGAATACACGATCAACATGAACGGCTCGCCGCCGACGCTCGAAGGACTCAACGATATTCCCGTGCGCACGCTCAACGGCGCGACGACGTACCTGCGCGAAGTCGCTCACGTGCGCGACGGTTTTTCGCCGCAAACCAATATCGTGCGGCAGAACGGGCATCGTGGCGTGCTGATTTCGGTGCTGAAAAACGGCAGTGCGTCGACGCTTTCCATTGTGAACACGCTGCACAATTTGCTGCCGGGCGCGCGCGCGGCGTTGCCGCCGGATCTGAACATCACGACCTTGTTCGACCAGTCGGTCTTCGTGAAGGCGGCAGTGCAGGGCGTGGTGCGCGAAGCCGTGGTGGCCGCCGCGCTGACCGCCGCGATGATTCTGCTGTTTCTCGGCAACTGGCGCAGCACGTGCATCATCGCGATTTCGATTCCGCTGTCGATTCTCTCTTCGCTGATCGCGCTCCACGCGCTCGGGCAGACCATCAATATCATGACGCTCGGCGGTCTCGCGCTCGCGGTCGGTATTCTCGTCGACGACGCCACGGTGACGATCGAAAACATCGAACGGCACTTGCATATGGGCACGAATCTGCACGACGCGATTCTCGAAGGCGCCGGCGAAATCGCGGTTCCCGCGCTCGTGTCCACGCTGTGCATCTGCATCGTGTTTGTGCCGATGTTCTTTTTGACCGGCGTGGCGCGTTATCTGTTCGTGCCGTTGGCCGAAGCGGTCGTGTTCGCAATGCTCGCCTCGTACATTCTGTCGCGCACGCTGGTGCCCACATTGGCCATGCTGCTGATGGGGCACGCCCATAAGCCGAAGGCCGATGCAACGCCGAGTCTGTTCGCGCGTCTTTACCGGCGCTTCGACAACGGCTTCGAGAAAATGCGCGCCACGTACATTGTGATTCTCAGCAGCCTGCTCGTGCGCCGCGGCCGTTTCGGCAGCCTCTTCCTCGGCTTCTGCGTGCTCTCCATGACGCTTGCCTTCGTGCTCGGCGAAGACTTCTTCCCAAGCGTGGACGCGGGCAATATCCGCTTGCATATGCGCGCGCCGACCGGCACGCGTATCGAGGAAACGGCGCGGCTTGCCGACGAAGTGGAGAAAGTGATTCGCGAGGTCGTGCCCGCGAAAGATCTCGGCACGATTCTCGATAACCTCGGTTTGCCGTATAGCGGCATCAATCTTTCGTATAGCAACTCGGGGACGATCGGCACACTCGACGGCGAGATTCAGATCGCGCTGAAGGAAGGCCACGAGCCGACCGCCCTGTATATCGACAAGCTGCGCGCCATGCTGCCGCAACGTTTTCCCGGCGTGGAGTTCTTCTTTCAGCCGGCCGACATCGTCACGCAGATTCTCAACTTCGGCCTGCCCGCAGCCGTCGACGTGCAAATTTCCGGCGCCGACCAGCAAGGCAACTTCGACGTCGCGCGCACCTTGTTAAAGCAGGTGCGCATGATTCCGGGCACGGTCGACACGCATATCCAGCAGAAGCTCGACGAGCCCGCGCTCAATCTTCAGATGGACCGCACGCGCTTGCAGCAACTGAATCTCACGGCGAGCAATGTCGCGCAGAACCTGCTGGTTTCGCTATCGGGCAGCTCGCAAACGTCGCCGGGCTTCTGGTACAACGACCGCAACGGCGTCGAGTACAACGTGGCCGTGCAAACGCCGCAGTACCGCATTTCTTCTATCGACGACCTATTGCGCACGCCGGTGTCCGCGTCCGCGACCGGGCCCACGCAGTTGCTCGGCAACCTCGTGCGCGTGGCGCCGAAAAACCAGTTCGCGGTCGTCACGCACTACAACATCCGGCCCGTGATCGATCTGTATGTGAGCGTCGACAAGCGCGATCTGGGCAGCGTCGCGAATCAGGTCGACAAGCTCGTCGAGCGCGCGCGCGCAACCCTGCCGCGAGGCAGCCAGATCACCGTGCGCGGCCAGGTGCAGACCATGCGCAGCTCGTACATCGGTCTGGGTCTCGGTGTGGCGATGGCGATCGTGCTGGTGTATCTGCTGATCGTGGTGAACTTCCAGTCGTGGGTCGATCCGCTCATCATCGTGAGCGCATTGCCCGCCGCGCTGGCCGGCATTGTGTGGATGCTGTTCCTGACGGGCACGCATCTGAGCGTGCCCGCACTGACCGGCGCGATCATGACGATGGGCGTCGCCACCGCCAACAGCATCCTGATGGTCGCGTTCGCGCGGCAGCGGCTTTCCGCCGGCGCGCCGCCGCTCACGGCCGCGCTCGAAGCAGGCGCGAGCCGCATTCGCCCCGTGTTGATGACGGCATTCGCGATGATCATCGGCATGGTTCCGATGGCGCTCGGTCTAGGCGAAGGCGCCGAGCAGAACGCGCCGCTCGGCCGCGCGGTGATCGGCGGATTGCTGTTTGCGACGGTGTCCACGCTGTTTTTCGTGCCGCTGGTATTCGCGGGCATTCATACGCGTCTCGCGCGCCGTCATCGCAAGGATACGGACGGCGACGGCGACCATGGCGACGCCCAACCCGCTTAGGCTGAATCAACTCAATTGAAGAAAACGGCTACCCAGTTCGACGGAGATAGCTAACCGAGATGGCTAACTGAGATGACCGAAAAAACTCATGCATCGCTGGCGATTCCGTCGCGAGAGACCGAAAGCGGCCACGCATTGCCGCCGCGCAATCGCGAATGGAAGCGCGCGAAAATCGCCATCGTGATCGTGCTGGTGTTGCTCGCGCTGGGCGCGTTGCGCACGGTGGTGGCGAACCTCATGCAGAACCGCGCCGTCGAGCAGACCACGAAACAGAACGCCACGCAGTATGTGAACGTGGTGAGTCCCAAGGCTGCCGAAGGCGGCAGCAGCACGACGTTGCCGGGCACGTTGCGCGGCAATGTCGAGTCGCCGATCTATGCGCGCTCGACCGGTTATCTGTTGCATTGGTACGCCGACATCGGCACGCGCGTGAAGCAGGGGCAATTGCTCGCCGAACTCGACACGCCTGAAATCGATCAGGAACTGGCGCAGGCACTGGCGCAGCGTCAGCAGACCAGTTCGAGTCTCGCGCTGGCCAAAAGCTCGCTGGAGCGCTGGCAGCAGCTTCGTCAACGCGATGCCGTATCGCAGCAGGAACTGGACGAAAGACAAAGCACCTACACGCAAGGCGTGGCCAATCTCGCCGCCGCCGACGCCAACGTGCAGCGCCTGCGCCAGCTCGAATCGTTCAAGCGGATCGTCGCGCCGTTCGCGGGCGTGGTCACGCAGCGCAACGTGGATGTGGGCGATCTGATCGACGCGGGCAGCGGCACGAGCCGCGCGCTTTTCGCGCTCGCGCAGTCGGACCCGTTGCGCGTGTATGTGCAGTTGCCGCAAGCGTATGCGCAAAACGTGTCGGTCGGACAGAACGCCGTGGTCACGCAGGCGGAATTGCCGGGCCAGCAGTTTCATGGGACCGTCACGCACATTTCGGGCGCGATCGACGTGCCCACACGTTCGCTGCAAGTCGAGGTGACGCTGCCGAATCCGGATAACAAGCTGCGTCCCGGCGCTTATGTGCAGGTCGCGTTGCCTTCCGTCGTGCACGCACAGTGGATGGTGCCGGGCAATGCGTTGTTGTTCCGCGCCGAGGGTCCGCGTGTCGCCGTGGTGGACGCGCACGGCAATGTGCAGTTACGCCAGATCGTGATTGCGCAGGATTTCGGGCAATCGCTCGAAATTGAAAGCGGCATTGACGCGAACGACAGGATCATCATCAACCCGAGCGATTCGATTGCGGACGGCGATCATGTGCAGATCGAGCAGCCGCAACAGACTGCGAAGGGGGCGTCGTGAAGGAGAACCGCGCAAGCCGGGCTGTCATCACACTCGCTGCCGCTGCAAGCTCGGCAGCGAGTGTGGTCTTGCTCGCCGCGTGCACCGTGGGACCGGACTACAAGCAGCCGCAAGCGGAAGTGCCGCCCGAGTGGAAAACCGATTCGTACTGGCGCGTCGCGGCGCCGTCTCACTCGCCGATGGACCCCGACTGGTGGAACGTCTATCACGATACGACGCTCGCCACGCTAGAAACGCAGGCGCTCGCGCAAAATCAGACGCTCGTCGCCGCCAGCGCGCATTATGCGCAGGCCCAGGCGACGCTCGCGAATGCGAGCGCGCAGCGAGTGCCGGAAGTGGATCTCGCGGCGTCGGCGTCGCGCTTCAGAATTTCGCAGAACCGGCCGCGCACCAACTACGCGGTGCCGACCACATCGACGGTGCAGAACAATCTGCAACTCGGCCCCACGATCAGCTACGACACCGATCTGTTCGGCCGCATACGCCGCCAGGTGGAAGGCGCGAGCGCCTTTGCCGAGCAATCGGCTGACGATCTCGCCAATGCGCGGCTCGTGCTGACCACGGAAGTCGCCAGCGACTATTTTTCGCTGCGCGAACTCGACACCGAAATCGACGTGTTGAACCAGTCGGTGAAGCTGCAGCAGAAGGCGCTCGATTACGTGAGTTCCGAACACGAGCTGGGCTCGGTGTCGGGGCTCGACGTATTGCAGCAAAAGTCGCTGCTCGACACCACGCGCGTGCAGGCGCAACTTCTCGTCAATCAGCGCGCGCAATACGAGCATGCGATCGCCGCGCTCGTCGGCGTGCCCGCGCCGCAGTTCGCGATCGAACCCCAGATGCAGCGCTTCCAGGTGCCCGCCATTGCGCTCGGCGTGCCGAGCGACGTGTTGCAGCGCCGGCCCGACATTGCATCGGCCGAGCGCGCGATGGCGGCGGCCAATGCGCAGATCGGCGTCGCCAAGGCCGCGTTTTTCCCGAGCCTGACGCTGAGCCCCGGCATCGGCTGGGAAAGCACGCAGTTCGCGAGCTTGCTGAGCGCGCCCACGCTGATGTGGACGCTCGGCGCGGCAGCGGGCCAGGTGCTGTTCGACGGAGGCCGTCGCGCGGCCAACGTGAAGTACGCGAGCGAAGGCTACCGGGCGACCGAGGCCAACTATCGGCAAACGGTGCTCAACGCGTTCCAGCAGGTGCAGGACGGCATCACGGGGCTTGCCGTGCTCGACGGCGCGGCGAAGCAGTCGGAAGAAGCCGTCGCGGACGCCGAGCACCTGCTCGGCCTCGCGAACGACCGCTATTCGGGCGGTCTCGTCGCGTATCTCGACGTGATCACCGCGCAGCAGTCGTTGCTGAACAGCAAGCGCCAGGACGCGCAGATTCGCGGCCAGCAAATGACGCTTTCCGTGGCGCTCGTCAAGGCGCTGGGCGGCGGCTGGGAGGCCGCGGGCCACGATATGTCGGGCGTCGCGCAGCACGGCATGCAGTCCAACGGCACGACTCAGGTGGGCGCCGCCGCGCCGTGAGGCGCGCTCGCGCGCGGCGAATCATCGCAAGGCGTTTCGTATAATGCAGACACTAGGGGACGCGCATGAAATTGCTGATTGTTGAAGACGAGCACAAGGTGGTGGACTACCTGCGCTCCGGTTTGACAGAGCAGGGCTGGGTCGTGGACGTCGCGCTCGATGGCGAGGAGGGCATGCATCTGGCCACGGAGTTCGATTACGACGTGATCGTGCTCGACGTCATGCTGCCCAAGCGCGACGGCTTCAGCGTGCTGAAGGCGCTGCGCATGCGCAAGTCCACGCCGGTCATCATGCTCACCGCGCGCGACCATGTGAACGACCGCGTGCGCGGTCTGCGCGAAGGCGCCGACGACTACCTCACCAAACCCTTTTCATTTCTCGAACTGGTCGAGCGCCTGCACGCTCTCGCGCGGCGCACGCGCTCGCAGGAGTCCACGCTGATTTCCGTCGGCGATCTGTTTGTCGATCTGATCGGGCGGCGCGCCACGCGCGACGGCGTGCGCCTCGATCTGACCGCGAAGGAGTTCCAGTTGCTGAGCGTTCTGGCCCGTCGGCAAGGCGATATTCTGTCGAAAACCGCGATCACCGAACTCGTGTGGGACGTCAATTTCGACAGTCATACGAATGTGGTCGAAACCGCGATCAAACGATTGCGCGCGAAGCTCGACGGCCCGTTTCCCTCCAAGCTGCTGCACACGGTGCGCGGCATGGGCTATGTGCTCGAAGTGCGCGAAGAGGCAGAGCAGTCATGAACCGTTCCATCGCGCGGCGGCTTGCATTGATGTTCGCGCTCGCCGCGCTTTCTGTGTTTACGCTCGTCGGCGCGGGACTTTTCGCGGTGTTGCGCACGCAGCTCGACAATCATTTGCGCGAGTCGCTCGACGACCGCGCGCAGATCGCGCGGCTTATCTGCAATCACGGGCTCACGCCCGAAAAATGGCGCATGGCGCGCGAGAAGCTCACCGACATGACGCCGCACGACCGCAGCACGATGTACGCGGTCACGAGCATCGAACCGTCTTACAACTACGGCAAGCCGATTCAAGGATCGGTGGTGAACTCATGGCCCGGCGGCTACGCGCGCGTGAAGCCGGCCAACGGCGGCGACGACATGCTCACCACGACGGTGTCCATCCCCGGCTATTCGACGCGTCCGCCCATGGAATTGCAGGTCGCGTCGAGCTATTCGCCGAACATTCGCACGATGCGCGCGTTCGGCTTCGCGCTCGCCGCGCTGTCGGCGCTCGGCAGTCTCGCGGTGCTGCTGCTCAGTTACTCGGTGACGCGCATCGGTCTCGCGCCGCTCACGCGCCTCACGCGCGACGCGTCCGCCGTCAGTCCGAACAATCGCTCGCAGCGGCTGAACACCGCGTCGCTGCCGCACGAGTTGAACGATCTCGCGAACTCGTTCAACGGCGCGCTCGAACGGCTGGACGGCGCGTATTGCCGCCTCGAATCGTTCAATGCGGACGTCGCGCATGAATTGCGCACGCCGGTGACGATCCTCATTGGCCAGACCGAAGTCGCGTTGACGCGCAATCGCTCCGTCGACGATTTGCGCCACACGCTGCAATCGAATCTGGAAGAGTTCGAACGCATGCGCGCGATCATCAACGACATGTTGTTCCTCGCGCGCGCCGATCAGGGCGAGCGCGCAACCGGTCTCGTGGAAGTGTCGCTCGCGGCGGAAGTCGCGCATACGCTGGAGTTTCTGGAGATTCCGCTCGAAGAAGCGCGCGTGCATGCGCGCCTTCATGGCGACGCCGCCGCGCACGTCAACCGCTCGCTGTTCGGCCGCGCGTGCGCGAATCTATTGATCAACGCGATCCAGCATTGCGAGCCGGGCGCCACGATCAGCGTGCGGATCGTGCGGGAAGCGCAGCAGGTGCGAATCGAAGTGGCCAATCCCGGCGAGCAGATCGAGCCCGCCGTGCTGGAACATCTGTTCGACCGTTTTTATCGCGCCGAAGTATCGCGCACGAACAGCCGTGAAAATCACGGCCTCGGTCTCGCGATTGTGAAGGCGATTGCCGAGATGCATCGCGGCAGTGTGTCCGTGCATAGCGCGAACGGCGTCAATACTTTTGCGTTTTCGATTGCGGCTTCGCGTGCGCAACGCGTCGTGCCGCCGGCGCGTTCGAATGCCGGTGCGAGTGGGGATGCAAACGCGGTTGCAAACGCGGTTGCAAATACGCCCGCAAATACGCCCGCAAATACGCCCGCAAATACGCCCGCAAATACGCCCGCAAACACGGGTGCAAATGTAGCCACAAATGTAGCCAATACGTCCGAACCGAAAGCGGCGGCTTATTCGTCGCTCGTAAAAGGCAAGTCTGCCTGAACCGGCAGACGCCTCGCCGGAGGCTGCGCGCTCGCGAGAGACAAGGCGCTCACGCGCACGCCGAGCAGGCGCAGTTTGCGGTTCAGTTCGACACGCCGCAGACATTCCGTGGCCGCGCGGCGTATTTCCGCAGCGTCGGCGGTCGGCGTGTCGAGCGTGAGGTCGCGCGTCACCGTGCGGAAATCGTCGTAGCGCAATTTGATGCCGACGGTTTTGCCCACATAGCCTTTGCGCACGAGATCTTCCGCGACTCGCACACACAAGCCGGTAAACGAACTGGACAGCGCCGGGCGATCATGGCGCGGATGCAGATCGCGCTCGAAAGTGGTTTCGCGGCTCATCGACTTCGGCTCCGATTCCACCACGACCGGCCGCTCGTCGTGGCCTTGCGCGACCTGCATCAGCCACGCCGAATAGCTGCGCCCGAAGTGATCCTGCAACAAGCCCGCGTCCGCCGCAGCCAGGTCGCCAACCGTGGCAATGCCGAGCGCCGTCAATCTTTCCGCCGCCTTCGGGCCGATTCCATTGACCTTGCGCACCGCCAGCGGCCACACGCGCAGCGGCACGTCGGCGGGCGTGAGAATCGTGAGACCGTCGGGCTTATCGAGTTCCGAGCCGATCTTCGCGAGCAGCTTGTTCGGCGCGACGCAAATCGAGCAGGTGAGGCCGGTTGCGCGATTCACCGCCTGCTTGATGCGCGCGGCGATGTCGCGCGGCTCATCCGGTAACCCGGTGAGATCGATATACATCGAGTATGGCGAGTGTGGGAGGCCTGTCTTTTCAGTCTGATCTAGCAAGTCATTGTTATGTATAAGAAAATTATCGAGAGAAAAATATTGTGGAGACAAAAAGAGCCAGGGCTGTATCCTGAGCAGCTCATTTTCGAGGTTTTTCGGGGTTAGGATACATTTGGGCTGTGTGATCGTGCACGAGACAGGTTTGCGAAGTTCATCGGGCCATTCCATCCACGCAATGTGGACCCTAGGTGCAATCACAATCCTGTGCAGATGAAATGAGGCGGGTATTAGGGGTCGAACGGGAGTTCGCCTTGAACGGGATCCATTCCCGCGTGGTCGTGCGAGACATGCTCCAGTGCGCTGACGCGCACACCGATCAGCCGTATCCGCCGATCCAGCTCGATTCGCTTCAGACACTGGCTAACGGCTCGCCGGATGGCAGCAGAGTCGCGAATCCCTGCGGGCAGCGATATATCTCGAGTGACGATCTTGAAATCCGAGAATTTGACCTTTACTCCAACGGTGCGGCCGCAATAGCCTTTGCGATCTAGATCCTGTGCGACCCTTTCGCAAAGCTGAGTCAGCGCGGGAGTCAGGAATGCGCGGTCTCGCTCGACGTGCATGTCTCGTTCAAAGGTCGTTTCGCGACTCATTGACTTTGGCTCAGACAATACGACAACCTCCCGGTCGTCCAAGCCGTGCGCTGCTCGCGCGAGCCATGCGGCATAGGTGCGTCCGAAGTTTTCCTGTAGTAGTCCAAGGTCAGCGGCCGCCAGGTCACCTACGGTCACGATACCGAGACCGGCGAGGCGGTCGTTAGCGCGAGGCCCAATTCCATTAACTTTCTTTGCAGCCAGCGGCCAGATTCGTGACTCAATGTCCGACATAAAGAGAATTGTCAGTCCGTCGGGTTTATCGAGTTCGGAACCGATCTTTGCCAGTAGTTTGTTCGGTGCAATCGCAATAGAGCAGGTCAGGCCGGTGGCTTCTTTAACGGCATCTTTGATGCGGGAGCCGAGCGCAAGCGATTCGCCATCTACCAGTGTGAGATCAACGAAAATCTCGTCAATTCCTCGATCCTCAATTTGGTCTGTGAATGTTCGAACCGCGTCCTTGAATAGACGTGAGTAGCGCCGATACGAGTCGAAGTCGGTTGGCAGAAGAACTGCGTCGGGGGCGAGTTGTGCGGCCTTCATCATGCCCATCGCCGAAAACACGCCGAACGCACGCGCTTCGTACGTCGAGGTCGTCACGACACCGCGTCCGGCGTAATCACGGAGTTTTGCGAACCGTCGCGTACCGTCTGAGAGAACTTCCGGTATGGCGTTGCGGCCACCTCCGATTACAACAGGCTTGCCCCGCAACTCAGGATAGCGGAGCAGTTCGACCGAGGCATAGAAAGCATCCATGTCTACATGCGCGATGCGACGCGATGGCGGATTGCTCACGGCGTCCGGCCTAGTACACAGAACGACATGATTACCGATACCCGTCTGCGTAAGATATCGAGGAGTCGTAAAATTCTTTGGGACACAACGTGTGCCTTTGCTAAAGATTCAGCGGCAGTACAGCTTGTTATTAATACCGCAGGCCGCTTTCGAGTACGTGAGATTTAACTTTACTTTTGTTTCGGGCGGCAAGCCGCCGATATTTACTGTACATTTATACAGTATTTTTTTGTTCAGGTACAGCTCATAAAACCAGGATCGCTGGCGGGTTAGCTTTGTGTGAACTTCAATAGTCGGCGATTCTCGGCCGTTGACCCAAGCGTTGCAGTGGCCATTCGAATGGCCGGTCCCTTTCGGAAACTACCGGGTGCGGGACGGCCGCTTTTCGGCCTATGCGGACATTGGGGCGGGTCGCGTTCAACGTCAGCAGTTTGGCGGAATGCTGACGTTGGCGGCTTCGCGCGGCAGGACTGCAACGCCCGCTCAGCGAACTCACCCTCCCGACCCTCAAGGGACCTTCAGCTTTCTCCATAGCGGACGTTCAATTTCGCTAGTTGCCCGGAGTCAGCGACCGCTCGTCCATTCCATCTTTTGCACGTTGACGCCAGGCTGACTGGCCAGCGGCTCCCATTCGGGCAAGAATTTGAAACCGTGCCGACGATATAGACCCACAGCGTGAGCGTTGTCTGGCGAGACGCTCAACACGATTCTCCGATGTCCGCGTTCAACCGCGCGCGCCTGGATTGTATTGACCAAGAGACCTGCGATTCCCATGCCTCGGCACGTCGGGTGAACCCACATGGCAATAAGGTTGTATTCGCCGGACGGGTTTATCGAATCGCCGATAAGACCGACTGCTTGACCTCGGTGTGTGGCAACTAGAAATTGAGGCTGCGTCTGATGTGAAGCACGGTCGCGCCACTGCTGCTCGCTATACGCCGCCGCAGTCGCGTAGCTCAACCCGAACGCGGTTGGGCTGTCCCGCAGCGCGGCAAGGCGGACGGTCTTCAAAATTTCCCAGTCCTCTTCCTGGGTTGGGCGAACCAGCACAGGGCTCGATTCTGTAGCCATTAAGATTCCCGGTACTTAAGCAAATTGTTTATCAACCATCTCAACAGATGGATTGTCGGCGATTCAGGCACTCACGTCGACTGACCGCACCTGGCCGAGAGCACCAGTTCAGTGAAGGTGCTGTAGAACTGCCGTTGAAATCCTCAACGGCAGTTCTCGGGCGGCTTCCATGAATGCGTGCAGTCGGCCAATAGCGGCCCTTCGATTGAGAGGCCGATGAGCGCTCTAAATGGCCGCTAAGCTTGAGACACCGGACTCCTACGGCGCCAGCTGCTTTCAAGTACCGAATTCAAACAACAAGCGGCTTGAAGCGAGTAAGGCAGAAGGTTGCAGGCGAGAGGCGCGGTTTCAGCGCCACGACATCGGCAGGGTGCGCGCAATGGCGCATGCACCGACCTTTCGACGGGCTGCTTCGTATCGAAGGCGAGATGCGACGTCGAGGTAAGCAGGTAAGCATGGGTGAAGCTTCGCTTCACCCGCTCAGATGACCGCCGACCGATCAAAGACCGAGTTTGCGTTCGCTCATCCACCTAACAATTTTCGGATCCCGATGGGAAAAGAAACTACTCTCGCCCGTTTCGAGCGTTGCAACGGTCTGCATGGGACCGGATGATCGACGTGAACATCAAGGGTGTGCTGTACGGCATAGCTGCCGCGCTGCCGTACATGCAGGCGCAGAAGTCCGGCCAGATTATCAACGTCTCGTCAGTCGCAGGTCACAAGGTTGGACCCGGCGGCTCCGTATATGCGGGCACGAAATGGGCGGTCCGGGCGATCTCCGAGGGACTTCGTCAAGAGGTCAAGCCGTGGAACATTCGCACAACAATCGTCTCCCCCGGGGCCGTCGCGACGGAACTGATTGACACGATCACGGACGCAGACATTGCTGCAGGTATGGCAAAAACCTACGAGAAGGCGATCCCTGCCAGTTCATTCGCTCGTGTGGTGGCCTTCGCGATAAGCCAGCCGGAGGACATTGACGTCAACGAAATACTTTTCAGGCCGACGAGCCAAGCGTATTGATCGCGTCCGCCTACGAACGAATCAAGGATCTCAAGATGCCCCACGTTATTGTCAAAGCCTGGCCCGGAAAAACCGAGCAGCAGAAGCAGCGCCTCGCAGAGGCGATTACCCGTGATGTGATGGAAATTCTCGGCTATGGCCCCGACTCGGTCTCCGTCTCATTTGAAGAAGTTGCGTCGGAACGATGGAGGGACGAAGTCTACCTTCCGGACATTAAGGCGCATCCCGAAACGCTTTACAAAAAGCCCGGTTACAGGATGTAAATCAAGTGATACCCACAACGGAACATGCGGAGCAATCCGTCGTCGCAACGCTAGCTCCTGTGATGGTCGCAGTGCTCTGCGGCTTCGTCATCATCGGCGTAGCACTGCCCGTTTTGCCCCTGCACGTCAGCAACGATCTTGGCTTTGGCCCACTCGTGGTTGGTCTCGTCGCGGGAGCGCAGTTCGGTGCTTCGCTCTTCTCACGCGTTTGGGCAGGGTCGTACTCCGACAGGGCGGGCGCGAAACGCGCTGTCCTCGCTGGCCTGATCGCAGCAGCCGCAGCGGGCATGCTCTACCTGCTCTCGCTCGCATTTGTGACCCTGCCGACGCTGTCGGTTGCGATCTTGCTCATCGGTCGTGCGGTGCTTGGCGGCGCAGAAAGTTTCATCATCACGGGCGGGGTTGCCTGGGGCCTCGGACTCGTCGACAGACCGCACGCGGGAAAAGTGATTGCATGGGTCGGAACGGCTATGTTCGCGGCGATGGCTCTCGGCGGTCCGGTGGGAAGCATCCTGTATTCGTCATCCGGTTTTTTCGCAATCGCGCTCGTGACCACCATGCTGCCCCTGATGGTGCTGGCTTATCTGGTCCGCATGCCCGCAGTTCCACCTCATCCTCACGGCGAACACGCCTCGTTCAAAACGATACTCAGGGCGGTCTGGTTGCCGGGCTTCGGTGCGGCGCTCGCGAGTATCGGCTACTGCGCGATTCTCGCGTTCAGCTCGTTGTTCTACACGGAAATGCACTGGCAGCCCGTATGGATGGCCTTTACCGCGTTTGGCGTCGCGCTGATGGCTGCGCGGATGAGCGCAGGGCATCTCCCTGATCGGTTTGGCGGTGCAAGAGTCGCCTTTGTCTTCGTTATCGTTCAGGCCTGTGGTCTGTTGCTGATATGGATTGCCCGGACGTCCTTGCTCGCTTCCGCGGGCGCGGCCCTGGCGGGTTTTGGGTATTCACTTGTTTATCCCGGGCTTGGCGTAGAGGCAGTCAGCGGCATCAGCCCAAAGAACCGCGGCATGGCGATGGGCATCTACACTGCGTTTCTCGATCTGGCGATGGCTGTCGGGAGCCCCGGGTTGGGATGGGTCGGTGGGCACGCCGGTCTCCGTGCAGTCTTCCTGACGGGGGCGGTGATTGTCGCCTGCACCGCTGGCATCGCTATCAAGCTATGGCCAAAGCACCGTCCAGTCGCTTGACATGGACTTCGCATTGGCTCTTTTCTAACACTGCTGCATCGTAGACCTTGCAATGGGAATCGATATGACCTTCAGATCGACAGACAAACACCACGAAGCAGTTGATGAATCCAGCCAAGTGCGAATCGGCCGCCGTAGCCTGCTGAAGCTGGCCGGTTCAGGTGCTGCATCGCTCGGAATGGTGTCATTCGCCGATGGCACCGCTCATGCCGCAAAGCAAAGTGGTGAAGCAGAGGGCGTCATGGCTTCTGTCTCACTGGAGGTCAATGGCGAGCATCACGAGCTATCGCTGGATACGCGCACCACGCTTCTCGATGCGCTGCGCGAACACATGCATCTGACCGGCACCAAGAAGGGCTGCGACCACGGTCAATGCGGCGCTTGCACCGTCATCGTTGACGGTCGGCGCATCAACTCATGCCTGTCTCTATGCGTGATGCACGAAGGCAGCCGCGTGACGACCATCGAAGGCCTCGGCACGCCGTCGAAGCTCCATCCGATGCAGGCAGCGTTCATCAGGCACGACGGCTTCCAGTGCGGCTATTGCACGCCGGGGCAGATCTGCTCGGCGGTGGCCGTTCTCGACGAGATCAAGTCCGGCATCCCGAGCCATGTCACCCAGGACCTCACCGCTGCGCCGCAGCCAACCAACATGGAAATGCGCGAGCGCATGAGCGGTAACATCTGCCGCTGCGGAGCGTATTCGAACATCGCCGAAGCGATGGCCGAAGTTGCGGGAGCGCGCGCATGAGGCCGTTCACCTACCAGCGGGCATCGACGCCCGCAGAGGCCGCCATAGCGGCCGCGCGCGCGCCCAATGCGAAGTTCATCGCGGGTGGCACCAACCTGCTCGATCTGATGAAGCTGCAGATCGAGACGCCGGTCCACCTGATCGACATCAACGGCCTCGCGCTCGATCAGATCACGCAGACCGCCGACGGCGGTCTGCGCATCGGCGCGCTCGTGCGCAACACTGACCTCGCCGCGGATGCGCGCGTGCGGCGCGACTATCCGCTGCTCTCGCGGGCGCTCGTGGCGGGCGCCTCCGGCCAGCTGCGCAACAAGGCGACGACGGCGGGCAATCTTCTGCAACGCACGCGCTGCCCTTATTTCTACGACACCAACATGCCGTGCAACAAGCGCGCGCCCGGCAGCGGCTGTAGCGCAATCGGCGGCTTCAGCCGCTCACTCGCCGTGATCGGCGGCAGCGACGCGTGCATCGCCACGCACCCGAGCGACATGGCGGTGGCGATGCGCGCGCTCGACGCGAGCGTGTCGACGATCGGCGCGGACGGCAAATCGCGCGTGATTCCGATCGCGGATTTCCATCGTCTGCCGGGCAATACGCCGCATCTGGAAAACGCGCTGCTGCCCGGCGAGCTGATTACCGATGTTACGTTGCCCAAGCCGGTCGGCGGTGCGCAGCTCTATCACAAGGTTCGCGACCGCGCGTCGTACGCGTTCGCGCTGGTATCGGTCGCGGCGATCGTGCAGAAGGACGGCAGCGGCCGCGTCGCGCTCGGCGGCGTCGCGCCTAGACCGTGGCGTGTGGAGGCCGCCGACGCGCAGATGCCGCACGGCGCCGCGGCGGTGTCGTCGCGTTTGCTGGCCGGCGCCGCGCCGACTGCCGACAACGCCTACAAGATCAAGCTGGCCGAGCGCACGCTCGACGCCGTCATCACCGAAGCAAGGAGCTGACCGATGAAGTTCGATACGCCAGCCGGCGACAATCCGATTGACGAGCTCAAACACATCGGCCGCGCGACCGACCGCATCGACGGGCGCTACAAGGTCACGGGGACAGCGACCTATGCTTACGAGTGGCACGACGCGTCGCGCAATCCCGCGTACGGCTTCGTGGTCGGCGCCGGGATCGCGCGCGGCAGGATCACGTCGATTGACCTGCGTGCCGCGGAAGCATCGCCGGGCGTGCTCGCGATCGTGACCGCCGACAACGCGGGGCCGCTTGACAAGGGCGGCCGCAACACCGCGAAGCTGCTCGGCGGGCCCGAGATCTGCCATTACCACCAGGCGGTCGCAGTCGTCGTCGCGGACACCTTCGAACAGGCGCGTGACGCGGCGGCGAAGCTCGACATCCGCTACGCGCGAAGCGCCGACGCGGACTTCGACCTGGCCGCCGCGAAAGACACCGCGCCGATCGCCGGCAAAGGCTACTGGGGCCAGCCCGCAACAGCGGTGGGCGACTTCGACCGTGCGTTTGACGCCGCGCCGGTTACGCTCGATTCGACCTACACGACGCCTGATCAGGGTCACGCGATGATGGAGCCGCATGCGTCGATCGCGGCGTGGAGCGGCGAGCGGCTCACGCTCTGGACGTCGAACCAGATGATCGCGTGGGGCGCCGGAGACGTCGCAAAGACGCTGAAGATGCCGCGCGAGAACGTGCGACTTATCTCGCCGTTCGTTGGCGGCGGCTTCGGCGGCAAGCTGTTCGTGCGCAGCGACGCGATCCTCGCGGCGCTCGGCGCGCGCGCGGCGGGACGACCGGTCAAGGTCGCCCTCACGCGTCCGCTGATGTTCAACAACACGACGCACCGGCCCGCGACGATCCAGCGTATCCGCATCGGGGCGACCTGCGACGGGAAGATCACCGCGATCGGCCATGAGAGCTGGTCAGGGGACCAGCCGGGCGGGAATCCGGAGACTGCCGTGAGCCAGACGCGCCTGCTGTACGCGGGGCCGAACCGGATGACAGTGATGCGTCTGGCGACGCTTCATCTGCCCGAAGGCAACGCGATGCGCGCGCCGGGCGAAGCGCCTGGACTGATGGCGTTAGAGATCGCAATCGACGAGATGGCCGGCAAGCTCGATATGGACCCGGTCGAATTTCGCATCCTCAACGACACCCAGGTCGATCCGGAAGATCCCAAGCGGCCGTTCTCACAACGCCAGCTGGTCAAGTGTTTCTCCGTCGGTGCGCAGCGCTTCGGCTGGCACCACCGCAATTCACGACCCGCACAGACGCGCGACGGACGTTGGCTGATCGGCCTCGGCACAGCGGCCGCGTTCCGCAACAACATCGCGATGAAGTCGGGCGCGCGTGTTCGGCTGGATGGCCGCGGAGTCGTTACGGTGGAGACGGACATGACCGACATCGGCACCGGCAGCTACACGATCATCGCGCAGACGGCCGCCGAGATGATGGGCTTGCCGCTCAGCAAGGTGTCGGTACGGCTGGGCGACTCGACCTTCCCCGTGTCGTCGGGTTCGGGCGGACAGTGGGGGGCGAACAGCTCGACCGCGGGCGTCTACGCCGCCTGCGTGAAGCTTCGCGACACGGTCGCGGCGAAGCTCGGCATGCCGGGGGACGCGGCGGTGTTCGCGGACGGCTACGTGTCGGGCAACGGCCGGCGCGTCGCGCTCACGGAGGTCGCGGCGTCGGGCGACATTGTCGCCGAAGATACGATGGAGTACGGCGACCTCGGAAAGCGCTATCAGCAATCCACATTCGGCGCCCACTTCGTCGAAGTCGCCGTCGATTCCGCGACCTACGAGATCCGCGTGCGGCGCATGCTCGCCGTGTGCGCGGCCGGCCGCATCCTCAATCCGAAATCGGCGCGCAGTCAGATGATCGGCGCGATGACGATGGGCGTCGGCGCAGCGCTGATGGAGGATCTGGCCGTCGACAAACGCTATGGCTTCTTCGTCAATCACGACCTCGCCGGCTACGAGGTGCCGGTTCATGCCGACATTCCTCACCAGGATGTGGTGTTCCTCGACGAGACCGATGCGACCTCGTCACCGATGAAAGCGAAAGGCGTCGGCGAGCTGGGCTTGTGCGGCGTCGGCGCGGCGCTCGCGAATGCCGTTTATCACGCGACCGGCATTCGCGTGCGCGATTATCCGGTGACGCTGGACAAGCTGATAGCGTCGGCGGCCTGATGATGTCGATCGGCTTCGGCCTGGTAAGCCGACGATGCATGGACACGAGCCGTTTTCCTCACTCCACGATGGCAAGCTACCGCCAAGTGGACGCCCGTTTTGAGGCGCACACCTGCCCTTTGGTTGAGGGCCGGTCGGGGGCGGTCAATGTCGCTTATTGGCGGCGCTGAGGCAGTGCCACCGGCAATTCGCTCGCCGGAAACCGGCCATTGAGCGAGCGCGGACGAGACCACAATTGTTCGAATTGGACGACGACCTCGACCGGCGGCTCTTGGCCGACTGCACGCATTCATGGAAGCCGCCCGAGAACTGCCGTTGAGGATTTCAACGGCAGTTCTACAGCACCTTCACTGAACTGGTGCTCTCGGCCATGAGGAGTCATTCGTTGGTGTCGTGGACCTGACATTTAGATGTCAAGCTTCGTTTAGCTTTCGGCCGTTCGCAAACCGACGACGCACGTCGCATTATCGGCCGTCGTTTAATACTTGCAATCTCCGGCCGTTGGTTGACGATTCATAGATGGTATGCCCGACCGCAGCCTTCTGCTCGCGCACATACTACGTTGCAGTCACCGGGTGGATCCGGAGCCCGGAGTGGCCCCGGCAATCGCACTCTTACTTCACTATCAGGAAATCGCACTGTCAGAGCTTCATGTTGATCACACATTCAAGATTGATCAATGCGAAGCGCAGCCATATAGTCGTCTCAAACAGCACTGCACAAGCTGAGATAACGGAGACGATGAAGTGAGCGATAACCCTGAAATCGGGCAGTCCATCCTCGTTCGAGGAATCCAGACCAACTATCACGATGTGGGCAGCGGGGCACCTGTATTGCTGATCCACGGTTCCGGTCCCGGCGTCACCGCCTGGGCGAACTGGCGAGGCACGATCCCGGCGCTTGCCAGGCATGGCCGCGTGCTTGCTCCCGACATGGCAGGCTTCGGCTACACGGACCGGTTCGACGACGGCCGTTACGGGCTCGATCGATGGATCGACCACGTATTCGGTTTTCTCGATGCACTCGACATCGAGTCGGCCAGCGTCATCGGCAATTCGTTCGGCGGCGCGCTGGCGCTTGCGGTGGCTGCGCGTCAGCCGAAGCGAGTCGCGCGGCTCGTGTTGATGGGAAGCGTGGGCGTGTCGTTCCCGATCACCGAAGGTCTGGACGCCGTCTGGGGCTACACGCCCTCGCTCGAGAACATGCAACGCATCATGCAGTACTTCGCGTTCGATCAGTCCCGCCTGACCCCGGCACTCGCCAGCATGCGCTACGAGGCGAGCATTCGCCCCGGATGCAGCGAAGCCTTCGCCCAGATGTTCCCGGCGCCGCGCCAGCGCTGGGTCGAGGCGATGGCGACGCCCGTCGCGGCCATCCAGGCGCTGCCGCATGAAACGCTGATCGTGCACGGCCGCGACGATCAGGTCATTCCGACCGCCACCTCGCTCGTCTTACACGAGCTCATCGAAAACTCGCAACTGCATATGTTCAGCCGCTGTGGTCACTGGACCCAGATCGAACAGGCGGAACGCTTCAACCGGCTTGTCGTCGAGTTTCTCTTCAACGAATCGAAAGATTCGTGATCCCCTCATGAACGATCGGCCCCGCGCCGCGATGGCGGCCGGGACATGAACAAGCCGACGGCCAAGGAGACATCGTGATCGATTTGAAGGATGTGGTGTACGTGCGTCTCGGCACGCGCGATCTCGAAAGCGCGACGCGTTACGCGACCGAGGTCCTGGGTCTGCAGGTTGCACGGCGCGGAGAAAAGCAGGTCTATCTGCGTTCGGATGACCGCGACCACACGTTGGTGTTCTCGGAAGGCGATCCCGCTCGACAGGTCAGCGGCTTCGAGGTCCCGACACCCGAAGCCCTCGATCATGCGGCGCAAGTGCTCGACTACGCGCGCATCGCGTTCACGCGCGGCAGCGCGGCCGAAGCCGAACAGCGTTGCGTGCGTGATTTCATCAGCTTCGCGGACCCCAGTGGCAACCAGATAGATCTGGTGGTGTCACCGCATCATCGCGGACAGCGCTACTACGGTACGCGCGACGCGGGCATTACCGGCTTCAGCCATATTGGCCTGTGCACCACGGACGCGAAGCGCGACGAGAAGTTCTGGACCGAGGTGCTCGGCGCGCGCGTGAGCGACCGAATCGGCGATGCAGCCCTGCTGCGCATCGATCCGGTGCATCACAAGGTCGCGCTGCTGCCGTCACCGCACGCCGGCGTGCAGCACATCAATCACCAGGTCGAGAGCATCGACGACATCATGCGCGCCTGGTACATCCTGAAGGAGAAGAACATCCGAATCCGCTTCGGGCCCGGACGACATCCGACTTCGGGCGCGATGTTCCTGTACTTCGAGGGACCTGACGGCATGGTCTACGAGTATTCGAGCGGCGTGCGCGTGTTCAGCGAGGAAGAGCATCTCACGCATCTTCCGCGACAGTTTCCGTTCGAGCCGAGCTCGTTCTGCATGTGGGGTTCGAAGCCCGAGGTGCTGGAGTTCGGCTCATGAGCGCGATCGAAGCGACGCCCGCGCAGCAGGCCTCGGTGCGGATGGCGGCACGCGCCTTGGGCCGCGCCGGACTGGTCCATGCCTACGGTCACTGCAGCCTGCGCCTGAACGACGACTATCTGCTCGTGTGCGCGGCGATGCCGCCGGGACTCATCGAACGCGAAGCCGGCGTGGTCGTGCCTATTCGCGGCGACTTGCCCGATGGCGTGCTGGGCGAAGTCCGGATCCATCAGCAAATCTATGCAAGAAGGGACGACGTGGGCGCCGTTGTGCGCAGCATGCCGCCTTCGGTAATGAGTCTCTCGACCGCAGGCGTCACGCCGGTTCCGCGTCATGGGCCGGGCACCTATTTCGCGCCGGCCGCGCCGCTCTGGAACGACGTGCAACTGGTTCGCTCCATGCCGCAGGCCGAAGGCGTGGCCGACACGCTCGGCCGCGCACGAGCGGTCGTCATGCGCGGCAATGGCGCGGTCGTCGTGGGTGCGACGCTCGAAGAGGCGGTGGCCTACACGTGGTTCCTCGAAGATGCGGCTCGTGTCGAGTGCGACCTTCGCGCAATGCGCCTCGATGACGCGTCCGCGATGAGCGCGGAAGACGCGGCGCAACGCGCGACGACAGCGGGACGCGTCATCGAGCGCATGTGGGACTACCTCAGCGCCGGCGACCCCGAACGCGACGCGCCGCATCCGTAACAGATCACCCGTACCAGGAGAAAACATGGAGTCGATGCAGATCGGCACGGTTGCGCACGCGCTCTTTGCCGCCCTCGATGATTGTGAGCCGGTCGCACCGCTCACGACGACCGAGCCCGGCATGACCATCGCCGATGCTTACGAGATTCAACGCCGCATGATCGCCGCGCGTCTTGCGAAACGAGGCGAGCGCATCGTCGGCAAGAAGATCGGAATCACGAGCGAAGCAGTGATGAACATGCTGGACGTGCGCCAGCCCGATTTTGGCCAGCTCACGTCCGGCATGCAGCATGCCAACGGCGCGACGATTCCGCTGTCGCAGTTCATCGCGCCGCGTGCCGAAGGGGAAATCGCGTTTCTGCTGGCGAAAGACTTGAGCGGCCCCGGCCTGACCGCACAGGACGTTCTCGATGCAACCGAGTGGGTCATGCCGTGCTTCGAGATCGTCGATTCGCGCATCCGCGACTGGAAGATCCGCATTCAGGACACGGTTGCCGACAACGCCTCGTCGGGCGCTTTCGTGATCGGCGAAGGACGGGCCGATCCGCGCACGCTCGACCTCGCGGCAGTGACGATGCGCTTCTCGCGCAACGGCAAAACCATCGGCACCGGCCAGGGTTCCGCCGCGCTGGGGCATCCGCTCAATGCGGTCGTGTGGCTCGCCAATCAACTCGGCGAGTTCGGCATGCCGTTGCGCGCGGGCGAGGTCATCCTGTCCGGCGCGCTCTCGGCGATGGTGCCGGCGCGCGCGGGAGACCACATGCGTGTCGAGTTCGACGGTCTGGGTCACGCCGACGTCGCTTTCGCATGACGCGTGCCGCTCGCGCGTTCGAATCAAACAGGACCTGAGGAAACGACATGGATTCGAAAGAGGAAAACAAGCCGATCAAGGCGGCAATCATCGGTTCCGGAAACATCGGTACCGATCTGCTGGTGAAGATATTGCGTCACGGGCGCAACGTGCAAGCCGCGGTCATGGTCGGCATCGATGCCGCATCGGATGGCCTCGCCAGGGCACGGCGGCTCGGCGTGCAGACGTGCGACAGCGGCGTGGACGGCTTGTTGTCGACGCCGGAATTTGCGCACATCGACATCGTGTTCGATGCCACGTCGGCGGCGGCGCACGTACGCAACGACGCCTTGCTGCGCGCCGCGAAACCCGGCATTCGCGTGATCGACCTGACGCCCGCCGCCATCGGGCCGTATTGCGTACCCGTGGTGAACCTGGACATGCATCGCGACGTCCTCAACCTCAACATGGTGACGTGCGGCGGCCAGGCGACCATTCCGGTCGTCGCGGCGGTGTCGCGCGTGGCGAGCGTTCATTACGCCGAGATCATCGCTTCGATCTCGAGCCGTTCGGCCGGACCCGGAACGCGCGCGAACATCGACGAGTTCACCGAGACCACGTCGCGCGCGCTCGAAACCGTCGGCGGCGCCGAACGCGGCAAGGCGATCATCGTGCTCAATCCCGCCGAGCCGCCGTTGCTCATGCGCGATACGGTGTTCACGCTTTCCGAAGACGCCGACGAGGCCGCCGTCGAAAAGTCGATCGTGGAGACGGTCGAGTCCGTGCGTGCCTATGTGCCGGGCTACCGGCTCAAGCAACGCGTGCAGTTCGAGCGGATTCCTGCCAGCCGTCCGGTCGAAGTGCCGGGACTCGGTCTGCGCAGCGGGCTCAAGACGTCGGTCTTCCTAGAGGTCGAAGGCGCGGCCCACTATCTCCCCGCCTACGCGGGCAATCTGGACATCATGACGTCGGCGGCGCTGGCGGCGGCCGAAGCGATCGCGGCGCGGCACCCCGCTGCCGGGCAGGACGCACTAGACGACGCCTTTGCGGGGATCCAATGAAGCAGAAACTCTATATCTCGGATGTCACGTTGCGCGACGGCGCGCACGCGATTCGGCATCGCTACAGCCTGGATCAGGTCCGACGCATCGCGCGCGCGCTCGACGAAGCGCGCGTCGATTCGATCGAGGTGGCGCACGGCGACGGCTTGCAAGGCTCGTCCTTCAACTACGGCTTTGGGGCGCACACCGACGCCGAATGGATCGCCGCCGTGGCCGAGGTCGTCCAGCATGCGCGCGTGGCGACCTTGCTGCTTCCGGGGATCGGCACCGTGCACGACTTGCGCGAGGCCTACGATGCCGGCGCGCGCGTGGTGCGCGTGGCCACGCATTGCACGGAGGCGGACGTCTCGAAACAGCATATCGAGGCGGCGCGCAAACTCGGCATGGATACGGTCGGCTTCCTGATGATGAGCCACATGGCATCGCCGCAGGTGCTCGCAGAGCAGGCGCGTCTGATGGAAAGCTACGGGGCGACCTGCGTCTACGTCGTGGATTCTGGCGGCGCACTGACGATGAACGACACGCGCGACCGGGTTCGCGCGCTCAGGGACGTGCTGCACGCCGATACCGAGACCGGCATTCACGCGCATCACAACCTGAGCCTCGGCGTCGCGAATTCGATCGTGGCCGTCGAGGAAGGATGCAACCGGGTCGATGCCAGTCTCGCGGGAATGGGTGCGGGCGCCGGCAACGCGCCGCTCGAAGTCTTCATCGCGGCGGCGAACCGGCTTGGCTGGCTGCATGACTGCGACCTGTATGGACTGATGGATGCCGCCGACGACATCGTGCGGCCCTTGCAGGAGCGGCCGGTGCGTGTGGATCGCGAAACCCTGGCGCTCGGATACGCAGGCGTCTATTCGAGCTTTCTGCGGCACGCGGAACGCGCGGCGCAGCACTACGGCCTCAAGACGGTCGACATTCTCGTCGAGCTCGGCCGGCGCCGGATGGTCGGCGGTCAGGAGGACATGATCGTCGATGCCGCGCTCGATCTGCTGTCGACGTCCGCCGTGGACGCGAGCACCCATTAACGCCGATTGAAGAATCAGCCGGAGGCAACATGGAACAAGGATGTACGCATTTCGAGGGCGGCAGTGCCGGAAGCCCGGTGCGTTTCGTGCGTAACGCACAATCGGTCGATGCCGCGACGCTGCGCCAGTTGGTGCAGCCTGGCCGCGTGCACTCGGCCGTCTATACCTCGCCCGATATCTTCGAGGCGGAAATCGAGCGCATCTTTCATGGTTCGTGGCTCTACGTGGGTCATGCCAGCGAAGTGCCGCAGAAAGGCGACTACCGCGTGCGCCGCCTCGGACGCCAGCCGGTCATCATGGTGCGCGGTCACGACGATGTCGTGCGTGTCCTGATGAACCGCTGCCGGCATCGCGGCGCGGCAGTGTGCGAGCAGGAAGCGGGGCGCGAGAAATTCTTTCGCTGCTGGTTCCACGGCTGGACCTATGACAACACCGGCAAGCTCATCAATGTGACCGACCCGGCCGGCTATGGCGACGACTTCCGCATGGAAGAGTATTCGCTCACCAGCGCGCCGCGCGTCGAGATCTATCGGGACTTCGTGTTCGCCTCGTTGTCGCCGGAGGTCGGCTCGCTTGCCGAGTATCTCGGGCCGGCCGCGCAGATGATCGACCTGCTTGTCGATGCATCGCCGACGCGCCGGATCAAACTGTCGGCGGGCGTGCACAAGACCGTCTACAACGGCAACTGGAAGATGGTCGGCATGGACGGCTATCACCCGCATTACGTGCACGCATCCGTCGTGTCGATGTGGCAGCGTCAGGCGGACAGCGGCATCGGCGCCACGCATCGCGCCGATCCGTTCGACGGCAAGGCGAAGACCTACACGCGCGATCTGGGGCACGGCCATGCCATGCTCGACATGCGCGAACATCGGGTCGAGCACTACGCGGACTATGAAACTTATCTGAAGGGCGTGCAGGGCGGCGCGGAATATATCGAGGCGCTTGCCGCGCGCGACGGCGCCGAGCAATCGAAGCTGCTCGTCGCGATTGCCGGCGATCCGCATATCGGTGTGTTCCCGAACATGCAGATCATCAACAACCAGGTCCGCATCATGGTTCCGCTGGAACCAGGACGCACCGAAGTGCTTATGTTTCCGGTGCTGTTCGACGGCGTGGACGACGCCATCAACACGATGCGCCTGCGCCAGCACGAATCCTTCTACGGACCGGCGGGCGCGGGCTCGCCCGACGACGCCGAAATCTTCGAGCGGGCCCAGCGCGGCATGAACGCCCAGGTCAATCCGTGGATCGACATATCGCGCGGCATGACACGCGAGCAGGCCCATGCCGATGGAACCATCACCGGACACATCTCCGATGAAGTCCCGCAACGCGGCCAGATGCGTTACTGGCTGGAACTCATGACCGAGGGAGCCGAACTTGAATAACGCCGTTCATCCTCAATGGCTGTCTTCGGAGGCGGGTGTCTCGCCGATCGAGCAGGCTTCGCAGTTTCTCTACCACGAAGCCGCGTTGATGGACACGCATCGCTTCGATGACTGGCTCGCGCTGTGGCACGCCGACGGCTTTTATTGGGTGCCTTGCAATACCGAAGACCTCGAACCGGACAAATCGATCTCGCTGATCTACGAGAACCGCCGGCAGCTCGACGATCGCGTTTATCGGCTCAAGGGCCGTCATGCTCACGCGCAGAGTCCGCGTTCGAGGTTGCTGCGCGTCGTGTCGAACGTAACCATCGAAAGCGCGAGCGACGAGGCGTTGATCGTGCATTCCAACTTCGTGCTCGGCGAGGTACGAAGCGATCGCCAGGAGACGCTGTTCGGACGCTGCCGCCATGTGCTGGCGCTCGACGAAGGCACGATGCTGATTCGCGAGAAGAAGGTTTTCCTGCTGAACAACGACACGCCGATGAACAACCTCACGTTCCTGATCTGAGGCCGACATGGAAGCACAAGCGATGGAAAGCGGAACCTCGACCGATGCAAGCGGATGGACGCCACTCTGCCCGCTCGACGATGTGACCGATGGCGACGGTCTGCAGGTGAAGATCGGCGACAGGACGCTCGCGGTGTGGCGTGTGGACGCGCTTGCGTTCGTCACTGACGACACCTGCACGCATGGCGATGCATCGCTCGTGCTGACCGGCATGCTCGACGGTTTCTCGATCGTCTGCGGCCTGCATCAGGGCGAGTTCGACATCCGCACGGGCGAAGTCCGAGCGGCGCCGTGCAGCAAGCCGATCCGCAGTTACGCGGCCACGGTGCGCGAGGGTGTCGTGCTCGCGCGACTCGCCGAATGACGATGACGGGAAGGGCGCGCAAATGAACGAGACGACAACCCCGGCTACTTCGCTGCCGATCATCGCGGTGATGGTCGGAGACCCGGCAGGTATCGGTCCCGAGGTCGCGGTCAAGGCAGCGTCCGACGCGTCGGTGCGTGCGGTATGCCGGCCGATGCTGATCGGCGATATTACATCGATCCAGGCCGCCGCGCGAGCGGTGCCGCTTCCCGACGAAGCCGAAGTGATGCAGTCGTTCGACGAGGACGCGTTCGCCTCCGGGCGCATCGTCGTGCTGGATCCGCTCGACCTCGCGCCCCATGAGTATGCAACGGGCCGGCCTTCCGCCGCGGCGGGGCGCGCCGTGGTTCGCTGGATGACGCTCGCGGACCGGATCGCGCATGACGGACTGATCGGCGGATGGATCATGGGGCCGATCGATTCGACTTCGCTCAAGCTTGCGGGCGAAGTGGCGAGCATCGACGATCTCCAGCCCGACGATACCTTCATGTTTCGCATGAGCGGCAATCTGCGGGTTGTGCCGCTGACGGAGCACATCCCGCTGCGCGAAGTCCCCGCCACCGTGACCTTCGATGCGGTACTGAACCTCGTCACGCTGGTGAACCGACGGCTGAAGGACTGGGGAATCGAAGCGCCGCGCATCGGCGTGGCGGGACTCAATCCGCACGCCATGTTCGAGGAGGAAGAGCGGATCGTTCGCCCGGCGGTCGAACAAGCCAGATCACAGGGCATCGACGTGCAAGGCCCTGTTTCGCCGGATTCGGTGTTTCGTCATGGGCTCGACGGACGCTATGACGCGATCGTCAGCATGTACCACGACCAAGGGCAGATCGCGCTCAAGTCGGCGGCTTTCGAAGGGGCATGCACGCTCTATCTGGGGGTTCCCTATGTGCGTGCGACCGTCCCTCACGGGACCGCCATGGATATCGCAGGAAAGAATCTGGCGCAGCATCGCAGCATGGCCGCGGCATTGAGGACAGCGGCGGCGCTTGCCGCAAAGCGCGGTTTCCTGAACGAACAATAAGGAGTCGGCGGCATGACGAACCACTCAACCAATCCGCTGCACTCGCGCGTGGTGATCGTCGGAGCGGGGCAGGCTGCGGCGGCGGTCGCGAGGACCCTGCGCGCGGAGGGGCATCGGGGTGACATCACCACGTTCGGTGCGGAGCGCGTAGGCCCGTATGAGCGGCCGCCTTTGTCAAAAGCGTGGCTGAGCGCGGAGAACGTCCCTGACATTGCCGCTCTGCTCGATCCGTCGCAACCGGGGCAGTTCGATATCGACTTGCGCACTGGCGTGAACGTGACCCGCATCGACCGTCCATCGTGCTCCGTGCATGTCGACGATGGCACGGAGGTTCACTTCGATCGCCTCGTGATCGCAACGGGCGGCCGCGCCCGTCGGCTCACGGTGCCTGGCGACGCCAGCGACGATATCGCCTATCTGCGCACGATCGACGACGCCTTGCATATCCGCCGAGGATTGAAGCCGGGCAAGCGGCTGCTGGTGATCGGAGGGGGATGGATCGGACTGGAAACCGCATGCAGCGCCCGCAAGCTGGGCGTCGACGTGGTGCTTGTCGAAGCGGTCCAGCGTCTGTGCGAACGCACCGTGCCTGCAATCGTTGGGAAGCATCTGCTCGACATTCAGCGTTCGCTCGGTGTGGATGTGCGCCTCGGCACCGGCATCGAGGAACTGTCGAAGCTGCCCGACGGACGCTATGCAGCTTCGTTGTCGGGCGCCCGGGAAGCCTTCGACCTCGTGGTCGCAGGCGTGGGCATGGTGGCGAACGACGAACTCGCGGCCGAATCCGGCCTTCCGTGCGCGGGCGGCGTACTGTGCGATGTCGAAGGCCGCACGGTCGATCCTTACGTCTTCGCGTGCGGCGATGTGGCGTCGTTCGAGCACCCGCTCGGGCCGGTCGGGCCGCGGCGCCTGGAATCATGGGACAACGCGGAGCAACAGGGTGCGGCGTGTGCCCGGGCCATCCTCGGCAAGCCGGCGGCGGCGCATTCGTTGCCCTGGTTCTGGTCCGATCAGGGCGACGTGAATATCCAGATGCTCGGCTTCCCGAGCGCGACGGCCACACCGGTCGTGAGAGAAGGCGACGGCAAGACGACGCTTGTCTGGCTGGAAGAGTGCGCGGCCGGCGAACCCGCGCGAATCGTCGCGGCGGTCTGCATCAACGCGCCCGCCGACATGCCGATCCTGCGCCGCATGTGGCAGAAGGGTGTGAGCGTCGATCGACAGACGCTCGCCGCGAAGGACGTGAGTCTCAAGAGCCTGCTGCAGCGTTCAGCGGGCGGCGCAAAGAACGGAGGTGCCAACAGTTAGACGCGCGTCAGGCATCGGACTTTTGCATTCACATCGACATGGCACATCAGAGCGTGGCGGTACCGGGCGTCCGGCTGACCGTCCATGCCAAAAGGAGACAGGCGTGAAAGCTTTTGAAACCTCGCAGGAATGGCACGGCGCAGCAGCGAGCACGGAATCCGCTTCCGGTGCGAGCGCAACGGAATCGGGTTCGCGACGACTATTCTTTGCCAGCTTCCTCGGCACGATGGTCGAGTGGTATGACTTTTTTCTCTATGGCTTCATCGCGCCGCTCGTGTTCGAAGAGTTGTTCTTCCCGAAGCTGAATGCGCTCAGCGGCACCATCGCCGTGTATGCGACGTTCGCGGTCGGCTATGCGAGCCGGCCTCTGGGCGGACTCGTGTTCGGTCACTTCGGCGACAGGATCGGCCGCAAGTCGATGATGCTCGTGACGCTGCTGATGATGGGCATCGGTACCGCGGCCATCGGGCTCTTGCCGAGCGTCGCGCAAATTGGCATGACGGCGACCTGTCTGCTCGTCGCGCTGCGTTTCGTTCAGGGCTTCGCGCTCGGTGGCGAGTCGGCGGCGGCCAGCCTGATGGTGCTGGAGAGCGCGCAACAGCGTCGCCGGGGCTTGCTCGGGGCCGCGCTTCAGGCGGCGGGACCGCTGGGTGTACTGCTGGCTTCGCTCGCGGTATTCGTCGTGTCGCGTCTGCCGCACGAATCCTTGCTTGCCTGGGGCTGGCGCGTGCCGTTCCTGGTGAGCGCCGTGCTGGTGGTGATCGGCCTGTATATCCGTCTGCGGGTCGAGGAAACGGTCGCGTTCCGCAATCAGCAGAGCCAGCACGAACTGACCCGCATCCCGGCTTGGGAGACCTTGCGCAGCTACAAGTGGCCGGTCTTCGTCGTGCTCGTGGTGAGCATCATGGAGAGCACGTTCTATTATCTGACGGGCGTCTATTCCATCTCCTACGTGACGAAGACGCTTCACATGCCCGGGTCGGTCGCGATCGGCGCGATTGCCTGCGCGAATGCTTTCGCCCTCGTTTCCGTGCCGCTCTACGGCGCGCTGTCGGATCGTCTCGGGCGCAAGGGCGTGTATCTGCTGGGCATCGTGGCGTCGGCCATCTACCTGAACTTCTTCTTCACGATGCTCGACGGCCGCTCGCCGATGGTCGTGGTGCTGGCGGTCGTGGCCGCGGTCGGCGTGATTCATGCACCGATGTACGCCATGTTCGGCAGCTTCTACGGCGAACTGTTCCCCACTCGCGTGCGCTTCACCGGCTTCTCGATGGGCAAGGCGTTGGGCACTGTGCTCGGCGGCGGAGTCGCGCCGATGATCGCGGCCTCGCTCGCGGCGCGCAATCGCGGCGACCCCTCCGGCATCGGTCTCTACTATCTCTGCCTCGCCTTCGTCGCGCTGTGTGTGGTGCTGCGCGTGCGCGAAACGCGGCACGACGACATCACCGTCTAGCAACCCCTCGTTTCTCACGTATCTATAGGACGAGCGTCGCGCGCCTCGCTGGAGGCGCGCCGGACGCGGCTTTCGTTCGTCTCCAACTTCTCAAACAATATCATTATGAAGAAGAACAGGCTTCTCCTGAGCGTGATCGCGCTCGGCGCCGGCACCGCGCACGCAGACAGCAGCGTCACGCTCTACGGCCTCATCGGTACAGGTCCCGCGTACGTCAACAACGTAAAGGGCAGTCATTTGTTCGAATCCGCGAGCGGCCTGATTCAGGGTAATCGCTTCGGTCTGAAAGGGCGCGAGGATCTCGGCGGAGGCATGTCGGCCATCTTCACGCTGGAGAATGGGTTCGACGGCAACACCGGCGCGCTGGGGCAAGGCGGGCGCATGTTCGGACGGCAAGCGTTCGTGGGTCTTGCGACGGAACGCTTCGGCAAGCTGACCCTGGGCCGCCAGTACGACACCAACTACGACTTCATGGCCGATACGGGTGCGGCCAAACTCTTCGGCGGCAACGGCGCGCATATATCGGATAACGACAATCTGTTCGGCACGGTGCGCTTCCAGAACTCGGTCAAGTACACGAGCCCGAGCTGGGGCGGCCTCAGCTTCGCCGCCATGTACGCGATGAGCAACGCAGCCGGCGAGTTCGCGGACAACCGCGCCTACAGCGCGACGGCGGCGTATCGCAACGGCAGCCTGAAGCTCGCGGTCGGCTATCTGCAGATGAACCACCCGAATGCGACCGACAATCCCAACGGTGCCGCCGGCAGCGACTACCCCGCGCCGTTCAGCCTGTTCAAGAGCAGCGCACTGGGGCCGCGCACCGCGCTGGTGGACGAACAGCAGGTGATCGCCGCCACGGCGTCGTATGCGATCGGGCCGACACAGGACAATCTCGTGTACTCGCACGCCAAATATCGCTATTTCGACGGCAGCCATCTAAGGCTCGACAATGCCGAGCTGAACGGTACGTGGCACATCACGCCGGACTTCTATACCGGCCTCGGCTACATGTTCACGTTCGGCCGCTATGAGGAATTGAATCAGTCGCCGAAGTGGCATCAGGTCGATCTGGGCGTCGACTATCTGCTTTCGAAGCGCACCGACCTGTATGCCTTCGCGATCTATCAGCGCGCGGTCGGATCGGCCAGCAATGCCGCCATCTTCTTCATGCAGCCGTCGAGCACGAAGGCGCAGGTGGAAGTGTCCTTCGGCATTCGCCATCTGTTCTGACGGACACGTTCACGGCCGGCTCACTTGCCGGCCGAAGCAGATGAGCCGATGAACTGCGCGCGCGGGCGCAGAACGCTGCCGTACATGCGTTGCTCCTGCACATGGGCAAGCCATCCGGCCACGCGAGCGAGAGCGGAAATCGCGCCGCTCGTACGCCGCGGCAGACTCATGGCGCGCGTGAGCACTACGGTGCCGAATTCCTGACGCGGAAGCAAGCCATGCTCCTTCGCGATCTGATCAACGAACTGGTAGATCGCGTTCATCTGGCGGCTGTTGTCGGTCCGCCGGCGCGCGAGATCGAGCATGTAGCGTGCGCGCGGATCGCCTCTGGGGTAGATCGGGTGCCCGAATCCGGGAACCGCGACGCCGCGTTCGAGTAGCGTATTGGCGCGGCGCATCAGCGCTTGCATCGTGCTGGCGCTGTCGAAGAATTCCTCGACGCGGTCGTATAACTGGCCGGTCAGCGAACCCGTGCTCGCGGCGATGCCAGATACGACGCAACGATGCAACGTGCAACCCGTCGATGCCGACACGCGGGCAGCTACCGTCGCGGGCGAGAGTTCGTGATCGGCGAGCAGGATCAGCAAGGCTTCGATTGACTCGCGGTTGATCTCAGTCGAATCGACAGCAAGCGAGGAGAGGATGCCTTGCGCCACCGACTGACCTGTCTCCATCGACTTGAAGTGGCTGCGGGGCGACATCAGTCCACAACACCCGACCAACGTCTGGATGATATCGATCCCGGCCGTTGTCGTGTCCAGGTCGACCGGCTCGCCCGCCGTCTTCCTACCGCGGCGCAGTGACGGCTGCGTTCCGCTACCGAGGTGCAACGTGACGATGGAGAACATGTCGAGCAGATTGCCGGGCTGCATACGCCACGATGCTTCGACGAGCGTGTTGAGCTCGCGCCATGGCTTGCGCTTCGGCCATTCGAGTTCGACGACGCTGTCGTTAAGCATGCCGGTCCAGAGCAACTGAGCGACGGCCTCGAATGGAAGCCGTGCTCGCGCCAGGTCGGTCGCGAGCCTGCCTCGATAGCGTGGCCCTTCAGGCGTGATCTCGGTCACGGAGGTGGGGATGATCGGTTCGCCGAAATTCATGGCGGATGCCGCGACCGCGCCGTGTCCGTGCCGCGCGAGCGAACGCGATTCGAGCCGCCTGAGATCATCGCGCCAGTAGAGGCGCCCCTTGTGTCCCGCCTGTCCGATGCTGCGGATCAAACCGCGGCTCACGTAGGCATACAGCGTCTGTTGCCGTACGTTCAGGATCTTCATTGCTTCGGCCGCGGTCACGTAGTCCGCGTTGTCCGTCTGCGCCGCCGCCTGTGCGTCTTTCGTTACCCGCCGTAGGGGACCATTCGTGATGACATCGGACATGTTGATTGACTATCGATATTGATCGATCAATGCGAACTTTACGTCGACTCCTGCGTTGTGTCCATCGATTCCACATCTCCGCGTCATGGAATTGATTGCACATAATCGATCTTGATTAACTTAACTGGAAATCTTGCCGTTGCCTTCGCATGGACCCGCGATGCAGCCATTTTTGTCGCCATAACAACAGAGACTGAACGGGAGGAGCCACGATGACTGCTCGAAGAACGTTCCTCAGAGAACGCCGCCAGAGCATCTACCGCGCTCTTGAAAGAGAACGCAGGCGTAGCGCCGTGAGTACTTCGGGTAGTAGCAGCCATGTCCTGCTGCTCCTTCGAGTCAGATGGCAGCCGTTCGAACGACTCGATCGCCTCGTCAAGAGACGTCCGGGACATCAGGTATAGAACGGCTGAAGTGGGTCGACTTTTGCCGGATGCGGAACAACCAACCGCGGCCCCCTCGGCGGTCCGACGTCGGACCGGTTCGGCCAGTTGCGGCCACTCGACCTGTTTCTCCGGCCGACATTCGAACGTCTGGTCTTGTCTGCAACCGACTTTGCATAGATGGTTGTTTCGTCGCGTCAACGGTCATGGCAGCCAGCCACGCTGCCAGGCAACGTCGTGACTTTCGCGCGACCACCCCTTCCCGTCAGGAGAAGTCATCCGTTCACGCTTAACTCCAAAGCAACTTGGACGCGAGCCGTTTCCTTCCCGCGAGTCAACATGGGAGGCTAACGGTGTCTAGCCAATGTTCCCCCGGCGGGATTTTTCCGCTGCAACGTCGCACGACCGTAAGGGAGTGTCATCGCGACGAGGATACACGCAGCGGCACAACCGATGAGGAACAGAAAGGCGCCGGTATAAGAACCGTTGAAGTAGGAAATCAGAAACCCCATGACTGCTGGGGACACAACCCCAGCGAGTTGGCTGCCCAGATTGATGACACCGGCGGTGGATCCGGTTGAGCTGGGATCCTCGAATTTGAGGGGCATCGACCAGATCGCGATGAAGGCAAGCTTCAACGAGAACGTCATGACGAGCTGACATGCGATGACCATCGGCAGAAACGAAACATTGATCATGGCCACGAGGCACAGCGCAGACAGACTGACGGAGCTGATCAGCAGCAGCTTCTCGCGATTCGCGAACCAGGCATCGGATAGCCACCCGCCCGTCAGCATGCCGATAATGCCCGCGATGCCAGGCAATGCGGATAACATGCCGACGTGCAACAGATCGAGCCGCTGCACTTTCATAAAATAGGAAGGCAGCCACGAAAGGAAACCCCAGATGAGGATGTTCAGTGTGAAGTTCACGACACTGATCTTCCACACAACCGGATTGCGGAGCACGCTTTTGAGCGAACCGCGTTCGGACGCAGCGGCGGCGCTCGGGTTGATCTCAGTCGGCTTGCCGAGCGCCATCGCATAGACGGCGGTCACGATTAAACCGAAGATCGATACGACGATGAACATTTGCCGCCAGCCCAGCCAGTAAATCAACGGCGCCGCGACGGCGGGCGCCAGAACCAGGGCAAGCGGATTGGACGACAGCAGGATCGACTGAATCTTCGAGCGGTCGCTTTTCGGAAAGTACTCCGACAGCGCACGAAAACTGGCGGTCGGAAAACCGCCTTCGGAAAGGCCGAACAGAAAGCGCACGGCCAGCAGCGATGCAAACGACCACGCGAGCCCCGTGAGCGCCGTGAAAAGGGAGACCATCAGCACGGAAAACACCATGACTTTGCGCGCGCCGAGCCGGTCGGCGAGCCACCCGCCAGGAATCTGGACGACGGCATATCCCGCAAAGAATATGCTCAGCAGCAGGCCGATCGATGTCTCGCTCAGTTGATATTCCTTGCCGATGAATGGCACCGCCAGGTTGATCAGGAAGCGGTCGAAATAGCTCAGGAACCATCCGAGAAAAAGGACGGCGACTAGCTTGTAATGCTGGATTCGGGGCTGCATGTTGGTGTCTCCGTCCTTTTATTTTATCCGGTCGTCACTTCGTTCAGGTGAGTAAAACCTTGGCGATGGTGTTTCTCTGGATTTCACTAGTGCCGGTAACGATCCGGTAGAGACGCAAGCGGCGGAAGATGAACTCCACCGGATGGTTCTTCGTGACGCCTACGTTGCCGTGAATCTGAATGGCTTTATCGGCAATCTCAAAGCATTTCTCGGACACGAAAAGCTTGCACATCGAAGCCTCGAGCCGCACGTCTTCACCTGCGTCGGCGCGCAGAGCGGCGGACTTCACCATGCCCTCGCATGCATACAGTCCGGTGGCCATATCCGCCAGCATGTGCTGGATCGCCTGAAAGCGACTAATCGGGGCCCCGAACTGCTGTCGCGTCTTCGCGTAGTCGAGCGCCATCCGGTACGCCTGGCGCGCGAGACCGATCATTGTCGGGCAATGCAATAGGCGGTTCACGCTGATCCGGTCCATCGCGAGGCGAAAGCCTTTGCCTTCCGTGCCGATCAGGTTGGCAGCAGGCACCCGGACGTTGTTGAACTCGATGTCCGCGTCGACATGCTGCCCCGTCATGGGCAAGCAGTCGTAGCTCAACGAGACGCCGGGCTGGTCAAGATCGATCAGCAGCGCGGAGATGCCGTCCGCCCCCTCACCGGGTGTGGTCACGCACATGGTCACGGCGAAGTCGGCGAATGCGGACGCGCTGATGTAATGCTTGCGGCCATTCACGATGAAGTCATCGCCGTCTCGCACAGCACGCGTCTGGATGCTGGCAGCGTCCGAGCCCGATGCCGGCTCGGTCATCGCGAAACAGGCGCCTTTTTCGCCGCGCACCACGGGAAGAATGTAGCGATCCACCTGGTACGGACTCGCATATTTGACCAGATTTCCGATGCGCGCGGGTCCACCCCAATCGCCCAAAACGTGCGGGAACAGGATCGCGCCGGATGCCGCAGCATCGTCCTTGAGCACACACATGTCGGCTACCGACAAACCGGCGCCGCCCAGGTCGCGTGGCAATTGCAGCCCGTATAGCCCCAGTTCGCGTGAACGTTGCCAGACGCGGCGGACCTGATCCTTCGAAAACCGGTCCTCGAAACCATAACCGGAAGCCTGCTCGTGCGGGATCAATTCGTTGTAAAGGTATTCCGCAAGGCGGGTGCGCAGTGTTGGCAGTGAACTGCTGACTTCGTATGACATGGGCATGGTCTGCTCGGGCAAGTGGAATCCCCATGTTGACCGTTTGGCGGCGCCACTGGATTATCCGTAGCGCGATTTCAATAACGTAGTGGAATGACGTGCGACTCGAAGACCTCAACTATTTTCTGGCTGTGGCCGAAGCGGGCCACGTAGGGCGTGCGTCCGAACGCCTTGGCCAGAGCCAGCCTGCGCTTACCAAGGGCATTCAACGTCTGGAACTGGAACTCGGCATTCAGCTTTTTGATCGGACGCCAAAGGGAATGGCGCTGACTTCGGCCGGCCAGGCTTTCTTTGCGCGGGCGCGGCATGTGCGAGCGAATCTTGACGAGGCTATCCAGGAGGCGAACGATCTGAGTCTGGGCAAAATCGGGCTGATCCGGGTGGGCGTACCGCCCAACTACTCGGAGACTTTTTTCGGCGAGGCTTGTGCCGAACTGCTCAAGCAGCGGCCCGCGACGCGTTTGCAGGTAACCACCGGCCTGAACGACAGACTGATCGCGGCGCTGCGGTTGGGCGACCTTGACCTGAGCATCGGTGCGTTGTCCGAACACGAGGCCGATGATCTCGACCAGAGGCGGCTCTTCGACGATCCGCTGCACGTGGTCGCGCGAGAAGGGCACCCGCTGTTTTCCGCGCGGAAACTGCGCTTGTCCGACCTGACTTCCGCTGGCTGGCTGTTGCCGGGTATGCAGGTGTCCGCCCGCAAGAAGATCGAAGCGCGCTTTGAAGACGCGGGCCTGCCGCCGCCGACGGTCGTGATCGAGACCAACTCCACGATCGGATCGCTTGCCAATGTGCTGCTGGGTTCGGATCTGATCGCGATCACCGGCGAATTGACGTTGCGTCGTTTTGGCGGTTTGCGTGCGCTGCCCATGACGGATGCGCAGTGGCCACGGACCATCGGCATCTCGACGCGCAAGGGCGCCTATCTTTCACCACTCGTACAGCGTTTCATCGAGCTGCTGCAGTACGCAAGCTCGTCCGCCTGAAGCCGCCTTACACCGCTGGATCATTCCGCGCCGTTATCGAATGCCGTCTTTCGTGAATCGAAACATGGCCGATGCGTCGCTACCATCAATCGCGCCATCAACACACGGAGCCTTTGATGAACCTCGGACGCTTTCTCAGTCGCAGCGCGAAGTACTGGCCTGAACAGGCCGCGATCATTTTCCGCGATCGAACCTTTACATTCCAGCAGCTTGATGAGCGCTCTAACCGGCTCGCCAACGCGCTGCTGGGACTCGGGGCGCAGAAGGGGGACCGCGTTGCCGTGCAGGCATGGAACTGCCCGCAATTGATCGAGGTGGAGTGCGCGTTGTACAAGGCGGGCCTCGTCAAGGTTGCGTTGAATGCCCGCCTTTCCGCTGCCGAAACCCAGGAGACCATTGTCAATGCGCAGGCGCGTATTGTCCTCGCTGGAGGTCAGCATATCGAGGTGATCGAAGCGCTGCGTCCGCAACTCGAGGCCGTCGAGCGTTTCGTCGCGATCGAAGGCGAAGCCGCCGGCTTCCTTGGGTACGAAGCCTTGCTCGAGCGCGCCAGCTCCACCAATCCGGATGTCGAGATGCACGCTTCGGACCTCGCGGTGCTGCACTTCACGTCCGGCTCGACTGGCAAGCTCAAAGCCGCGATGCAGACAGTCGGCAACCGGATGGCGTCGCTGCGCAAGGTCGTGATGGGGCGCATGCCCGCGCAACCGGGCGATGTGCTCGCGCTTGCAGGTCCGATCACGCATGCCAGCGGCATGTTCATCCAGCCGTTTCTGAGTCAGGGCGGCACCATTCTGTTGCATGACCGTTTCGATCCCGATTCGTATCTTGCCTCCCTTGAGCGTCATCGTGCAAAGGCGGCTTTCCTCGTCCCCACGATGATCAACATGCTGGTCAAGCATCCACGCATCGGCGCGCACGATTTAAGTTCCCTGCGCTACATGTCGTATGGCGGAGCGCCTATTGCGCCCGCACTGGTCAGGGATGCATGGCAGGCGATTGGTCCCGTATTGTCACAGGGATATGGCGCCGGGGAAACTACGGGAGGCCTTGTCACCTTGAGTGTCGACGATCATCGGCTGGCAATCGAAGGAGGGCAGGAGCATCTTCTCGCGTCATGTGGTCGCCCGTTCGGCGAATCCCAGGTGCTGGTGGTCGATGAGCATGGCCGCGAGTTGGCGACCGGCGACGTGGGCGAGATCGTCGTTGCCGGACCGGACGTATTCGCCGGCTATTGGCGCGAACCGGAACTGACGGCTGCGGCGCTGGTGAATGGCCGGCTGCACACGGGCGACCTTGCGCGCGCCGACGAGCGCGGTTATCTGTATATCGTCGACCGCAAGAAGGAGATGATCATCTCGGGCGGCTTCAATGTTTATCCCACGGAAATCGAGCAGGTGCTTTACCGTCATCCCGCGATTTATGAAGCGTGCGTGATAGGTGTTCCCGATGAGAATTGGGGCGAGGCAATCAAGGCGGTCGTCGTGCTGCGCGACGATCGAAAAGCCAGCGCCGATGAATTAATTGAGCATTGCCGCGGCTTGCTGGCGGACTTCAAGAAGCCCCGCTCGATTGAGTTCGTCAGCGAATTGCCGAAGAACGGCAACGGGAAAATGTCGCGCAAGGACGTCAGGGAGCAATACTGGCGCGGCCACGAAAGACGCGTTGCCTGAGTCAGCCAGCTTCAGATATGCGGTGCAAGCGGAACCTTCATTTCAGCGATAAAGCTGAGTGCTATGTAATACGTACTGCGAAAATAAAAGATACGGAGACGCCATGAAAAAATACTGGCTGATGCTGGCCGAGGGCGTGTGGAAACTGCTTTTCGGTGGCTTCAAGCGAGTTCGCCAGCCCGATCGATCGATCTTGGCGAATCGGGCGCACGCGAGCGTAAGGTATCAAGCGCAAAAAAGCCCCTCGGGGCCTTAGGTTTCACCTCTTCTCATCGCCTTTATTGTCCCGGCAACCCCAAGTATCTTCATGACGCGCTTCAGGTTGTACGCCAATACC
>NZ_JAYXBK010000011.1:0-188938 GCF_036016995.1 Paraburkholderia sp. MPAMCS5
CGCGGACTACAGCTCGATTCTCGTCGGCATTCAGGTGCCGGAAGCCGATAACGCGGAGTTCGACCGCTTTCTGACGACGCTCGGCTATCCGTATTGGGAAGAGACGCAGAATCCGGTTTATCGCTTATTCCTCGCCTGAATTTCTGACCCTACGCTGATGGCTCTTTCGCTTGTCGACAAACTGGTGGTGGCAATTTCGTCGCGCGCGCTCTTCGATTTCGAGGAAGAGAACCGCGTGTACGAGGAAGGCGACCTTCAGACCTACGAAGCATTGCAGCGCGAGCGGCTGAATGTGCCCGCCAAACCGGGCGTGGCGTTTCCGCTGATTCGCAAGCTGCTGGCGTTGAACGCGGGCGGCCATTGCGTGGAAGTGGTGATTCTGTCGCGCAGCGATCCGATCAGCGGCTTGCGCGCGTTTCATTCGTGCCGGGAACACGGACTCGCGATCGAGCGCGGCGTGTTCACGCGCGGGCGCGCGCCCTTTGGCTATCTGAAGCCGCTGAACGCGTCGCTGTTTCTGTCGGCGAATCAGGACGACGTGCGCGACGCGCTCGCCGCCGGCTTTCCGGCCGCGCGCGTTTTGCCCGAATCGGCGAAAATGGCGAGCAAATATCCGGATGAAATCCGCATTGCTTTCGACGGCGACGCCGTGCTGTTTTCGGACGAAGCCGAGCGCGTGTTTCAGAAAGACGGCTTGCGCGCGTTCGTCGGACACGAGACGCACAACAAGCATTTGCCGCTCGCCGACGGACCGCTGAAGCCATTGCTCGAAGCGCTTCATCGGCTGCAAAAACTCGCGGATCGAGCCGCACCCATGCATATTCGTACGGCATTGGTGACGGCGCGTTCGGCGCCCGCGCACGAGCGCGCCATCCGGACCCTGATGGCCTGGAACATTGAAATCGACGAAGCGATGTTCCTCGGCGGCCTCGACAAGAGCGCGTTTCTGCGCGAGTTCGAGCCGGACTTTTTCTTCGACGATCAAATTGGCCATTGCGAATCGGCCCGCGTCGTGACGGCGACCGGGCACGTGCTGAGTGGCATCGTGAATGCATCATGACACCCGAACAATCTCCGCTAGGTAAGGCCTCCACTTACACCGAACAGTACGACGCCTCGCTGCTGTTTCCGATTGCGCGCAGCAATGCGCGCGAGGCCATCGGAATCGCCGCGCAGTTGCCGTTTTTCGGCACGGACATCTGGAACGCGTATGAATTGTCGTGGCTGAATCAGCGCGGCAAGCCGCAGATCGCCGTGGCGACTTTCTTAGTGCCGGCCGATTCGCCGAATATCGTCGAGTCCAAGTCGTTCAAGCTTTATCTCGGCTCATTCGCGCAGACGGCGTTCGAGTCGATCGAAGCCGTGCGCGACACGATCAGGCGCGACGTGTCGGCCTCGTGTGGCGCGACGGTGTCGGTTTATCTGACCGCACCGCACGACTTCGGCAAATTGCAGATGGACGAATTCGAAGGCACGTCGCTCGACCGGCTGGATCTGGATACGGATGTCTATCAGCCCGACGCGTCGCTGCTGTCGGCGGCGCTGGATGAAGCGCCCGTCGAGGAAACTGTGTTCTCCAACCTGTTGAAGTCGAACTGTCCGGTGACCGGGCAGCCTGATTGGGGCAGCGTGCAGATTCACTATGTCGGGCCGCAGATCGATCACGCGGGCTTGCTGCGCTACATCATTTCCTATCGCAATCACACCGGGTTTCATGAACAGTGTGTCGAGAAGATTTTTATCGATGTGCTGAAGGCATGCCGCCCGGTGAAGCTCGCGGTTTACGCGCGTTATACGCGGCGCGGCGGGCTCGACATCAACCCGTTCCGCACCAACTACAATTTGCCGATGCCGGACAACATGCGCCTGGCGCGGCAGTAAGCAAGCAACGCAAATAGGCGCTTATCGCCGCGGCGCGTTCAGTCACGCCCGCGGCGAATGCTCAGGCGCTCAGGCCGTCGGCTTCTTATAAGCCACGCAATCCACCTCGACCTTGCAATCGATCACCATCGACGAAACGACACAGGCGCGCGCCGGCGGATTGTCGCCGAAATACTCGCGGAACACCTTGTTGAACGACGCGAAGTCGCGCGGATCGTCGAGCCACACGCCGCAACGCACCACGTGTTCCGCGCCGTAACCCGCTTCCTTCAGAATCGCGAACACGTTCTGAATCGCCTTGTGCGATTGCTCGACGATGCCGCCGTTGATCACTTCGCCGTTTTCCATCGGCGTCTGGCCCGATACGAAGAGCCAGCCGTCCGCTTCGACCGCGCGTGCGAACGGCATATGCTGACCGCCCGTTCCCTTTCCGCCTTCCACGCCATATCGCTTCATCATCGCACTCCTTAAAGGTTCGACGCGCGTGGCCGGAGCGCCACGCGCGGCTTGATGGATCGTTCGATCAGTTAATCAATCAGAATGCGCCCTGCGCGTCGCCTTTCGACGCCGCGCCGCGCGCCACGAAGTGCCCGGCGCGCTCGCCCGTCACCTCGCCGTTGCGGTATGTCAGCACGCCGTTCACCCACACTGCGTCGATGCCGTCGGCGGCCTGCTGCGGCTTGTCGAACGTGGCCGCGTCGCGCACTCTGGCGGGGTCGAACAGCACGAGGTCGGCGTGATAGCCGATGTGCACCTCGCCGCGCTGCGCGAGACCGAAGCGCCGCGCCGACAGGCTCGTCATCTTGCGCACCGCTTCTTCGAGCGGCAACAGACCGGCGTCGCGCGCGTAGTGGCCGAGCACGCGCGGAAACGCGCCCCACAGACGCGGATGCGGCAGCGGATCGTTCGGCAAGCCGTCCGAGCCGACCATGGTGGCGGGATGCGACAGGATGCGCCGTACGTCCTCTTCGGACATGTTGTGATACACCGCGCCCGCCGGCTGCAAGCGCTTGCCCGCTTCCTGCTGCGTGACGCCCCACTCGGCGGCAATCTCCTTCACGAGCTTGCCCGCCATTTCCGGATGCGGCTCCGACCACGTAATCGTAATGTCGATGTCGCCCGTCACCTGCTTCAGGTCGAGCGTCGACGAACTGCGGTTGTACGGATAACAATCGCAACCGACAGGCTGCAAACGCCGCGCGCCTTCGATCGACTTCAGCACTTCTTCGCTGCGGCCCCAGTTCGACGGACCCGCGCACTTCAGATGCGAAATCACCACCGGCACGCGTGCGTGGCGGCCGACGCGAAACGCCTCGTCCATCGCGTCGAGAATCGCGTCGAATTCCGTGCGCATGTGCGTGGTGTACAACGCGCCCGCGACGGCGAGCGGCTCGGCGAGCGCCATCACTTCTTCGGTCGGCGCGGCGAATGCGGAACCGTACGCAAGCCCCGAACTCAGGCCAAGCGCGCCGTTGGCGAGCGCCTCTTCGAGTTGCGCGCGCATGCCTTCGATTTCTCGCGGCGTCGCCGCGCGGTCGAGCCGGTCCATCTGATTGTTGCGCAACGCCGTGTGGCCGATCAGCGCGCCGACGTTCACGGCCGGACGCGCCGCGTTCACCGCTTTCACGTAGTCCGCGAAGCTCGGGTACTGGAATACGTCGCGCTCGCCGAGCAGATTCATCGGGTCCGGCGGATCGCCTTTGAGCGACACCGGCGACGCGCTAATCCCGCAATTGCCGACGATCACCGTCGTCACGCCTTGCGTGATTTTCGGCAGCATTTGCGGCGAGCGGATCACATGCGTGTCGTCGTGCGTGTGAACATCGATGAAACCGGGCGCGAGCGCGCGGCCTTCGGCCTCGATCACTTCTTCGGCGAGCCAGTTCGACAGATTGCCGATTGCGACGATGCGCCCGTCGCGGATCGCGACATCGCGCTCGACAGGCGGCGCGCCCGTGCCGTCATACAGTTGCGCGCCGACGATCAGCGTATCGGCGGCTTCGGGATGCGAGTGCATGGATCAGTCTCCTAACGGTTGTCGATCGCCGCCGCCGCGGTGCGTGTCCAACGCGTGCTTCATGCGGCGCAGCAATTCGCGGCTCTCGTCACCCTGGCTGACGGCGAGTTCGGTGACGAGCACATCGAGCGCCATCATCATCGCGTAACGCGACGACGACGGCTTGTAAATGAAGTCGGTCTCAAAAGCGACAATCGGGATCACCCAGTCGGCCAGTTTGGCGAGCGGCGACGCCGGCGCGGTCAGCGCGATCACGGTCGCGCCGTAGCTGCGCGCGATCTTGCAGTTTTCCACCATCTCCGGCACGCGCCCCGTGGTGGACAGCGCGATCACCACACTCTCGCGCGATACCGTGCTCGCGACCATGCGCTGCAACAGGGCGTCCTGATACGTGGCCACGGGCCGCCCGAGGCGCACGAGCCGGAAGCGCATTTCGTCGGCGAGCGCGGTCGAGCCGCCGCCCATGCCGAACACGTAAATCATGCGCGCAGCGCGCAGCGCGACGGCGGCATCGGCTAACGGCGCCTGGCGCAGCAGTTGATGGTTGTGCGCGAGCGCCGTCTGCAATTCGTCGAATATGCGGGTCGCGATGGGCTCGGGCGCATCGCTTGCGGCGCCCGTCTGCAAAAAGCGCTGACCGACCGCCGCGGCCTGCGCGAGGCGCAGCTTCAATTCGCGGACGTCGCGGCAACCCACGGCTTTCGCAAAGCGCGTGACGGTCGCGACGCTCACCTGTGCCTGCTGCGCGAGCGCGCCGATGCTCGCGCGCGACGCGCCCGTCAGATCGTCGAGGATCAGCGCGGCGACCTTGCGTTCGGCCGAGCGCAACTCCGGCGCGGATTCGGCGATGCGCGCGACGATGTCGAATGCCAGCGGTTCGGCGGTTGAGTTCATTGCAGCTCGTGGAATGCCGCGCCAGGACGCGAAGCGGCTGCTAACGGCTGACAGCGCGCCTCCGGCCCAAGCTTGGTACTAAATAACATTTCTGTGCCCATCGTACTTTCTGTAACATGATAAAGTCAACTTCGATTCAATTTAACCGGACGATGGAGCAGGCGACATGAAAGTTACAAACTATCAAGGCGCGACGATTGATCCTTATAGCAAGGGCTTGGGCATAGTTCCGGGCACGAGCATCCAGCTCACGGATGCGGGGCGTCTCGAGTGGAATCTGCTGAACGAAGACGTGAGCCTGCCCGCCGCGGTGCTCTATGCAGACCGCGTCGAGCACAATCTGAAATGGATGCAGGCGTTCGTCGCCGAATATGGCGTGAAGCTCGCGCCGCACGGCAAGACGACCATGGCGCCGCAACTGTTCCGCCGCCAGCTGGAAACCGGCGCGTGGGGCATTACGCTCGCCACCGCGCATCAGGTTCGCGCGGCTTATCACGGCGGCGTCTCGCGCGTGTTGATGGCGAATCAGCTGGTCGGCCGCCGCAACATGATGATGATCGCCGAGTTGCTGAGCGATCCGGACTTCGAGTTTTTCTGTCTCGTCGATTCAGTCGAAGGCGTCGAGCAATTGGGGCAGTTCTTTTCGTCGGTGAAGAAGTCGTTGCAGGTGCTGCTCGAACTCGGCGTGCCGGGCGGCCGCACTGGCGCGCGCGACGAAGCGCAGCGCAACGCGGTGCTCGCGGCGATCGCCCGCTATCCCGGCGTGCTGAAGCTCGCGGGCGTCGAGTTGTATGAAGGCGTGCTGAAGGAAGAGCACGAAGTGCGCGAGTTTCTGCAAAGCGCGGTCGCGGTCACGCGCGCGCTCGTCGACGAAGGGCGCTTTGAGCGCACGCCGGCGGTGCTGTCGGGCGCGGGTTCGGCATGGTACGACGTGGTCGCCGAGGAATTCGCGAAGGCGTCGCAAACCGGCAAGGTCGAGGTCGTGCTGCGCCCCGGCTGCTATTTGACGCATGACGTGGGCATTTATCGTAAGGCGCAGACGGATATTTTCGCGCGCAATCCGGTCGCGAAAAAAATGGGCGAAGGGCTGCTGCCCGCGTTGCAGTTGTGGGCGTACGTGCAGTCGATTCCCGAGCCGGATCGCGCGATCATCGGGCTCGGCAAACGCGACTCCGCATTCGACGCGGGCCTGCCCGAACCGGCGCGCCACTATCGGCCGGGCAATGAGGCGCCGCGCGATATCGCCGCGAGCGAAGGCTGGGAGATCTTCGGCTTGATGGATCAGCACGCGTATCTGCGGATTCCCGCAGGCGCCGATCTGAAGGTGGGCGACATGATCGCGTTCGACATTTCGCACCCGTGTCTCACGTTCGACAAATGGCGTCAGGTGCTGGTGCTCGATCCGGCTTATCGGATCACGGAAGTGATCGAAACGTTCTTCTGATTGTTTTGTTTGTGTAGACGGCACGCGGACCGCGCGCCGCCGTTCAGCGCTGCGCTGCGCCGGCCGCCGGCGCATCGGCGGCGGCGATGACCTCGGCGGTTGCATCGGCGGTTGCATCGGCGAGCGTGGCCGAGGCCGCCACTTCGCCGATTCTGGCTTCGAGCATTTTCAGCGCGCCCGACAATGCGTTCAGTGCGTCGTCCGGCAGCGCCGCCAGCGTGTCCTGCAAGAAGGCGGCGCGGCGCGGCATGCTGGCTTCGGTCGCGGACATGCCGGCTTCCGTCAGGCGCACGTTGGTCACGCGGTTATCGCGCGTGTCCATGCTGCGCGCGATCCAGCCCAATCCTTCCAGCGCCTTCAATTGACGCGTCAACGCGCCGGGGTCCACACGCAACTGCTCGACGAGCCGCTTCTGCGACAGTTCGCCCGCCTGTTCGCGCAGCGCCAGCATAATGCGCCAGCGCGGCAACGGGTGACCCACTTGCGCCTCGAAGGCCGACATGAACGCCCGATATGTGCGGCCGAATTGCTGCATGACGGCGACGCGGTCCTGTTCTTCCATGATGGTTCAGTAAAACGTGAGTCGAAAATCAGTCGGCGTGAATCACCGGTTCGAGCTTGCGCTGAAGCTTGATCGGCGGAACACGGCGGCTTTGCCATACCGACACCACGGCGATGACGGCGGCCATCGCCAGGCCGAAGTGAATCGCCGCCACGAGCGTTTGGCGTGCCGTTTCGAGCAGCATGGCGCCGTTGTGTCCCGCGTGCGCGAGCTGGCCGAGCAAGCTCGCCTGCGCTTCGTGGTTGATCAGAATCTGCGGGTCGCCGAGATCGGCGAACCATTGCGACGCGTGATCGCTTTCCAGCGCGCGGCGCACGCCGCTCGCGTACATGTGGCTGATCAGCGTTCCAGTGAGCGCCGTGCCGATCATGCCACCTATCATCCGCAGCGATTGCAGCAGCGCGGTGGCGATGCCGAGATGCTCGCGGCCGGCCGTCTGCTGCGCGAAGATCGTGAGGTTCGGCATGACGAAGCCAAGCCCGAGACCGCCGAGCACCATGAACGACATGAGCAGCCATTGCGGCATGGAACGCGTGGCGATAACCACGCCGAGGCACGCCAGCGCGAGAAGCGCGAAGCCGACGTACAGCATCAGATTCGGATTGCGCACGCGCGACACGACGCGGCCGTTCGCGATACTGCCGATCGTAATGAACACGACGAGCGGCGTGATCACCAGGCCGGCTTCTTTCGGTGACATCCCGAAACCGCCCTGGAACAGGAGCGGCGCATAGAAAAGCAGCGAAAACATTGAGAACCCGCCGAGCACCGCCAGCGTGAACAGCGCGGAAAGACTCTTGTTGCGGAACATGTCGACGGGAAGAATCGCCGCCGGACAGCGCTTTTCCCATTGCCACAGCGCATACGCCGACACGACGCTCAACACGAGCAAACCGCACGCGCTGAAGGTGAGCCCGTGCTTCGGCAGCAACTCGACGAACAATTGCAGCGAACCGAGCGCCACCGCGATCAGCACAGCGCCGGGCCAATCGAGCCGCATTTTGCCTTCGTGCTCGACATGCCGCAGATGCGGCAGAAACCGCCACACGAAAAACAGCGACAACAGACCGACCGGCAGATTCACATAGAACACCGAGCGCCAGCCGTAGTATTGCGTGAGGAAGCCGCCAAGCGACGGCCCGACCGCATTGGCGATGCCGAAGGCGGAACTCATCAGCACCTGCCAGCGCAGGCGCACGACGGAATCGGGAAAGAGATCGGGAATGCAGGCAAACGCGGTGCCGACCAGCATGCCGCCGCCGATGCCCTGGAGGCCGCGCGCGAGCACGAGAAACAACATGTTGTTCGCGACGCCGCACAGCACGGACGCGCCGGTGAACACGACAATCGACGCGATCACGAAAGGCTTGCGCCCGTAATAGTCGCCGAGCCTGCCGAAAATCGGCACGGTGATCACCGAGGTCAGCAGATACGAGGTCGCGACCCACGCGTACAGTTCGAAGCCCTTGAGTTCGGCGACGATGGTGGGCAGCGCGGTGCCGACCACCGTCTGGTCCAGAGCGACCAGCATGGTGACGAAGGAGATGCCGAGCATCGCGAGAAGCGATTCACGGAAGGGTAAGACTTGCCCACTCGAATGGTGGGCCGCGGTATGGACAGCCATTTTTGATAGAGCAACAGTTGACTCGTCAAATGATTACGAAATCATACCACGGCGTTATGCTCTAAGCAGGCGCTATGCTGGACGTCGCAGGCGCCCCGCCGCGCTTTGAATCGACTGAAGAATGTCCATCACCTGACGCCTGGGAGGCACATGGAGCCGAGTTCGCTCGCAGCACAATCGTTGTCGGAAGAAGATCTCAGCGCGCTGCGGCGCGCGAAACACGAACTGGAAAGGCCCGCGCTGGCAATGAAACTCGCGAGCATCGTCGGCGCACCGTTGGAAAAGCTGATCTCGCGCATGCCCGCATTTGCCAACGAAAAAGTCACGGAGGCAACCGAACTGGCGCTGCGCAAGTGTCTTTCTATTGCGCTGCGCACGCTGGGGCGGCGCGGCGGCGCGTCGCCGTTGCTGGCGCCCGAGAAGCCGAGCAATCTGCTGCACAAGTTCGCGGTCGCCACGACCGGCGCTGCCGGCGGCGCCTTCGGCCTGTTCGCATTGCCGGTCGAGTTGCCGGTCACGACCACACTTATGTTCCGCTCGATCTGCGACATTGCGCGCAGCGAAGGCGAAGACCTGACGTCGATCGACACGCAACTCCAATGTCTGACGGTGCTCGGCATGGGCGGCGTCTCCACCGCCGATGACGACGCCGACTTCGGCTACTTCATCATGCGCGGCGCGCTGGCGCAGGCGGTGTCGAAAGCGTCGTCGGAAATCGCGGCTAAGGGATTCAGCTCGCACGGATCGGCGGCCTTGTTGCGCCTGCTCAATACGATCGCGGCGCGCTTTTCCGTGCAGGTGAGCGAGCAGATCGCCGCGAAGTCGATTCCAGCGATCGGCGCGGTGCTCGGCGCAATGGTCAACACGGTGTTCATCGACCACTTCCAGCAGGCCGCGCACGGCCACTTCACCGTGCGGCGGCTCGAGCGGCAATACGGCGAGGAAACGGTGAAGGTCGCGTATCAGGCTATCGACGTCACGCTGGACGCCTGAGCCGCGTTGGCGGCGCGGCTCGTCACGCGCCGAACGAAGGTGGCCGCGCCGTCGAGCGCGCGGTTCGCCTCGGGAATGAACGGCGCGAAGATCGGCCAGACGTGCGGCATCTTCTCCCACACTTCCAGCTCGCAATCGACGCCGGCCGCGCGCGCGTTCGCGGCCACGCGTCGCGAATCGTCGAGCAGGACTTCGGTGCTGCCTGCCATCATGAAAAGCGGCGGCAAGCCGCGCAGATCGGCATACAACGGCGATGCGTACGGATGCGTCGCGGACGTCTCGCCAAGGTAAACCTTCGCAGCCCTTGCAATCGCGGGGCCACTGAACATGGGGTCGGCGCCGTCGTTATCGACGATGCTCGCGCCCGTCGCCGCCAGATCGGTCCACGGCGAAAACAGCAGGCCGCCGGCGGGCAGCGGGTCGCCCGCGTCGCGCAGCGCGACCAGCGTTGCGAGCGCGAGGCCGCCGCCGGCTGAATCGCCGGCAATCACAATCGACTCGGGCGCGGTGCCGCTGCTGAGCAACTGACGATAGGCGGCGATTGCATCGTCGAGCGCGGCTGGGAAACGATGTTCGGGAGCGAGGCGGTAGTCGAGTGAAAAGATCGACGCGTCCGCCCGCGTCGCGAGGCCGAACACAATCGAGCGATGCGAGCGCGGCGAGCAGAAGTAATAGCCGCCTCCGTGACAATACAGCACGGTGGATTGCGCGCCGGCGGCGGGCTCCAGCCATTCGCCACGCAGCGCCTCACCGTGGGCGCCGTCCAGTTCTCGCAGATGCCAGCCGCGCGGCACGTCCGGCGTCCAGGCGCGCTTCGCGGTCGTCGCCCGCGCCCTCGCGACATCGACATGCGGCTTCAGGGTGTGTGGGCGAAATTGCCGACGCAAGAACCAGCACGCGAGCGCGCTTTGCCAACTCATCGGGACATGCTCCTTCGAAGATGTCCTTGCATCGTACGCGCGTTTCTCACGGCGCCGGTGGATGGCGGCTTCTAATCTTGAAAAAGCGCCGCTGCGTTCGTGAGAGCGGTCAAGGCGGCGGTTTGTTATCGCTTAATTGGCGGGCAGGACTTGTCCGCGAATTTCGCCCATCGGATTTTGCGCGGTGTGAATGTTGAAGTACCACTGGCCGGCCATCAGATCGGTCACCTGCTGTTCGCTGAGCGCCGCCGAGCCTTTGATCGGACTCGCGAGCGCGCCCTTCTCGACCGGCACCTGCACCTTCGCGTTTTGTCCCACCGGCGCCGGGCCGTGGAAATGCGCGGCGGTGGCAGGACCGCTCAGACCTTCGTAAGTCACCGTCCATTGCAGCGATTTCGTCGAGGTATCGAACGTTGCGTTCAACGCGCCGTGTCCGTGACTCACGCGAGGCGGCACTTCGCTCGAAGGTTCGAGGTCCGCTTTCAATGCCACCGTGTCGGCGAACGCGACGCCCGCCGTCACCGCCCACAACGCCACAGCCAGATTCAGTTTTCTTAGCATAATCATGGTCCTCTTCGCACTGGATGCGCCGCCGCGACGACTCTCGGTCGCGCGGAGCCATCACATACTAGTGCAAATCGTTCGATGACGTTGGCGGCGGAAAAACGCTTCTGCTGACGTCCGGACTCGCGCTATATCGATTCTTCAAACAATTATTTGCAGATTCTGTAATGAATTATTTGCGCTATCCCCGGTATGCTTCGGCCTGCGAGAAGTGACTCCTTCATCGAGGGATGTCTCCAAATCTTTAACGCGGCTTCGGCCGCGTTTTTTTTCGCCTGGATTTCGCTTGGGTTCGCGGGGGCCTCGGCCTCGCCTTGCCCTGATGCCGCGCGGACAGGGCAACGTCTTTAGGCCAGCAACGCGGCTTGTTGCTCGATGCCGTCGAGCATCGCATTGCACTTGTCGATCAACGTGAGTCCGCCATGGCGCATGCGCTCGGGTGCATCGGCGATGATATTGCGGCGATATTCGTCGAGCACGTTGATGAGAGGCGGGTATTGCAGCACGCTCGCCGCGCCTGTCACCCGATGAAGCCACTCGCGCAGACGAGCCATGTCGGCGCTCTCCAGCAATGGCGACAATGACTGAACATCTTCGCGCACGGAAGACACGAACGAATCGAGCAACGCCTTGACCGTCGATTCGCTGCCCCACAGTTGCGTCATGTGACCCAGGTCCACGGGAACGAAAGGCTCGGCACCCGCTGCGACGGACCCTGCAAGCGCCGGCACGTCGACGGTGTCGGCGGGCGCGGCCTGCCATGCGCTGTCAATGCCGAACCAGCGCGTCAGATACTCGCGCAGCGTGGCGAGGCGCGTTGGCTTGACGAGACTGTCGTCCATGCCGGCCTCGCGACACATGCGCAGGTCTTCGGGCGCGGTGTTCGCGGTAATGCCCAGAATCGGCAGACGATACGACCCGCCCTGCTCCCGCTCGCGCGCCCGGATGCTCCGCGTCAGTTCATAGCCCGACAGGTTGGGCATATGACAGTCTGTGATCAGACATCCGTAACTGGTGTTTTCGAGCGCGGCTAGCGCTTCGGCGCCGTCGTTCGCGACGTCGCAAGCAAAACCGAGCAACGCGAGTTGATGGCGAATCAACTCCTGATTCACCGGATGATCTTCCGCCACGAGAATGAGGCGGCCGCTCGCGATGGCCCGCTCGCGATCCGGCGGCGCAGTGATGCCTTCGGCCGTGCGCGGCACGCCGACCGACGGCACCGGCGCCGACTGAAGCCCAGTCATTGCCGCGGCGCACACCGCGCTAAACCCGCGCCACGAAATCGGATTGATACTGAGGCGCACGTTGTCGTCGAGAATGCGGTAACCCGTTGGCTTCGGCTTTTCCGTCAGGGAAATCACGCGCAGCTTGCCTCTGACGTCAGCGGGCAGCGGCATATCCTCGCTCGCGAAAAGCAGATCGATGTCCTTCAGCACGGCGCTACAGCGCAATTCCGGCGCGTTAGCCGGCATGCGCCGCAACTCCAGTCCCAGCGCTTTCCCGAAGTGGACCAACGCCTGACCGACGCGCGCGTCGTTGGTCGCCACGAGGCAGCGCTTGCCGCGTAAGCCGTTCACCGAATAACTCGGCGTTTCGACCGGCATGCTGAGCCGCACCGTCATGCGGGTGCCCGAGCCGGGCTCGCTGACGAGCGTGAGCGAACCGTTCATCAGTTCGATCAGCTTGCGGCAAATGGTCAGGCCGAGGCCCGTGCCGCCGAAGCGGCGCGTGGTGGATGACTCCGCCTGCACGAACGGCTCGAACAGCTTCGCCTGGACGTCCGGCGCGATGCCGATGCCGGTATCCTCGACGATCATTTCGAGTGTCTGAAGCTCGTCCGATTGCGCGACGACCGCCACGCTCACATCCACGTGCCCCTCGGGCGTGAACTTGATTGCATTGCCGAGCAGGTTGAAAAGGACTTGCCGGAACCTCACGCTGTCGCCCTTGAGCGTGGCCGCGACATCCGACGCGATGTCCACCCGGACTTTCAGACCTTTCTCGTGCGCGCGGCCAGCAAGCAAACCCACGGCGTTATCGACCAGTTCGCGCAGATCGATCGGCTCGGCTTCGATCGTCAAACGTCCGGCTTCGATCTTCGAGTAGTCGAGCAGGTCGTCGAGTATTTGCAGCAGCGCGCCCGCCGACTCGTGGATCATGCCGAGCATTTCGCCCTGATCCGCGTTGAGCGGTGTGCGCTCCAGCACTTCGACGAGCCCGAGCACGCCATTCATCGGCGTGCGGATTTCGTGGCTCATCATCGCGAAAAAGTCGTCTTTGGCTCGCGACGCCGCCTCCGCGAGGTCGCGCGCGCGGGCGAGCTCCTCGGCGCGCGCATGTTCGATGCTCGCGTCGACCCAGTAACCGTTCCATGCGACGCTGTCATCCGCCTCCCGGCGCGGCACGAGTTCGGCGCGCGTCCATTTGAAATTGTGCTCGGGCCCCAACCGAAACTCGATGAGCACCGGCTCTTCCAGACGAGCCGACCGCTCGAGTTCGGCCATCACGGACGCCCGGTCTTGCTCGTAAATGCGCTCGAAGTCCGCACTGTCGCGGCGGCCCTGCCTTATTTCGCCGTGGCCCAGCAAAAGTTTCGGCGCGCCGCCAACGTATGGAAACGAATACACGCCGTCTGGCGTGCGGCGCATCTGGAACACGACCGCGGGCAATGTACGCGTGACATCGAAAAGGCGCCGCTCGGTATCGCGTGCGCGCATTTCCGCGCGCCGGATATCGGTGATATCGACCATGGTTCCGAGTACGCAGACTGGTTGACCGTCGTTGCCACGGCAAATGCTGGTCCAGAACAGGCCATGCCGCAGTTCTCCGGGGCCGCGCTCGAACTGCAGTTCGACCTGAGCCATGTCGCCGCCTTGCAGCAGATCGCGCCTCATTTCGTCGAGCACGCGGCTGTTTGCCTCACCCCATGTCTGAACCTCCATCGTGCTGCGCCCGATAACCGCCTCACGACTCAGTCCGCACGACTGCTCATAGGCTCCGTTGACCGCGATATAGCGGCCCTGCAAATCCTGCGCGACGAGCGGATAGGGCACCATCTTCATCATGGTTTCCTGGAAATTCAGTTGCAGCGCCAGTTCGCGCTCAGTCTCCTTGCGGCGCCTGACTTCGCGCTGCAGCAGCAGATAAGCGCGCAACGTGACGAGCAAGGCAACGCCGATGCCGATCAGCACAGGCAACAGGCGCACCGCCGAAACACTCCACGTGCCCGCCCCCGGCGCGTTGCCGGTGACCCACTTGCGCCGGATGCGCTGCTTTTCCGCGGGCGGCATGGCGAGCAGCGCGCGGTCGATCAAGCCGGCAAGCGGGCTCAGATCTGGGCGCACGGTGAAGTCGAGCGCGTCGGATTCGCCCACGGTGCCAAGAATCTTCAGGATGCCGGCATATTGCTGTTTCAACAGAATGTCGACGGCGGCCACGTTTTCCACCACGACGTCCGCTTCGCCCGACGCGACCATGCGCAACGCTTCCTCCAGGCTGGGTGCGACCTCGACCCGGTCCTTCGGAATGTGCTGGAAAACAAGCGGATCGACACCCGCGACATGCGACGACACCACAATGCGCCGCGAAGCGAAATCGTTGAGCGAACGTGCGGCCGGCTCGTCGTCGCGGCCTACCATGACCAGTGGATAACTTTCGTACGCGCGGGTGTGACGCGCCTTCTGCAGACGCGGATCGTTGCTCGTCCCGGTAGTGAGAATCGCCAGATCGCCGCGCTGGAATGCCTCGATCGTGCTGGGCCAATCGGGCTCCCGCGCCCGGTTGAACACGATGCCCAGCGTGCGGCTCAGGTACGCGAGATAGTCGGCGGTGACGCCGGCGGGCCGCCCGGAAACGTCGACATAACTGAAAGGCGCCCAGTTACTGTCGAAGCCCACCCGCAGCGGCGGCAACGAGCGCAGCCAGGCCTGTTCCTGCTGTGTCAGTTCCAGCCGCGACGGTGCGGGATCGGGCTTGGCGTCGAAATTGCCGGAGAGCCAGTGCACGCGAATTGCCGCGGCGTCCGCCTGGTTCATGGATAGCAACGCATGGTCGAGCCGGTCGCGCAATGCAACCTGGCTGCGCGGCAGACCAAAGCGCAACTCCGCGGTTTTGGAGGTTTCCTCGAATGCAATGCGCAGGTTGCGGAACTCGTCGGTCGCGAGCGTATATTGGACGGCCGGTGTGAAACCCATGTACACGTCCGCCTCACCGCGGGCAACGGCGGCGAGCGCCGCGTGCGTGGAGGTGAACGCGCTGATCCGGGCCCGCGGGAACCGCTCGCGCAACGACCGTTCGAGCGCAAAACCCTTTTCTATCGCGATGGCTGCGCCTACGAGCCGAGCCGGCCCTTCGTACATGTCGCCGCCCCGGCGCACCACGGCCGATGTCGAAGCCCGGAAATACGGCGCCGTGAAACTTACGCAACGTTCGCGCTCAGCGGTGCGGGCGAGGCTCATCAACAGATCGACGTTGCCCGCGCACGCGGCGGCCAGCAGTTGCGGCATGTCAGGAAACGCTTTTGCCTCGATCACGACGCGCGGCCCTACCAGCGCGCGCAAATAGTCGACGCTCATTCCAGTGAGCTGGCCGTCTTGCAGTGCGTCGAACGGGAGCCAGTCGTCCGCGAGCACGCCGACGGTCAGTTTCTGCGGAAAGGCACCCTCCGTCGTGGAGGAGGCCGGAACCCCGAACGGCTGCGCAGCAGTGGCCCACTGAGTTGCGACAAACAGCGAGATCACCAGCACGCACATCGACGCCCGTCGGAGCACGCGCGTGATTGCCGCCCTTTCCAGCATGGCCGTGAAGAAAACGAAAAGCACGGCGCGACTCACGCGACCTCGCTCTGCCCGTCGGCAAGCGTAGCCGCGGCCTGATCAGATTTGTCACCGAGGAACGAGAACAGAAAGCCGGCAACGACGCCGCCCGACATGGGCGCAGCCCAGAAAAGCCACAGTTGATCCAGCGCCCAATCGCCGACGAAAAGCGCCTGCGCGGTGGAGCGAGCCGGATTGACTGAGCCGTTGGTGACCGGCATCGACACGAGATAGGCGAGCGCCAGACAGCCGCCGACGACCACCGGCGCGGCCGCCGCCCTCTTGTACCGCGTGGCCACCACGAGGCTGGCCATCACGAACGCAAACGACAGCACGAACTCAATGACCAGCGCCGAGTGCAATTGATAGTCGGAAGGAGAATGGTCGCCAAAGCCGTTGGCCGCGAACTCGCTCGCGCTCATGTCGAACCCGGGACGGCCGCTCGCGACGTAAACGAGCAGCGCCGCAGCCGCCACGGCGCCGAGAATCTGCGCGGCGATGTAGGGCAACAGGTCTTTGACAGGAAACCGCTGTGCGGCCGTAAAGGCGACCGTGACGGCGGGATTGAAGTGGGCGCCCGACGTTTCGCCGAACCAGTAGCTCGCCGTGGCCTGCGCAAGACCGAACGCGAGCGAGACCTCGAGCACGCCGTAGCCCTGCTGCACGGCACCTGCATTCAATACGATGCTGCCGCAGCCGATGAACACCAGCCACGCCGTACCCACGCCCTCGACCAACAAACGCTTACCTAGCACCGCCATGCCGCCTCCTTGTCGCTATGCGAAGCAGACGGCACCGCGCAATCGCCGCAAGACATCTGCCCGAATTTTCCGGCTCCGAATCGCTCAGCCTCGAAAACAACTGCTCGATAAGGCGAACGTCTATAGAAGCCAAAGTCAATTCACAACTATGAAGCGGCAAGCCCTCTCAACCAATCAGAAGACTCCTAATTCCGGGACTGCAAACCAAGGGTATAGGGGAGTAGCGTGTCTCCTAGATCAGACCGATCTGACGTGCGTAGTCGATAAGATCGGATTCGGTCTCAAGACCCAGCTTGCGCATGGCGGTACGTTTCTGCGTGCTAATGGTTTTGCCGCTGCGCCGCAAACGCTTCGCGATTTGGTGCACGGCGAAGCCTTGCACATACAGCTGGAAAATCTCCCATTCGCGAGCACTCAGATCGCTCGCTCGCAACTGCGGCGGCGTGTCCGTCGTTTCCATCTCAATGCGCACGTGTTCTGACAGATAGACGTCTCCCGCCAAGGCTGTCTCGATCGCATCGAGCAACGCAGCGGTCGTGTCACGCTTATCGACAATCGCGCTGACGCCGAGATGCAGCAGCCCCGAAAGCATGTGTGCGCGACAAATCATGGTCAACACGACGACCGCTGGGTGCGTGCGCCCTCTCAATACGCGGCGCAAGAGCGACACCACGTTACTTCCGCCGTCGAGCCCGGGCATGCTGATGTCGGTGACGACTATGTCGCACTCGCGCGTGTCGAGTAGTTCGGCGAGAGTATGCGCGTCGCGGCCCTCGCCGACGATTTCAATGTGCGGCACGGCCTGCAGCAGCCGCTTGACGCCGGCACGCACGCACTCGTGGTCGTCGGCCACGATGATGCGAATCTTGTCTGTCATTTTTATCTTGTGTTATCGACTGACACGCCGAGTACAGGATGTACGTCCCCCGGACAATGCCAATACATTGTTGTGTAGTGTCACGCCAGCCCGGCGCGACGTTTCGTTGTCTGTCAGCGTATTTCCACGCGCGCCTCGGACACCACGCCATGCTCGACCGCGAAGCGGAATAATTCAGCGTCGCTATGCAGTGCGAGCTTGCGCATTGCCGTGCATTTCTGCGCGCTGATCGTCTTCACGCTGCGCCCGAGGCGCCCCGCGATTTCAGTGACACCGAGCCCCGACGCGTAGTGGGTAAAGACCTCGAGTTCGCGCCGCGACAACACTGAACGGACGAAATCGAGCCGCTGCAATGCTGTTGCCTCCGCGATGAGCGCGCGTACGGCGGGGCCGAGATAGGACTCGCCTGCCAGCGCCGTGATGATCGCCACGTGAATCAGATCGATGCGATCGCGCTTGCTGACGAGCGCACGCACGCCGAGCGAAATGACGCTTTGCAGCGCGCTCGCCTCGGTCTCCATGGTGAGGACGACCAGCGCCACGTGGGGAAAGCGGCTTCTGAACTGGCGCACGGCCTCGATTCCGCTGCCGTCCGCGCCGCCCGGCATATAAAGATCCATGAGCACCAGATCGCAGCCAGTGCGGTCGACTTCCGCGAACAGTTCGGTCGCATCCGCCGCGCGGCCGACGACCTCCACGTTCGGATAACTTCCCATCAGATTTTCGATCGCCAACAGGACGAGCGGATGATCGTCCGCGATGATCGCCCGGACCGGTGTGCCTATTTCAGCGGTGTCGCCCATCGTCTAACTCTCCCTCATCTCCTGACGCCCTTCACGGTATCTTGCGCATCCAGCTCTGCCACGATCTTGAGGCATTCCAAAAAGACAAAACATAAGATCGCTCCGAAACGGATTCATTTCGCGCGAATTTAATTGCTTAGATATCCGATTAAAACTTAAGAATTTCACCGGCCACGACACACGAGAATAAACCATGATCGTTAGTAACGCCAAGTTTTACCATTGCTTACGTTTTTGCCGAGTAACAGTGCGTCGATGACAACCAGGCGCAGCAGCAACTTCCGAAATCGACCGACCCTTCGACGAACATCCTGACGCCCATCGTCTGCATTCCTGACAGAGTAAACGCCAGCAGCCACGACCAACGGCGCGCTCCTGCGCGCTTGAGTCAGACGGCGCGGTGAGTCTGCTCGGCAAGACCGAGTCGATGCACGAGCTGCGGCGCGCGCATTCAGGCAGCGGCGCGGAAGGCGAGTCCAACCTTATCCGGCGAATCCGCGGCGAGTGACCGAGAATGTGCATCGTCGTTCACGTCGACCACGGAATCGAAAGATCCGTGATCAGCACGTCATGTCATACGACGCAGCAGTTTGACCAATGCGGCGGAACAAACGGCGTGGCCGACGACGGCGACGCCGGCATGCGCTTCGAGCATAGTCTTCGCACCAAGCAGAACAAACGGATGAACATCCATCGGACAGAATGACTCGAAGATTCACCAGGATTTCTCTCGCTTCCTGTAGGAATATTTATTAGATATGCGTAGCAAATTAAAAGCGCTTTACGCACATCTCGATAGACAGCGACTTTGAATACAACAGGCAAGGAGGCAACCATAAAATCATCGCCGCGAGCGAGGAGAAAATCGGAGCGCTCCGAATCCTTTGGTGAAACAAACTGTCAATTACTGCATGAAGGCAATAAAAGATTCAAATACTCAAAATGAATAATCAGCGCATTTCCGCGCTATGGGATTAGCGCGGCGCCTGCTTTGTCATTACGCAGCGCGCGCGGAAAAATCGGCAACGCGATTAGCGCACAAAGGCTCGCGATGGCCCACACCATCGGCCATGAGCCGAGCGACAGCAGCAGTGGAATCGCAAGCGGCGTCAGGAAGAGCGTGAGGAACACGCAGGTATTGCCGATCGCCAATGCGGTGCCCGCGCGGCTCGTGCCGGCGAGCGTCGCGAGTTCGGTGAACGCGACGCCGTGCCACGCCGAGGCGCTCACTCCGCCGAGCACGATCATCGGCGCGAAGATCGGGGCTGCGAACGCCGTGACCGCGTGATGCGTGCCGGTGATGCCCGTCGCGAACGCGAGCGCCGCGAACAACAGCGCGCTCAGCGCACTGCAACCGCGCATGTACGCGCGACGATTGCCACGCCGGTCCGTCCACCTGCCGCTCCAGACTCGCGCGACAGCGGCGCCCGCCTGCACCGCGGCCATCGCGAGGCTGATCGTCACTACGCCGGCGCGGCCGAAGTCATGCAGAAACACCGTTCCGAACGTAATAACCGCGAGCTGCGGCACGCACAGCGCGCCCGCGCCGAGCGCCACTCGCCAGATGCCGGGTTCAAAAAGCGGCGAACGGCGCTTTGTGGCCGTGGCGTCCGGCGCGACGCGATGCGGCGCATGCGCGGCGCGACAATCGAGATGCGGCGGTTCATGCAGCCAGCGCCACGCGAACGCCGACGTCGCCGCGCCAGCAAGTGCCAGCGCGCCATACACGCTCACGAAGCCGAACTTCGACGCGAGCGCCGGCAGCAACAGCGCGCCGAGGCCGCCGCCCACGGGCACCGCGGTTTGCCGGATGCTCATCGCGAGGCCGCGCTCGCCCTCGCGAAACCACGCCATGACCGCGCGGCCGCTCGATCCGTTGACGCTGCCGCCGAGCAAACCGACGAGCAGCAAGCCGAGCGCCAACGTCATCACGCCAGGCACATGCGAGCCGGAAGGCGACGCAAAGAGCGCGAGTCCAGCCAGCGCGGCGGCAGTCGAAAGCAGTCCGAGCAGCAGCACGCGACGGTCGCCCCATCGGTCGGTCAGGAGTCCCCACGGCAACTCGCTGACCGCGATGCCCAAGCCGAGCGTGCCGAGCACGAGACCCAGGCCGTCGTTGCCGAGGTGATAGGCAGAGCGCAAATAAACCGCCGTGGTCGGAATGCCAGAAAACGCCGCCGAAAAGCTCGCGTTCGCGGCGAACCCGACGCCGAGCACTTTCCATTTGTGACTCGCCGCGCGGCCCCGCGCTAGTGGGCCGTGGTCCGTCAATCCGTATGCCATGACTTCCTCCGTTGTGTCCGTGCCGAATCCGGAGGCATGCTACGGCGACGCCTTCCATCGGAAAATCCGGAATTTCAGATGCCATCCATCGGATTTAACGAATCATGAGCCAGCGCGGATTTGACCTCACGCAATTGCGGACTTTCGTGGCCGTCGCCGAATCGGGCAGCGTTTCGGCGGGCGCCGAACGCGTATTCCTGTCGCAATCGTCGGTGAGCGAGCAGTTGAAGAAACTCGAAGAGCGCGCTGGCCAGCCGCTCTTCGTGCGCAGCAAGCAAGGCGTGAGCGCGACGCCCGCCGGCAGCCGCCTGCTCGATCACGCGCGGCGCATCATCGCAATGAGCGAAGCGGCGTTCGAAGACCTGCAAGGCCGCTCGCTCGACGGCGAACTGCGCATCGCCATTACCGATTACTACCGTCCGCACGACATCGCGCGCATTCTCAAGACGTTCTCCGAACAGCATCCGCGTCTGAGGCTGCATGTGACCGTGTCGCCGAGCGCCGTGATCGACAGCGCCGCCGGCGACGACGCCTCGTTCGACATAGGCCTCTCGTTGCGGCTCGTGACCGGCAACCCGCGCGCGTCCAGCCGGCGCGGCGACGCGAGGAGCACCGTCGTGCGCCGCGAGAAACTGCTATGGGTCAGCGCCGCCGATGCCGCAGCGCGATCCGCCGCGCCCTACCGACTCGTGCTGCTGCCGTCGAACTGTCAGTTGCAGCGTTTCGTCGTGAAGCTGCTCGACGAAAACAAGGTGTCTTATGTGATATCGCATTCGGCATCCGGCGTCGCCGGGTTGCAACTCGCGTTGAAGGCCGGGCTCGGCATCTCGTGTCTGAATGAATCGTCGATTGGGGAAGGCGTGGTCGCTTGTCCGACAAGCATTGGCTTGCCCGCATTGCCGGCGGTCGAGTTTCACCTATTGCCCGGACGAATCGGCGAAAGTGAACGAGTGAGCAGTGCGCGTACCGCACTTATTCGACTTTTCACTTGATCCATATCAAACGATCACGTTGAAGCTTTAGCGCCCGCTTCGGAGAAGCGACAAGTATTGAAAGCGCATAGATCGCCACCTATGATGATGAGAAGCACTCCGTCTCATCTCATCAGTTTCACCTGCCATCGTGCTATTGACGCTTGCAACGAAATCCTGCACCCTGCTACGCACCGTCAGACAACTAACGCATCAATCGGGCAACCTGAAGCCATTGCCCTGCGGCCTGCTCAGGCCGGCCATAGTTTTAGGGAAGCAACTGCGCTGGAAGCAAACATGAATGTTTCGCTCTCCAGAATAAGCGCGCTTTTCATTTGCTGTTTGCCAACTGCTTATTAAAGAAGAGTAGTAGACCCGCTGTGCGTGGCTTATCGAAATGACAAGCGAGTCGTCATAAGCCGCGCGCGAAGTAAATCGACAAAATAACGTTCCCCAGCGAGGCCCGACGTGCACCGTAGAGCGATGGGATTTCTGTTTGTGCTTTACGTCTTATGGAGCGGCGCCGCGCTCGCCGCCGCCAGTGTGCCTGGCGCGATGCCCTCCGCCATGGACGAACGCGTGCGCGCCTGCACCTCGTGTCATGGCGTGCAAGGTCAAGGTCTGAACAACGATTACTTCCCGCGCATCGCCGGCAAACCGGCCGAGTATCTGTTCAATCAGCTCACCGCATTTCGCGACGGCGGCCGCACCTATCCGCCGATGGGTTATCTGCTCGCGTTTCTGCCTGACGACTATCTGCGCAAGATCAGTCAATACTTCGCCGACTTGCAGCCGCCCTATCCGAATGCCGACCAGTCCGAGGTCTCGCCCGCTGTGCTCGCCGCCGGTCAGCGGCTCGTCACACAAGGCGATCCGGCGCGCAAGATTCCGGCGTGCATCGCGTGTCATGGAGCACGCATGACGGGCAGGCAGCCGGGCATTCCTGGCCTGCTCGGTTTGCACGCGAGCTATATCGCCGGGCAAATGGGCACGTGGCGTTCGGGCACGCGGCACGCGCTCGCGCCGGACTGCATGCATTCCATCGCCGTGAAGCTGACCGACAAGGACATCACCGCGGTATCGAGCTGGCTCGCGCGCCAGCCGCGCCCCGCCGATCCGCGGCCCGCGCCGGCATCCGCGGAGCGCCTGCCTCTCGCATGCGGGAGCCAACCGCAATGAAAACGACATTTCGACCGCTTCGCGTGCTGTTCTCCGTACTCGCCGCCACAGTGCTCGTCGCACTATTCGCGGCCGGCAGCGCGACGTTCACGCGGGCGCCGCTGACCTCGCTGATCGGTGAAGCACGCGCCGCCGACTCCGCAACGGCATCGGCATCGGCATCGGCCACGAAAGCCAACACCGCCGCCGACACCCGCCCGGACATCGTGAAACGCGGCGAATACCTCGCACGCGCGGGCGATTGCGTGGCGTGCCACACCGCCCCGCGCGGCAAGCTGTTCGCGGGCGGCCTCGCCATGGAAACGCCGTTCGGCACGCTGTACTCGCCGAACATCACACCCGACGCGCAGTACGGCATCGGCACATGGAGCCAGGAAGCCTTCTTCCACATGATGCGCACGGGCATCACGCCGGAAGGCGCGCTCCTCTATCCCGCCATGCCGATCGCGCAATACACCAAAGTCACGCGCGAGGATTCGGACGCGATCTTCGCTTATCTGAAGTCGGTCACGCCGGTGCGCGAGCCGAATCACAAGCACACGCTGCGCTTCCCGTTCAATCAGCGCAAGTTGCTGTACGGCTGGCGCACGCTCTATTTCCGCGAAGGCGAGTTCCAGCCCGATCCGACTCGCTCCGTCGAATGGAATCGCGGCGCGTATCTGGTCGAAGGGCTCGGCCACTGCACGATGTGCCACACAAAGATCAACATGCTCGGCGGCTCGTCGCAAAGCGAGCAGTTCGCCGGCGGCCTGATTCCCGTGCAGAACTGGTATGCGCCCTCGCTGACGTCCGACAAGGACGGCGGCCTCGGCGACTGGAGCATCAAAGACATTGTCGATCTGTTGCAAGCGGGCATTTCGGACCGCGGCGCGGTGTACGGCCCGATGGCGGAAGTCACGTACCACAGCCTGCAATACATGACCGACGAAGACGTCAAGGCAATGGCCGTGTATCTGAAGACGCTGCCTGATAATCGCGGCCGCAAGTCCGGCCCGACGGCGCCCACCGGCACCAACGTATTCGCGCTCGGCGAAAAAATCTACGCGGACAAGTGCGCGCTGTGCCACGGCGCCAAAGGCGAAGGACAACTTCAGCACTATCCGCCGCTCGCCGGCAATCAGTCGATCGAAATGGACTCTGCGGTCAACCCGATCCGGATCGTGCTGAACGGCGGCTTCCCGCCCGGCACGATGCGCAATCTGGAGCCGTACGGCATGCCGCCTTTCGGGCAGGAACTGAATGACACCGAGGCCGCCGCCGTCGTCACGTATATCCGCACTGCCTGGGGCAATCATGGCAAGCCCGTGACCGCCCGCGAGATCAACGACTTGCGCAAGGCGCCGCTGCACTAGGCGTCCTGAACGCCGCACTCGCCGCCGCACCGAAACGCCGCACCGGAAACTGGAGGACCTCTAGATGGAACCGAACGATACCCGCAGCGCGCGCCCGCCCACTGACGAAGAAGTGGAACGCGTGGTCGTCGCCGGTCCGCATGGTGCGATCGCCGTGGCGGGCGTGGCCACGCTGATCGTGATGGCGATCTGGTTCGGCTTCTACTTCCTCGTGTTCCTGCCGCGCGGCGTCGTGCACTGATCATGTCCACCGATTCCCAACACCCACCTGGCGGCGGCCACGCAGTCGCGGTACGCGCCGAGCGTCGCTGGGCGATTTTCGCCGGCGCGCTGATCGTGCTGATGCTCGCCGTGATCGTGTATTCCGGACTGCATTGGGCAATGATGCCGCCCTCGCGCGTCGAAACGATCGACCCGTCGCGCCTGCAACTCTCGGGCGAATTCGTCGAAGACAACCTCGGCAGCGCGGTCGAGCCGGACGGCTCCGTGGTCGTGCGTTTCATTGCGCAGCAGTATTCGTTCACGCCGCAATGTCTGCTCGTGCCCGCCGACACACCGATCACGATTCGCGCGACCAGCGCCGACGTTGTGCACGGCCTGCTCATCACCGACACCAATGTCAACACGATGGTCGTGCCCGGCTACGTCGCCACACTGAATACGCGTTTTGACGCGCCCGCCGATCACAACATGCCGTGTCACGAGTTCTGCGGCTTCGGCCATCAGGCCATGTGGGCGCATGTGAAAGTGATCGACAAAGCCGCCTTTTTCGAACAGGCCCGACAATCACGGAGGCTGAGCTGTGTTTCACGCTAAGCGACTCGTTCTCGCGCATTTCTGGCTCGCCTTTATCGCGTTCATCATCGCGCTGTTGCTCGGCGCCTGGCAGATGCTGGTGCGCAGCCCCTTCGCGCCGTGGATCGGCGACCCGGAACTCTACTATCGCTCCGTGACCGCGCACGGCTCGGTGATGGCCTATGTGATGCCAACGCTGGTCGCAATGGGTTTCGGCTACGCGATCGTCGAGCTGGCGCTCGGGCAGCGCCTCGCCGGCCTCAAATGGGCATGGGCGGCGTTCATCATGCTGGCAATCGGCGCGGTGATGGCCATGGTGCCCGTCGCGCTCGGCAAGGCCTCGGTGCTCTACACCTTCTACCCGCCGATGGTCGGCAGTCCGTTCTATTACCTCGGCGTCGTGCTGGTCGTAGTCGGCTCGTGGATCTGGGTCGCGCTGATGCACGTGAATCTGCGTATCTGGAAGCGCGCCAACCCAGGCAAGGCCGTGCCGCTCGCCATGTTCGCCAATGTCGCCGGCGCGTACTTGTGGGCGTGGACCGCCGTCGGCGCGGCGCTCGAAATCCTGTTCCAGATTCTGCCGGTCGCGTTCGGCCTGAAGGACACGATCGACGCCGGCCTCTCGCGCGTCCTGTTTTCGTGGACGCTGCACGCCATCGTCTATTTCTGGCTGATTCCGTCCTACATCGCGTATTACACGCTGGTGCCGCGCGCGATCGGCGGGCGGCTCTACAGCGATTCCATGGCGCGCGTGTCGTTCATCCTGTTCCTCGTGTTCGCGATGCCGATCGGCATCCACCATCTGTTCGCCGATCCGCAGGTCGGCTCCGGCTTCAAGTTCCTGCACGCGGTATTCACGGGCATGGTGTCCGTGCCGACGCTGCTGACGGTGTTCACGATCTGCGCGTCGGTGGAAATCGCCGGCAGGCTGCGTGGCGGCAAGGGCGCATTCGGCTGGGTCGCGGCATTGCCGTGGCAAAACCCGATGATGCTCGTCCTCGCGTTCTCGTTCGTAATGCTCGGCTTCGGCGGTGCCGGCGGTCTGATCAACATGAGCTATCAGCTGAACACGACCGTGCACAACACGCAGTGGGTGACGGGTCACTTCCATCTGATCTTCGGCGGCGCGATCGTCATCATGTACTTCGCGATTGCCTACGAACTGTGGCCGCAGCTCACGGGCCGCGCGATCGGCTCGCTCAGGCTCGTGCGCGCGCAACTGTGGCTGTGGTTCATCGGCATGATGGTCGTGACGCTGCCGTGGCATTACGTGGGTCTGCTCGGTGCGCCGCGCCGCATGGCCTACTACGACTACTCCATGCCCGGCCTCCAGTCGCAGGCGTTCTGGGTCGGCATGTCGGCGGTGGGCGGGTTGATTCTCGTGGTGTCGGGCGTGCTCTTCATCTACATTCTCGCGAAGTCGCAATTCGGACCGGTGGTTCAGCAGCAAAGCTTCCGGTTCTCCAGCGCGGTGCATCCGGTCGAGCGCGTGCCCGCCGCGTTGAACAGCTTCGGCTTGTGGGTCGCGTTGATGATCGGCCTCACGGTCGTCAACTACAGCGTGCCGATCGTCCAATTGCTCAGACTGCCGCAGACTTCGGTGCCGGCGGTCGTCGTCGGAGCGCAGCGATGAACGAGGAACGCATCTTCAGTTTGCGCAACCCGTGGTTCACGATCAGCGTGGCGGGCACGCTGGCGATTGCCGTCGTGGCGGCGTTGATCGGCTTCATCTGGCTGCCTTCGGCGAACAGCGCGTTTGCGAACCGCAGCTTATGGGCGACGATTTGCGGCGCAGCCGGCGTGCCGTCGAGCTGGTATGGCGGCGCGAATATCGCCGGCCCGGCGCCGAGCGACGTGGTGGTTCTGCCGCCGTTGCGGCGCGTGCGAGCCGACGTCGATTCGATCGGCCGCGGCGCGACGCTTGCCACGCAGAAATGCTCGATGTGTCACGGCGTGCTCGGCACGGTGCAAGTCACGGCGCCGGGGCTGGCTGGCCAATACGCGGACGTCGTCTACAAGGAATTGCGCGATTACCAGCAAGGCGTGCGGCAAAACTCGATCATGCAGCCGATCGTCGCGGCGCGCAGCGATCAGGATCTGCACGATCTCGCGGCCTACTATGCGTCGCTGCCGCGCGGTCCCGCCGCCGAAGTGCCGCCCACCGGCAGCGAGCCGGATGCAAACGCCGTGCGTCTCGCGATGCAGGGCGATCCGCAGCGCAATATCGCGCCGTGCGCCGCGTGCCACGGGCAACTCGATCGCAAGGGCTCGGCGCCGTGGCTCGGCGGGCAGTCGTCTGTCTATCTCGCCGCGCAGATGCGCGCGTTCGCTTCGGGCGGGCGCCACAACGACATCAACGAGCAAATGCGCAATGTCTCGCGGCAGATGACGTCGGCGGAGATCGATAGCCTCGCGAAATACTACGCGGCCTTGCAGTAGACAAGATTCGCGCGCAACGCGGGGACGCGGCGCGCGGAGGTTTTGAGGCGCGCCAGACTCTTCGCCGACGCAGTCCTTCCCGTCTGAACACCGCCACCGCCTGCGTCAACCTTCTCCGCCGCGCCCAGCGGCAGCGCGACGGCAAAGAACGCGATCATGAGGGTCAGGCAACTGCGGATCGACAAATTTTTCCGCATCGGGCTAGTCTCCATGTGCGCTGCCTGACCGGATATTCAGTACAGCTTGCCTCGGCCACACGTGCTGCGCCCAAGCTGGTTCGGCCGGGTCCGCAACTTTTTTGTCTGAATTGAAGCGAGCGCCACGAATAGGAACTACGGCGGAACGGGTGGAACCCTGATGGCGGAAGGCGTACCCTTTGCGGCACATTGAATTGCAAGCGGAAGCACGCAGTTTCTGACGTCCGGCGAGGACCCGACCGCCGGGCCTTAGGCGTCCTGCCTGTTTCCGGTGAAATCGACGCGAGTGTCTCTGGAGCATTGCCATGTCGGAAATTGGCTCGGCCCTGCTGGTTTTTGTCCTGCTGCTCGTGTCGACCGGATTCGGCGTATGGGTTCGCCCGCTTCTGCCCGAGGAACACAAGGCGCACGAGACCGTGCAACTCGTGCAACTCGTGATTGGCATGCTGGTGACCTTCGCCGCGCTGGTGCTCGGCCTGATGACGGCGTCGGCCAAATCGAGCTTCGACACGGCCGAGAACGATCTGCGCGCCTATGCCGCCGACATCACGGAACTGGACATGACGCTGCGCGATTACGGCAGCGACACCGACGCCGCGCGCAAGCTGCTGCGCGTCTACATGGCGGCGGCCATTGCCTCGACGTGGCCGAGCGAACCGGCTCCGCCGGGCGAATATCCGAAGAACCTCGTCGCGCCCGGCGACTCGCAGACGCTGGAAAGCCCGCAACTCGGCGAAATGCTGACTTCGGTGGGGCGGCAATTGCGGCAGTTGCGCGCGCGCGACCCGCTGCAACAGCGCACGCTCGAAGACGGTTTGGCGCAGTTTCGCCGCGTGGTGGATGCGCGCTGGAAAATCATCGAGGAAGTGCATAGCTCGATTTCCCAGCCTTTCTTCAAGACGCTGACGTTCTGGCTGTGCGTGATTTTTCTGAGCTTCGGGCTGATCGCGCCTCGCAATGCGCTGGCGCTCGTGACCATTTCGCTCGGAGCGGTGTCGATTGCGTCAGCGATTTATGTGATCGTGGATCTGGATACGCCGCTCACCGGTCCGATCGTGATTTCCAGCGAGCCAATGCGGGATGCGCTGGCGCATTTGACACCGTAGTGGCCGCGGCGGCCCGTGAAAGATGAAAAAACCCCGCTGGATAAGCGGGGTTTTTCGAGGGTTCTGCAGGGAAAGGCGATTTAGAACGTTTATCCACACTAAAAAGTGTTGGTAGCTGGTTCGATGTGAGTGAGTAAAAGGCTTTCGCGCACTCCGGTCCGACCGGAGTGTTGGCAGCACAAATTTCGAAGCCTCATTGACGCCTTTAGAGCGCCCCCAAACCTCGTTTTGTGGGTAATGTTTTGAAGTTATGACTAGGCTTGCTGACGCGAGGATGGCATGGTCGGAAGCCCGATAATGCTGAGCTTCCAACCCCATCAGGGCGTGGTCTAATGCGACCTTGCGCGTATGTGCCTTGGGAGGCGCAAGCACAGCCCGGCGAGCGGCTTTCAGTTTACCCACCAGAAGTACCTGGGTCTGTGCGCGCGTGATTGCTGTGTACAGCAGGGTACGGTCCAACAGCCTTGAGTCCGTCACCGGCACGATGAGGCGGGGCCATTGAGAACCTTGTGCCTTGTGCACCGTGACCGCGCGACCGCGCGACCGAGTTCGATGCCCTCGAGCATGTCCTCGGTCAACGGGCGAAGCACGCCGTCGTCCCATTCAACCCAAGCGAGAACGGCGGGCGACGCTGCAGGAGCCTCTACAGGCAGGGCCTCCACCCTAACGATTTTGGCCACGCGATAGTTTGAGTCGTTTGTCGTTGTATCGACGTATATCTGCCCAAAGGAATCGACCTTTCGGTCTACAGTCACGAGGAATTCGACTCATCGCCGACAGCCGCTATAGTCGGTCTCGTGCAACTCACAGTTTCGGTTGACCATTTCGAGGTCATCGCTACGACCCATGCATCAGCAGGTCAATCTCAAGGTCCTAAACATAAATCCCACTGTTGCGCTCCACCCTTGATACCGCCAAGCAATTCACGCGTGATATCCAGTGCGAATTTTGGGGTTTTCTTGACCCATCTAATCGACGACGATCATCGTGACTTGTCATGGCAGACACAATGCGATTGCTTCAATCTTCTCACTAACCTGTTTGCATATGCCAAATAGCGACATGACGATGTTTCGTAAGAAATTCATTCTTGGCGGTAGCATGATTGCGATCGTAACGACATTGCCGCCTGCTTTCGCGCAAAATAGTAACGAGATGATCTGTAGTGTCAATGCAAAATTGTTGCGTAGCGTTGGGACGTTGCAGGACGTCAATACGATGATGGACATCAGGTCGGTTGACAATAGCCCGAGGAGGCACGAACCTTTTATGATGGCGACTAGCTATTTCCGTAATGCGAAAAGGCCACAGGATTTCGCGCGAGCACTGCGTCTTTTCGAAAGAGCGGCGATGCACGGTGATGTGGAAGCCTCTTTTATCCTAGGATTTATGTTTGCTGAGGGGTACGGGACACGCCGGAATTTTTGTAAATCCGGCTACTGGTATTGCACGGCGGGTGCGCGAGGAATCGAAGAAGCAAAGTACGCGCTGCGGGCGCAATGCGATCGTTTCGAACTGGGAACTGTTTCCAGGTAACCGCTCGCGACGGGATCGACGAATCGGAATGGGTCGGCTCGCACATGTCATTTTTGCGATCTCATTACCAAGAGTGTTGATCGATCCTGTCGCACAGCGACGCCGTTCACTGGACGCAGTGTAATCAGGTCGAGTAGTCGGCGTTAATGCTTACATATTCGGCAGACAGGTCGCATCCCCAGACGGTGGCGTCCCCTCCACCGCAACCAAGTTCGACAGCAATGCGCACGTGCTCAGCACGCATCACACCTGAAAGCCGCTCGAGATCACCTGCTGTTAATTGACCCGGAAAAACCTGAAGATCGCCGAATCCGATGCGCACGCGTTCGGGTTCGATATCAAGGTCCTTTTCGCACTTGCCGATTGCCATCGCCACACGCCCCCAGTTCGGGTCGGCACCGTGAATCGCTGTCTTGACCAAGGGAGAATTCACGATCGCCTTTGCAACGCGCTTGGCTTGTGCTTTGTCACGTCCACCTTTGACTCCAACCTCCAGTAACTTCGTCGCGCCCTCGCCGTCGCGTGCGATCTTTTTGACCAACGCGAGAGCCATCTCATGTAGAGCCTTTTCGAACTCATGTTCCGGCACCTCTCCAGCCAACCCGTTCGAGAAAATGGCGACCGTATCGCTCGTGGACGTGTCGCTATCGATGCTAAGGCAATTAAAGGTTGCATCAACAACTTTGCGGAAGATACGGTTGCGTCACTACTTGGCTCAATATCACGTCGACCAAGCTGTACGGCTCCTGAGGTCACCAGAATTGGATGAAAGCCAACTGAGCGAAGTGCATGCAGGTCATCGCATAACCGCGCGATTAACGCGTGATTTGGATTGTCTGCGCATGTCAACGTACTGCTGCCAAGTTTGATTACAATCTTTGAATGCTTGGTTGCCGTAAAATCTGCGTTCATTGTCAATTGATTTTATAAGCCTTTCCAATCGAGTAACATTGGGCAACGTCGAATAAATACACGCCTCACCGAAATTACGCGGGATTTATTTTGTTTTTACCAGAAGCACTGCCTGATTGAATCCCTCACTATGAAGGTCGAGCGATCCGTCAGTAAAATTCAGATAATAAAATGTCTCCGGTGAGATGGCCGTCGTCGATGTCCAGACATTCGCGCCTTCGCCAAAGTCGGACGAGGCTACATTCGGGAAGGCCCGCGTATCGATCTTCGGCCCCTTGCATGTATTGACGCGGAGTGACGCCAATTCCTTTACATTTGGTACTCGCCATCCCAGTCCCGCTCGTTTCACTGCCACAGATGCTTCCTTCTGCGTCAGGCCGAGTACCTCCCCGTCACATCGCTTCGTTTTTTTGTTCCAGCTTGTTCCAACGACACACCTTTGCCAGATCAATCCGGATTTTTTATCAATCGCGACATCCTCCTTCAGACCTATGGTAGGACGTGTCATCGCAAGGCATGCCGAGTAGCTATAAGTTGAAGTCACTATCAACTGAATGCAGAAGGCGACGCCTACCGAAGTTCTAGAAATAGATTTCACAAGATAATATTCTGTTAAATTAAATTTAAAAAAATAAAGCAGATTTTCCGATTCTCTATAAAAATCATATTTAACTAGATTCGGCGGGAAGCGGAATTTTAATAAAGCAGTCCTGATGTGACGTCACGGATAATTGAATATAACAACGGATCATTTGTCACGCGAATCCGTCCACTTGCGCCGACCCGTCCTCTGGATATGTCAGCCCATCTGACAAACTGACAGTTTTCGTAGCATTGGCGCGTAGCAATCGCAGGTCCGTCCTGATATCGGATCAGCGGTTCGTTCGCATGTTTTCCGATGTACCAGACAAAGACGTACTCGGGATTTGTCGAATCATCGCCCGGCACTTTTTGGTATACAAATGCGTCGCCCTTTTTCATGACGTATGAGGGTGACTGTCGAGGCATCGTGGTCGCTGGATTACTCCCTGACTGCGCGTTTGCAGTGGATGTGCAAATAGCGGACAGTATCATTGCCAGGCCACGTGCGAGAGGTCTGGCGCCCCTTTCGCGAAATCGTGTTTTTTTTGCCCCTGTGGCGCTTCCAACTTACCTAGGACAACTTTACGAGACATGACGGTTGCGCCTCGTCACTCTACTCTGCCTGACAAACTTATGCCCTGAAGGTCCGCGCCGGTAGCCTTGGCGAATTCATCAATTGACTTCCAACGCCGTGTGCCGTCTGGCGCGCCAAAGCAAAGGTCCGTCTCCTTTGGCTCGTCATCTGATGAGCCAGAAACGGTACCGGCGCTTGCCCTCCAGGCTAACGCTATCAAGGTCTTTTTCCCTGTCATGGATACTTTAAGCACGCGAATCCATGCAGCGTGCTCGCCAAATTCCGACACACTGCCCGACTCCGCGCCATCTTCGATCGAGTTGCGGCGTGCCCATCCGACAAGAACAATTTTCGTTACTCTTCCCGAAGAATCCAGTTGCTCCTGTCGCTGCACTTGTTTCCCGAGGAGTCTGAATCGTGCAACTGGAATGTGTGAGTTCGCGTGGAAAAATTCAGCAATAACCCAGTCACCCGAAGAAGAAACAATCGGAACATCCCGCCGACGGTCGTAACGATAAATGTCCTTTACGTTCGCCAGAACTGAGCGCCGCACGGTGGCATTGGGAAAATAGTATCGCGCGGGTTTGAACGAATTTGTCTCTGATCTTATAGAATTTTCCGGATTCATATCCAACACCAGTTGTCGCGGGTCGATGGTTAGGGATAAAAGTCTGCTTCCATCAACTTCCGCGAAGTAAGGCGGGTGAGATGATTCAAGGATATGTGGTGCCGCTATCGCGCTTATCGGCATTCCAGACACAATAGCGTTTAAAACGAAAAGCCAAACAGCAGCAGTTATGCGTACACGATAGGAAAGCTTTCCTGGAGACAAAGGATACCCAACCTTCTCGCGATCGTTGACGTACGCGACGACATTTCCGAATTTCGAGTATAGGTTAAGGAAATCTCGCTTTTCCAGGTCAAGCCCTCGAACAAGAGCAAAGCCCTTCTGCTTAAGGACATCCTTGACCATTTCTGGATCGGCGTCCAGGAACGCATCTTTGTTAAATTGTACCCCGAAGCCACTGGGCAAAATTGACTCATTCTCGTAAAGACAAAGAATCTCACTCATTTAGTACCTCGTCTTGAAAATAAAAATTTCGATATATAGAATCTATAAAAATACTCGCTCACCGTATTTGATTTATAAAATCGCCTTCATAAATCAGCCCATATTGGCGATACGGCATTTTTTCTGATTGCTGTTACCGAGAATTCGGTCGAAATGCAGATGAGGACTGCGCGAGGAAAAAGCGGCTCTGTGTACCTCTTTCGAGGACTGCACTGATTGCAGCAGAACATCTTCCATGCTGGTTACGATGGTGCTCTTTGTGGAACGATATGGAATTTGAGGATATTTTGCGAAGATGTTTGCTCGCGAAATCGCCTCTGCGAGCAGACCATCAGGCTCCGTGACTTGATTGACAATTCCATAACGAATAGACCTTTCTGCGGAAATACCTTCGCATGCGAATACGATTTCCTGCATGGCAGCGTATCCGATCGCATGCTGAAGAATCGCAACTCCAACGGAACACCCTATTCCGTGCCTCAGCTCTGGCATTCGGAACTCCGCTGATGAAGCAGCTACCCGCCAGTCGAACATCATCGAAAACTGGAATCCCATTCCGATGGCGTAGCCGTCGATTGCCGCGATCGTGGGTTTTTCAACCCGTAGTACGCTCAGATAGAGGTCCGTAACACGATCAATCCATTTATCAACGTCTTCGCCACCACACAATGCCGGACTTCATTGAAGTCGCCGCCGGCGCTAAACGAGCGATTGACGCCACCTGTCACCACAATCGACTCTACGCTCGTGTCTTTGTTAGCCGTGGCAAGAGCTCGCTTAATACTGTTCTCAAGCTCTTCGCTAAATGCGATTGTTACTGTTTTGGTGGTTTAGCGTGATTACACGGACCGATCCAATATCGTTTTCTAGTACGAGTGACATATCTCATTAAAAATCGCGGAATAAAGATATTCTGACCCGTTATTTTTTGGGAAAAACCTATCAAAGCAAATAGGTTGTATCGAGATAACTATGTAATGTGCGTGCGCTACGCATCGACTAGGTCGCTCACTGCCACGCCATCACCGCCAGAGTCGATTGTCGCCGGCAGCGGTCTTATGTTTCCGTAATCGCGTTGCCCGCGTCGCCTAGCCAATCAAACTAAAAATATTCATACCGCAATGGCGGTATGGCATAAGGGTGAAATCGCGCCTTGCACCGGTCAGCGCGGCAAGCACCGCCTCAGGTGCAGCGTCGACAAACGCCACAGCTTCTGGAGGACAGGAAGTCACTCACTCCGTGAGTCGCTTCGACAAGCGTTGTTCGTTTGCTCATGCTTTTTAAGTAAAGGCCAGCGGGTGAAATGATGTCTTGAATGCGGTCCCGCCTAACTAGACGGGACCGTGTGCCGATGCTTACCAGCGATAGCCGCCTTGAAGCTTTAACGCGGTTGAACCACCTGATGCCAAAGAGACGGCAGCTGCGAGATTTAGGTTTGCCGTTGCTTGGTAGGCCATAGCGACGCCCACGGCTGCACCATGCTGACTAGCCGGTCTTGTTCCTCTTGGCTCAGACCTTCGCGGACGTCAAGTTTCGCTCGTCTAGATACCGGGGGAATGTGTTCCCGAAACGCGGTCAGGGCTCGGTCACTTTCCGCCTTGAATTCCCGTTTTAATTCTTTTGGAAGGGTGGAACCGACGTAGTCGGATATGAAGGCGAGAAAGTCGGCGATGTATCGGAGGCGCGACGCCTGGGTCCCAGGGTCGACAGGCTTGCGATCGGTGACATTGCTCCGCCGACGCAGGCCCATTTTTGCAATGTGAATGACGTTGGACTTGCTTTTATCTTGCCGATCCTCATCGAGGTCTCGGGCTCGATACTGGGCCGCTGACGCTAGGCGGCGGTTAAGTTCCACAGCGCTCAGAAACCGCCCCTATGCCAGCCGGTCGAGCAAATTGACCTTCGCAATGCCCAGCTCCCGGTAAAGAAGAGCAAGACTGCAACAGACGAAGTGGATCGTGTTCGCAGCTCGGCCCCCGCTTTCAGAACGTGTCCAGAAAGACTTTCACTTCATGAACTGGAAGTCCATAAGGGGCCTGCAGAACCGAGCAGCGCCCTCCGTTCCGAAAGCGTATTCGCTTCGCGACGTATTGCGGCATCTACCCACCTTTTTGTCGAGTAGTGGTTCAGTTATTTATTCAGTAAAGCACAAAAAATGTGTGGGTAAAGAAAAAGCCCACGCTCCATGGGAGGGCGAGCTGCTACCAACAAAAACTGCGTTAGTCAGATTCAGAACGGAATATCGTCGTCCATCTCATCGAATCCGCCGCCGGCCGGCGCGCTCGGACGGCTGGAACCGCCGCCGCCGCCGCTGCTGCTGCCGCCACGCGAACCGCCGCCGCCCGACATTGCACGGCCGCCGCCACCGCTGCGCTCCGACGGCTCGCCACGGCTATAGCCGCCTTCGTCGCCGCCGCCCATCGAACCGCCGCGGCCGCCCAGCATTTGCATCTGCTCGGCGACGATTTCCGTCGAGTAACGGTCGGTGCCGTCCTGCGCCTGCCACTTGCGCGTGCGAATACGCCCTTCCAGATAGACGGACGAGCCCTTCTTCAGGTATTCGGACACGATTTCCGCGAGGCGGCCGAAGAACGACACGCGGTGCCACTCGGTGGCCTCTTTCATTTCACCGGACGCCTTGTCCTTGTACCGATCCGTCGTTGCAAGGCGGATGTTCGCCACTGCGTCGCCGCTCGGAAGATAACGGACTTCCGGATCGGCTCCGAGATTGCCGACGAGAATGACCTTGTTCACGGATGCCATGAGTTTCTCCTGTTGATTCGATATCGGGCGGCGCGCAATTCGCGGTTCGCGTCGCGGCGCCCGCGGGCCCGAGATCGGAACTGCGTCTCTGCCCGCCGCCGGGTGAGTTCTGTGTGATGCCGGAGCGCGCTGAATGCCCCGAGTGCGCCGCGAGCTTCCTGTTACGCCTTGCGCGGCGGCTGTTTCATCTTGGCGGCGATTATAAGCCAGCAAAAGACGAGCCCCGAGCAAGTGAAAAACACCGCACTCTGGCCATCCACCTTCAGCAGCCAGCCGCCGATCATGCCGCCGAGCGCAAGACCAATGGACTGCGTGGTGTTGTAGACGCCCGCCGCGGCGCCCTTGCGGGTGCCCGGCGCCAGCTTCGACACCAGGGAAGGTTGCGACGCCTCCAGAATATTGAAGCCGAGAAAATACACAAAAAGGATCGCCGCCACACTCAGAATCGTATGCGGCGCGACGCCCAATAACAATTGGCCAATAAGGATAAGCGCGATGGCCGAAAGCAGCACGATCTTCATTTTTCCGCGCTTTTCGGCAGCGATGATCGCGGGAACCATCATCACGAACGAAAGGCCCATGACCGGCAAATACACCTTCCAGTGCGACGCGACCGGCAGACCGCCGGCTTCGAGAATGCGCGGCACGACGAGGAACAGCGCGGTTTGAGTCGCGTGCAGCACGAGCACGCCGAAGTTCAGGCGCAACAGTTCCACGTTGTGCAGCACCTCGGCGAACGGCGCGCGCACGTGCACGGGCTTTGGCGCATCGGGCACGACCCACAGCACGACGCCCACGGCCAGAATGGAGAACACGCCCACCAGCGCGAACAGGCCGCTCATGCCGACCCAATGGAAGACGATCGGCGCGCCGACAATCGCCACCGCGAACGAGATGCCGATGCTGCCGCCGACCATCGCCATGGCCTTCGTGCGATGCTCCTCGGCGGTCAGGTCGGCGATAAACGCGATCACCGCCGACGACACCGCGCCCATGCCCTGAATCACCCGGCCGACGATGATCCACGTCATGTCGTGCGCGCCCGCCGCCACAAAGCTGCCGAGCGCGAAGATCAGCAGGCCCGTCGCGATAACCGGCTTGCGGCCCACCTTGTCGGAAATCCAGCCGTAAAAGATGTACAGCATGGACTGCGTGACGCCGTATGCGCCGAGCGCAATGCCGACCAGCAGCACGTTTTCGCCGCCGGGAATCGTCTTAGCGTAGATCGAGAACACCGGCATGATCATGAAGAGACCGAGCATGCGCAGCGCGAAGATGGCGGCAAGCGACACGGTCGCGCGCAGTTCAGGCGCGCTCATGCGTGAAGATGTGGCGGACGGATTGGACATCGGAAGCGTTCTTTGAATGAGCTGGGCGGCACACCGGGCAAACATGCGGCGCGGCATGACTTTGACGCACAAGCCAGGCGGCCTTGCAGCGTTCGCGCTCGTGCCTCGCAGTGCGCCGGCCCTTTCGGGGCCCGGGCTCTCGCGTTGCTACCGCATGTTTCACGGCGCCTTGTACTCGCGGAAAACGGCCCCAGTTAGCCTTTTTGCCGCTGCGCTGAACCACCGTCTTACAGCTTGCCTAAGGCCCGGTTCAGGCCGTCAGGAAGCCGTAACGGCGGCCTTGAAAAGTCGTTATAGTAGCAGGTTTAGCCTCTTCCTCTTTCCGCAGTTCATGGAATAAATCCGTGGAACAAATCCGTATTCGTGGGGCTCGCACCCACAATCTGAAGAACGTCAATCTCGACCTACCGCGTCACAAGCTCGTCGTTATTACCGGCCTTTCGGGCTCGGGTAAATCGTCGCTCGCATTCGACACGCTTTATGCGGAAGGGCAGCGGCGCTACGTCGAAAGCCTCTCCGCCTACGCGCGCCAGTTTCTGCAATTGATGGAAAAGCCCGACGTCGATCTGATCGAAGGTCTGTCGCCGGCCATCTCGATCGAGCAGAAGGCCACGTCGCACAATCCGCGTTCCACGGTCGGCACCGTCACGGAAATTCACGACTACCTGCGGCTATTGTTCGCACGCGTCGGTACGCCTTACTGCCCGAATCACGAGATCCCGCTCGAAGCGCAAAGCGTGTCGCAAATGGTCGACGCCGCGCTCGCGCTGCCCGAGGAGACGAAGCTCATGATCCTCGCGCCGGTCGTGGCGGATCGCAAGGGCGAGCACGTCGAGCTGTTCGAGGAAATGCAGGCGCAGGGCTTCATCCGTTTTCGCGTGCGCTCGGGCGGCGGCACGGCCAACGAAGGCGTCGCGAAGATCTATGAAGTCGACTCGCTGCCGAAGCTCAAGAAGAACGACAAGCACACCATCGACGTCGTGGTGGACCGCCTGAAAGTGCGGCCCGACATGAAGCAGCGCCTCGCGGAATCGTTCGAAACGGCGCTGCGTCTCGCCGACGGCCGCGCGATCGCGCTCGAAATGGACACGGACAAGGAGCATCTGTTCAGCTCCAAGTTCGCCTGCCCGATCTGCTCGTATTCGTTGCAGGAACTGGAGCCGCGCCTTTTCTCGTTCAACAACCCGATGGGCGCGTGCCCGGAATGCGACGGCCTCGGCCAGATCACGTTCTTCGATCCGAAGCGGGTGGTCGCGCATCCGTCGCTGTCACTCGCGGCGGGCGCCGTGAAGGGCTGGGACCGGCGCAACCAGTTCTACTTCCAGATGCTGCAAAGCCTCGCGGCCTTCTACGACTTCGACATCGACACCGCCGTCGAAGACCTGCCGGAAAAGGTCCGCAAGATCCTGTTGTTCGGCTCGGGCAAGCAGGAAATTCCGTTCTCATACATCAACGAGCGCGGCCGTGCATCGGTGCGCGAGCATGTGTTTGAGGGCATCATCCCGAATCTGGAGCGGCGCTATCGCGAGACCGATTCGACCGCGGTGCGCGAGGAACTGGCCAAGTATCAGAACAATCAGCCGTGCCCGGCCTGCGCCGGCACGCGGCTGCGCCAGGAAGCGCGCTTCGTGCGGGTCGGCGCGAACGGCGACGCGCGTGGCATCTTCGAAATCAGCGGCTGGCCGTTGCGCGACGCGCTCGGCTATTTCCAGACGCTGCGCCTCGAAGGCTCCAAACGCGAGATCGCCGACAAGGTGATCAAGGAAATCGTCGCGCGGCTCATGTTCCTGAACAACGTCGGGCTGGATTATCTGTCGCTCGAACGCAGCGCCGAGACGCTCTCGGGCGGCGAGGCGCAGCGCATTCGCCTCGCGTCGCAGATCGGCTCGGGTCTCACCGGCGTGATGTACGTCCTCGACGAGCCGTCCATCGGTCTGCATCAGCGGGACAACGACCGGCTGATCGCCACGCTCAAGCATTTGCGCGATCTCGGCAACTCGGTGATCGTCGTCGAACACGACGAAGACATGATCCGCATGGCCGACTACGTGGTCGACATGGGCCCGGGCGCCGGCGAACACGGCGGCATGGTGATCGCCGAGGGCACGCCGAAACAGGTGCAGGCGAACGCGGCCTCCATGACGGGGCAGTACATGTCCGGCGCGCGCACCATCGAGTACCCGGACGAGCGCAAAGATCCGGACGAGCGGCATTTGCGCATCGTCGAAGCGCACGGCAACAATCTGCGGCATGTCACGCTCGATCTGCCGGTCGGCCTGCTCACGTGCGTGACCGGCGTCTCGGGTTCGGGCAAGTCCACGCTGATCAACGACACGCTGTATCAGGCGGTCGCGCATCATCTGTACGGGTCGTCCACGGAGCCGTCGCCGTACGAATCGATCGAAGGTCTGGAGCACTTCGACAAAGTCATCAACGTCGACCAGTCGCCGATCGGCCGCACGCCGCGCTCGAACCCGGCCACCTACACCGGCCTCTTCACGCCGATTCGCGAGCTGTTCGCGGGCGTGCCGGCGGCCAAGGAGCGCGGCTACGATCCAGGCCGCTTCTCGTTCAACGTCAAGGGCGGGCGCTGCGAATCCTGTCAGGGCGACGGCGTGCTAAAGGTCGAGATGCACTTTCTACCCGACGTCTACGTGCCGTGCGACGTCTGCCACGGCAAGCGCTACAACCGCGAAACGCTAGACGTGCAGTACAAAGGCAAGAACATCAGCGAAGTGCTCGACATGACGGTCGAACACGCATACGAGTTCTTCAGGGCGGTGCCAGTCGTCGCGCGCAAGCTGAAGACCCTGCTGGACGTGGGTCTCGGCTATATCCGCCTCGGCCAGTCGGCCACCACGCTGTCGGGCGGCGAGGCGCAGCGCGTCAAGCTCTCTCTGGAACTGAGCAAGCGCGACACGGGTCGCACGCTATACATTCTCGACGAACCCACTACCGGGTTGCACTTTCATGACATCGCGCTGTTGCTCGAAGTGATTCACCGATTGCGCGATCAAGGTAATACCGTCGTGATCATCGAGCATAATCTCGATGTAATCAAAACCGCCGACTGGGTCATCGACATGGGTCCGGAAGGCGGCGCGGGCGGCGGCCAGATCATCGCGCAAGGCACGCCCGAGCAGATTGCGAAGTCCAAAGCAAGTTTTACCGGCAAATACCTGGCGCCTTTGCTGAAACGCGCGGCCAGTAAAAAGTAACGCTGCACAACACGGGTTGGAGACGGATAAGCCATGGCCAAGCGGAATCAGGCGCGCGACGACGGGCAAGTGCAGGACCTACGCCCACGCCCGGTCAGGCTGACCAGCGACATGAGCTTGCCGAAGCTCTCGGCGGTCGAGATCGGCAGTTATGTACTGATGTTGTTCGGGATGTGGGCGGTGATCGAACTGAGGCTGCTCGGCGCGCTGCTCGCCGGGCTGCTGGTGTATCAGCTCGTCCATACGATCGCGCCGCGCATCGAGCGCCATATGTCGAGCAAGCGGGCGCGCTGGCTCGCGGTGGTGTTCCTGTCCACGCTGATTGTCGGCGCGCTGACGGGGCTCACGCTCGGCGTCATCGAGCACTTCGAGAACGACGTGCCGAGCGTGCAGAAGCTGCTCGATCAAGCCATGCAACTCGTCGACGAGGCGCGCGGGCGGATTCCGCAATTCATCGCGAGCTATCTGCCGGTCGACGCCGAGCAGATGAAGAGCAAGGCGACCGAACTCATGCAGACGCACGCCAACATGCTTCAGCAAAGCGGCAAAACGGCGGCGCGCGCATTCACGCACATTCTGATCGGCATGATCATCGGCGCGATTATCGCGATCAGCGCGCAAAAGCATATGCACCGGCTGCCGCTCTCCACAGCGTTCGTCACGCGCGTGAGCCGTTTCGCCGACGCGTTTCGCCGCATCGTGTTCGCGCAGGTGAAAATTTCCGCGATCAACGCAACGTTCACCGGCATCTTCCTGCTGATCGTGCTGCCTGTTTTCCACGACCAATTGCCGCTCTCCAAAACGCTGGTGCTGGTCACGTTCATCGTCGGCTTGCTGCCGGTGATCGGCAATCTGATTTCGAACACGATCATCGTCGCGGTGGCGCTGTCGGTCAGCTTTCCTGCCGCGATCATGTCGCTCGCGTTCCTGATCCTGATTCACAAGCTCGAATACTTCCTGAACGCGCGCATTGTCGGCGGACAGATCGAGGCGCGCGCGTGGGAACTGCTCGTGGCGATGCTCGTCATGGAAGCCGCGTTCGGCCTGCCCGGCGTGATCGCCGCGCCGATTTTCTACGCGTATATCAAGCGCGAACTGATCTATCTGCGGCTCGTTTGAGCCGATTCAGAAGGCCCGCGACAAACGCTCGCAGGCAAAGAAAAGCGGCACCTCGGTGCCGCTTTTTTCATTCCCGGCAGTCGATGCGCGCCTTCGTGTTGCCCTCCAGCCAGGCGCCGGCGCCGCTGCGCCGCCCGCGCAAAGGAAACTTGCGGCTCCCAACACGCTTCGCTTAAGATGCGAACAATTCCTATTTACACATGGTTGTCGCCGTGACACGTCGTTTGCCTTCTTTTTTCGTTGTTCCGGCTCGTCCATGAGACGCCAGCTTGTTCGCCTGCATCGCTGGTTCGGCGTCGGCATCGCGTTGTTTCTGTTCGTCGCGGGTCTGACCGGCGCGATCATCGCGTGGGATCACGAACTCGATGCCGCGCTCAACCCGTCGTTTTTCAAAGCGCGCACGGCCGGGACGGCGCTGTCCGGGCTGGAGTTAGCGCGGCGCGTCGAAGCTGCCGATCCGCGCCTGCAGGTGACCTATTTGCCGCTCGCGGCCGAGCCCGGCCAAACGCTGCAAATGATGGTGCTGCCGCGCACCGATCCCGCCACACACAAGCCCTATCCGCTGAATTTCAACCAGATTGCCGTCGATCCCGCCACCGGCGACATTCAGGGACGCCGCGAATGGGGCGCCTTCTCGCTCGCGCGGATCAACCTGATCCCGTTCATCTACAAGCTTCATTACACGCTGCATTTGCCGTTCGCCGGCGGCGTCGACGTCGGCACCTGGCTGATGGGCAGCGTCGGAATCATCTGGCTGTTCGATAGCGTGATCGCGCTATGCCTGTCGTTTCCGAGCGTCAAGGCGTGGCGCAAGTCGTTCGCGTTTCGCTTCGGACGCGGCGGCTATGCACTCACGTTCGACCTGCACCGTTCGGGCGGCGTATGGATCTGGGGCCTGCTGATGATCGTCGCGGTGACGTCCGTGTCGATGAATCTGTCGGCGCCGGTTGTGCGGCCGGTCGTCGCGTTCTTTTCGACGCTCACGCCGAACCCGATCAACAACCCGGAGATTCTGCGTGCGCCGCAACCGCGCGACCGCGTGCTGAGCCGCGAGCGCATCGTGCAGCTCGCGCAACAGGCCGGCAACGCGCGCCGCCTCAAGGTGCCGCCGGGCGGCGTCTACTACGCGGAAGTCCTGCACGCATACGGCGTCGGCTTCTACGAGACGGGCAACGATCACGGCGACCTGGGCTTGGGCAACCCATGGATGTACTGGGACGCGGCCACCGGCAAACTGCTCGGCGCGCAGATTCCGGGCAAGGGCACGGCCGGCGACATCTTCATGCAGGTGCAGTTTCCGCTGCACTCGGGGCGCATCCTCGGCCTCGGCGGACGGATTCTGATTAGCGCGGTGGGCATCGCAGTCGCCGTGCTGAGCGCGACAGGACTGCTGATCTGGCTGAAGAAGCTGAATGCGCGCCGCCGCCCGGCGCAGAACACGAAGAAGCCGCAAAGCCCGGCGACGCGAACCGCCGCCAGGACGCCGGCGCGGTCCGAGGCCGAGATTGCGCCGGAATAACCGGCGCCTTCGGGTTGCTTAACGAAACACCACGGTCTTGCTGCCGTTCAACACGACGCGATGCTCGACGTGCCACTTGACCGCGCGCGCGAGCGTCACGCATTCGACGTCGCGGCCAATCGCCGTCAGTTGCTCCGGCGTCATGCTGTGGTCCACACGCTCGACTTCCTGCTCGATGATCGGGCCTTCGTCGAGATCGGTCGTCACGTAGTGCGCGGTGGCGCCGATCAGCTTCACGCCGCGATCGAACGCCTGGTAATACGGCTTCGCACCCTTGAAGCTCGGCAGGAACGAGTGATGAATATTGATCGCGCGACCGGCGAGCGCTTCGCACATCTTCGGCGAGAGAATCTGCATGTAGCGCGCGAGCACGACGAGATCGGCCTGATGCTCGTCGATCACTTCGAGCACGCGCGCTTCCTGCGCGGCCTTCGCTTCCGGCGTGCCGCCGAGCAGCGGGAAGTGATGGAACGGAATGTCGTAGCTCGCGGCGAGCTGATAAAACTCCTTATGGTTCGAGATGATCGCCGGAATCTCGATGTTCAACTGACCCGTGCGGTAGCGAAACAGCAGGTCGTTCAGGCAATGACCGATCTTCGACACCATGATCACGACGCGCGGCTTGACCGACGCGTCGTGCAATTCCCAGTTCATGCCAAATTGCTCGGCGAGCGCCGCGAACGACACGCGCAGCGCGTCGAGTCCGGGATCGCCGCCCACCTGCTGGAAATGCACCCGCATGAAGAACTCGCCGGTGCGGCTGTCGCCGAATTGCGCGGAGTCGAGAATGTTGCTGCCAAGCTCGAACAGGAAGCCCGACACGGCGTGGACAATGCCGGGCCGGTCGGCGCACGACAGTTTGAGGATAAAGCTGTGATCGGTCGACATGACCTGGGTGACTCCCTTCTTCAATGCGTGGTTTGTTCGGTATGGCTGTGTGCGGCGGCAGCGCTCATGCGAATGCCGGCGGCGCGAACAGGGCTTCGATACCCGCGCACGCCTCTTCGTCGATCCAGCGGCGGCGCAGCAGACAATCCAGCGTGGCAAGACTTGCATCGACGGTCAGCGCGCCTTCCTCGATCCAGCGCGCCACTTCGTCGATGCGCGCAAGCCGGTGCTCGCCGACTTCGCCGTCCTGATTGCGCGGCGCGAAATCGGCCGGCAGCGCCAGGTCGTAGATGAAAATCTGTTCGGCCTGTGTGCCTTCTGGCAACGATTGCAGCACATGCGCGGTGCGGCCCGCCACGGCGCGCGCGGCGATCTCTTCGGGAATGCCTGCTTCTTCCCAGCACTCCTTGACGATCGTCGCCGCGACACTGAAGCCCCAACCGATTCCGCCCGCCACCACATTGTCGAGCATGCCCGGATCTGTCGCCTTCGTGTCGCTGCGGCGCGCGATCCATAATTGCGGGGGCCCGCCCTCCGCGCCCTCCGCATATTCTACGACGCCGTTCAGATGCACCGCGTAGGTCATCGTGCCGAAGAAGCGCGACGCCGCACGTTCGATATACGCGAGCGGCGGCGCGTCGAACGCATTGCGGATGGCGTAGGTCTCGTTGCGCCAGCCCGGAATGCGCCCCTCGGCGGCGAGCGCGCCGATCACCGATCCGAGCGCCGCGCTGCGCAAATCCACGCTATGGAAAGCGGCGGCGAGCGTGACACGCGTCCTGTCGATGTCGAACACGTCGGGCCAGCGCGCGAGCGACGGCACATCGCTCGAACGAATCCAGCCGACCTGTTCGGTCCCGATCCAGAACGGCAGATGCGCGTGAACGTCGAAGCGGCGCGCGGCGGTGAGGCACGGCAAGCTCATTCAATACTCCAGACTGTCGGCGGCGGTTATCCATGCGCGCGGCATGCACGCGCCGACTCGTTTGCCCAATCAGTCGCGCAACGCGATCCGAATCCCAAGCGCGATAAACGTCGCGCCCGCAAGGCGGTCGAGCCACACGCCCACGCGCGGCCGGCGCTTCAGCCATCCACCGATTGTCCCCGCGCACACGCCGAACAGCGAAAACACCGCGAGCGTCTGCAACATGAAAAGCGCGCCGAGTTCGAGCATCTGCACGGTGACGCTTTGCGCGCCGCGCGGCTGCACGAATTGCGGCAGAAACACGACGAAAAACAGCGTTACCTTCGGATTCAGCAGATTGCCGAACACGCTCTGGCGAAACACGATCATGAGCGGCTGAGGCGCGCGTTCATGCGCGGCGGCGAGGCCGTGGCTGCGCAGCGCCTTGATGCCGATCCACACGAGATACGCGGCGCCGGCCAGCTTGATCGCCTGAAACGCGAGCGGCGACGAGCGCAGCAACGCGGCCACGCCGAGCGCGGCGAGCGTCGTGTGAAACGTGATGCCGGCCGCAAAGCCGAGCGCGGCAACGAGACCAGCGGCGCGCCCTTGCGAGATGCCGCGCGCGAGCACTTGCAGATTGTCGGGACCGGGCGCCATGGTGATCGCAATCGACGTGGCGAGGAACAGCACGAAATCGGGCATCGTTCTTACCTTCCTGATACGGACGGCGAAAAGAACGCCGCAATGAATTTGCGGCGCGCTCGGCTCAATGACCTTCGAAACTCGTCACCGTGTAGAGCGGCAAGCCGCCACTGGAGAGCAGCTTCGAGCCGCCCAGCTCGGGCAGATCGACAATCGCGGCGCCTTCCACGACGACCGCGCCGAGCCGCTCGAGCAGCATCTTGCCGGCCATCATCGTGCCGCCGGTCGCGATCAGATCGTCGACGATCACCACGCGCTCGCCCGGCTTGCAGGCGTCTTCATGAATCTCGACGGTCGCCGTGCCGTATTCCAGCTCATAGGATTGCGACGCGCGCTTGTAGGGCAATTTGCCCTCCTTACGGATCGGAATGAAGCCGACGTTCAGCTCATACGCGAGAATCGGCCCGATGATGAAACCGCGCGCGTCCAGCCCGGCAATGTAGTCGAGCTTCGCGTCGATGTAGCGCTGCACGAACAGGTCGATCAGCACGCGCAGCGACTTCGGCTCGCGCAGAAGCGGCGTGATGTCGCGAAACTGCACGCCGGCCTGCGGCCAGTCGGGCACGGTGCGAATGTGACTCTTGATGTAGTCGGCCGCATCGAGCGGCGCGCTCGCCAGCGCGTTGGACATGATGTCTCCGGATGGACCTCGCGAGGTCCGATGAAATGCTGAATCAATGATGGCCGCACGGATCGTGCCGCGCTTTTACCTGCCTGCGCTACGCCGCGGCGGCGCCCGCGCGACGGTGCTTCGACAGCCGCTCCTCGGCCTGCGCCAACTGCTCGGGCAAGCCGCGCAACACGACGATGTCGCTCGCGCGCAGTTTGGTGGACGGGTCCGGCTCGACGCCGCGAATGCCGTGCCGGCGAATCGCCGTGACTTCGACACCCAGCTCGAAAAGGCCCAGGTCCGCCAGCGTGCGGCCGACAGCGTCGGCGCTTTCGTCGACGGGCACCGATTGTAGCCGCACCTGTTCGTGGCCGTCGTCGTCGTCGAGGTCGTCGGCGCCGTGGAAGTAGCCGCGCAACAGCGCGTAGCGCTCGTCGCGCATTTCCTCGACCCGGCGCACCACGCGGCGCATCGGCACGCCCATCACGACGAGCGTGTGCGACGCGAGCATCAGGCTGCCCTCGACGATCTCCGGAATCACCTCGGTCGCGCCCGCGGCCAGCAGCTTTTCCAGATCGGCGTCGTCCACAGTACGAACGATCACCGGCAACGTCGGTTCCAGTTCGTGAATGTTGTGCAGCACGCGCAATGCCGAGGGCGTGTTGGCGTACGTGATCGCGATCGTCGCGGCGCGGTGAATGCCGGCCGCGAGCAGCGACTCGCGCCGCCCGGCATCGCCGAACACGACCGATTCGCCCGCCGCCGCGGCCGCCTGCACGCGATCGGGGTCCAGGTCCAGCGCGACGTAGGACAAGCCTTCGTGTTCGAGCATGCGCGCGAGATTCTGGCCGGAACGTCCGTAGCCGCAGATGATCACGTGGCCGCTCTGCTTCAGGCTTTGCGTGGCGATGCGCGTCATCTGCAAGGATTGCATCATCCATTCAGTCGAGGACAGCCGCAGCACGATGCGGTCCGCGTTCTGGATCATGAACGGCGCGGCGAGCATCGAGAGCAGCATGGCCGCGAGAATTGCCTGCAGCAACGTGGCGTCGACGAGATGCTTGTCGAGAATCAGATTCAGCAGCACGAAGCCGAATTCGCCCGCCTGCGCGAGGCCGATGCCGGTGCGCATGGCGACGCCCGGCGACGCGCCGAACAGACGCGAGAGCCCCGTGACCATCACCGCCTTCAGCAGGATCGGACCGATCAGGAAGCCGAGCACGATCAGCGGATGGTCCCAGATGACGCGCGGATTCAGCAGCATGCCTGTCGTGATGAAGAAAAGCCCGAGCAGCACGTCGCGAAACGGCTTGATGTCTTCTTCAACCTGATGGCGGTATGGCGTCTCCGCAATCAGCATGCCGGCGATAAACGCGCCGAGCGCGAGCGACAGGCCGAATTTATCCGTGATGAACGCCGCGCCGAGCGTGACAAGCAGCAGGTTCAGAATGAACAGCTCCTGCGAACGGCGCCGCGCGACCACGTTGAACCAGCGCGTCATGAAGCGCTGTCCCACGATCAGCAGCAGCGCCAGCGCGACGACGATCTTGATCGCCGCGACGCCGAGCGCGTTGACGAGGTCCTTCGAATCGCCGCCGAGCGCGGCGATGACGATCAGAAGCGGCACCACCGCCAGATCCTGAAACAGCAGCACACCGAAGATATTGCGGCCATGCTCAGTTTCGATTTCGAGCCGCTCCGCGAGCATCTTGCTCACGATCGCCGTCGACGACATGGCGAGCGCGCCGCCGAGCGCCACGCTTCCCTGCCACTTGATATGCACCCAGCGCTCGAACACGAAGCCGAACGTGACCGCGACCACGATCGTGCCCAGCACCTGCAGCAGTCCGAGACCGAACACGAGGCGGCGCATGGAGCGCAGCTTCGCCAGCGAAAATTCGAGGCCGATGGAAAACATCAGGAACACGACGCCGAATTCCGCGAGGTTTTGCGCGCCCACCGAATCGGGCACCAGACCCAGCGCATTCGGACCGACGACGATGCCGACCGTCAGATAGCCGAGCATCGGCGGCAGATTCAGAAAGCGAAACACGACCACGCCCGCCACCGAAGCCAGCAGCAGGAACAGCGTCATTTCGAGCGGGGAAATCATCGGCAAAAACGCATGGATGAAGCGTCCTCGTTCGTCAGCGGAACCGTGCACGAAAACGCCGTGCGACAAGGTTGAGGGGCCGTTAAATGGGGCGATGAAGGCAGCGGCTTTGCACAGCAGGCCCGGCGCGGCGAACAAGCGCCTTTGCTATACTTCGCGAATGATAGCGAAAATCAATGGCGACCGGGCGCTCGCGCTCGCTCGCGACGTGCTCGACATCGAAGCGGACGCCGTGCGCGCGCTTCGCGATCAACTCGACGGCGCCTTCGTCGGGGCGGTCGATTTCATCCTGGGTTGCCGTGGGCGCGTGGTCGTCTCCGGCATCGGCAAATCAGGGCACGTGGCGCGCAAGCTCGCGGCTACGCTCGCCAGCACCGGCACACCGGCGTTTTTCGTGCATCCCGCTGAAGCCAGTCACGGCGATCTCGGCATGGTAACGGCCGACGACGTCTTCCTCGCGCTTTCCAATTCCGGTGAAACCGAAGAACTCGTGGCGATCCTGCCGCTCATCAAGCGCATCGGCGCCAAGCTGATTGCCATGACGGGCCGTCCGTCGTCGAGTCTCGCGAAACTGGCCGACGTGCATCTGAATTCCGCCGTCGCCAAAGAAGCCTGCCCGATGAATCTTGCGCCCACCGCCAGCACGACCGCGGCGCTCGCGCTCGGCGACGCGCTCGCGGTCGCGGTGCTCGACGCGCGCGGCTTCGGGCGCGACGATTTCGCGCGCTCGCATCCGGGCGGCGCGCTCGGCCGGCGCCTGCTCACTTATGTACGCGACGTCATGCGCACCGGCGACCAGTTGCCGAAGGTCACGCCCGAGGCCACCGTGCGCGACGCGTTGTTCCAGTTGACGGCGAAGCGCATGGGCATGACGGCGATCGTCGACCACGAGGATCGCGTAAAAGGCATTTTCACCGACGGCGACTTGCGCCGCGTGCTGGAGCGCGACGGCGATTTCCGCGCGCTGCCGATCGCGTCGGTCATGACCGCCGATCCGCGCACCATCGGCCCGGATCATCTCGCGGTCGAAGCCGTGGAACTGATGGAGCGTCATCGCATCAACCAGATGCTGGTCGTCGACGAAGCAGGCAAGCTGATCGGCGCGCTCAACATGCACGACCTGTTCTCGAAGAAGGTGATCTGATGGCTGTCGCGCCCCCTACCGCCACCGAACGCGCGAGCCGCGTGAAACTGATGATTTTCGACGTCGACGGCGTGCTGACCGACGGCGGCCTGCTGTTCACGGCGGAAGGCGACACGATGAAAGCCTTCAATTCAATGGACGGCCACGGCATGAAGCTGTTGCTCCAGGCCGGCATTGAAACGGCGATCATCACGGGGCGGAAGTCGGGCATCGTCGCGGCGCGCGCGAAAGAGATGCATATCACGCACGTGTATCAGGGCATCGAAGACAAGCCGCAGGCGTTCGCGGATCTGCTCAAGGCAACCGGCGTGAGCGCGCAAGAATGCGGCTATATGGGCGACGACTGGGTCGATCTCGGCGTGATGCTGAAGGTCGGCTTCGCGGCGGCGCCCGCCAATTCGCATCCTGAAGTGATCGCGCGGGCGCACTGGGTCAGCGAGGCGCGCGGCGGCCACGGCGCCGCGCGCGAAGTCTGCGACACCTTGCTGCGCGCCCAGCACAAATATGAGGCGCTGCTCGCGGCCGCCTGTAGCGGCGAACAGCGAGGCCTCGTCGGATGAATAATCAGTTTCGCCTGACCTCGCTGATTCCTCTCATCGCGATGGCCGCCCTCGCCGGCATTACTTGGTGGCTTTTGCAAGCCACCTTGCCGCGGCAAAACGAAGGCGCGGTGCGTCCCAAGGAACACACGCCCGATTACTTCGCCGACAACTTTTCGGTTTCCGAACTCGATCAGTCGGGCTCCACGCAATATCGCCTGACCGCGCAGTCGCTGATTCATTACGAAGACGACGAACTGAGCGATCTGGTCAACCCCAAAATGCGTGCGTTCCAGCCTGGCAAGCCGATCGTCACCGCGACCGGCGACACGGGCAAGGTCAACGGCGACGCGTCCATCGTCGATCTGTATGGCAACGCGCGCATCCTGCGCGCGCCCGGCTACGGCGACCCGCAGATGCAAGGCGATTCCGAGCATTTCCGGGTGCTGGTCAACGACGATGTGATCGAGACTGAAAAGCCGGTTAAACTTCAGCGCGGCATGTCGGTGATGACTGCCAGCGGCATGAACTACAACAACGTCACCCGGGTGATGCAGCTCTTCGGCAATGTGAAAGGCGCGATCGCCGCGTCTGAAGCCGGCGGCAGCTCGCCCAAGCAACCCGGGTAATTCACTCCAGGCGTGACTGCATGAACGAATCGTTCCCCCGTTTTGATACCGGCCGCGCGCGCGCTTTGTCCGCGTGCCGCGCCGGACTCGCTGCGCTGATCGTCGCGCTGCCGCTTGCCGGCTTCGCGCCGCTCGCGCACGCCGACCGCGCCGACAAGGACAAGCCGCTGAACGTCGAAGCGGACAACATGACTTACGACGACCTCAAGCAGGTCAACATTTTCACCGGCCACGTGGTCGCCACCAAAGGCACGATCGTGATCAAGGCCGACCGCGTGGAAGTGACGCAAGACCCGCAGGGTTATCAGTACGCAACCGGCACGTCGAGCGGCGGCAATCTGTCGTATTTCCGCCAGAAGCGCGAGGGTCTGGACGAATACATCGAAGGCACGGCCATTCGGATCGACTACGACGGCAAGCAGGATCTGACCACGCTCACCACGAATGCGACCGTGAAGCGCCTGCAAGGGCTCTCGACGGTGATGGACCAGGTTCACGGCAGCGTCATCACCTATGACGGCCAGAAAGATTTCTACACCGCGAAGGCCGGCAAGGATGTCGCGGGCCCAGGCAATCCGACCGGCCGCGTGCGCGCGATGCTGGCGCCGCGCAACGGCGGCGCCGCGCCGCTGAACGGCGCGTCGGCCACGCTCGCGCCGTCCACCACGATTCAGGGAGCGCCGAATCAGTGAGCAACTCCGCGTCCCTTCCCCATCGCAAGCCCGCCGGCACCAGCAGTTCGCTCGTTGTACGTAATCTGAAGAAGCGCTACGGTTCGCGCACGGTCGTCAAAGACGTTTCGCTCGACGTGAAAAGCGGCGAAGTGGTCGGCCTGCTCGGCCCGAACGGCGCGGGCAAGACCACGTCGTTCTATATGATCGTCGGCCTCGTGCCGCTCGACGCGGGTGAAATCGATCTGGACGGCAAATCGATCAGCCTGTTGCCCATCCACAAGCGCGCTTCGCTCGGACTGTCGTATTTACCGCAGGAAGCTTCGGTGTTCCGCAAGCTTTCCGTCGAACAGAATATTCGCGCCGTGCTCGAATTGCAGCACGAGGAAAACGGCAAACGTCTTGGCAAGGACGCCATCACGAACCGCACGGAAGCGCTGCTCGACGAGTTGCAAATCGCGCATTTGCGCGACAATCCAGCGCTGTCCTTGTCGGGCGGCGAACGCCGTCGCGTGGAAATCGCGCGGGCGCTGGCCACCAACCCGAGCTTCATTCTGCTCGACGAACCGTTCGCGGGCGTCGATCCAATCGCCGTGCTGGAAATCCAGAAGATCGTCAAATTTCTGAAGCAGCGCAATATTGGCGTGCTAATCACCGATCACAACGTGCGTGAAACGCTCGGCATCTGCGATCACGCCTACATCATTAGCGACGGCAGCGTGCTGGCAGCCGGCGCACCAAGCGAAATCATCGAAAACGAAAGCGTGCGGCGCGTCTATCTGGGCGAGCATTTCCGCATGTAAGCACACGCGGAACCCGGCGGCGCTTTGCGTGTCCGTCGGCGTTCGTGGTCTCCGTGCCTGTGCATTTTGACCTGGGCGGCTCGCGCCCGGCGTCGTCGAAAGCGAACGCAGATGTAATTGCGAATTCGCAAGGTATCGCGGTCGTGGCAAACTCTCTACAATGAATCTGAACTTGCCATGAAAGCCAGCCTACAACTCCGCCTATCGCAGCATCTTGCGTTGACCCCGCAACTGCAGCAGTCCATCCGGCTGCTTCAGCTGTCCACGCTCGAACTGCAACAGGAAGTCGCAACGGCTATCTCGCAGAATCCGCTCCTCGAAAACGAGGACGACTGGATCGCGAGCCCGCTGCGCGTGGCGGCCGACGGTTCGCTGATCGCGCAGGCGCCTAATTCTTCCGCGCCGCCGGACCAGATGGGCGGCAACGCGTCGTCATCGTCCGGCAGCGCCAGCGAACGCGCCGAGAACGGCGAACCGCAAGGCGTGGACGAGTACAACGGCCTCTCGGGCGACGGCAACGGCGACGCGTCGCAATGGAACCTCGACGACTATGGCCGCTCCGGCAACGCGTCGGACGACGACGACCTGCCGCCGCTGCAAATTCACGAATCGAGTACTTCGCTGCGCGATCACCTGATGGCGCAATTGCGCGTGACCCAAGCCGGTCAGCGCGACCGCGCGCTCATCACGTTCCTGATTGAATCGCTCGACGACGACGGCTATCTCGCCGCCACGCTCGAAGAAGTGCTGGCCGATCTGCCGGAAGAACTTGAAGTCGACCTGGACGAGCTGAACGCCGCGCTCGCGCTGCTGCATAGCTTTGATCCGGCGGGCGTGGGCGCGCGCTCCGCGTCGGAGTGTCTGAAACTGCAATTATTGCGGCTCGAGTCGTCGCCAACGCGCACGCTCGCGCTGGACATCGTTGCCCATTATCTGGAACTGCTGGCCGCGCGCGATTTCACGCGTCTGCGCAAGCATTTGAAAACAGGCGACGACAACCTGCGCGATGCGCACACGCTGATCCGCTCGCTCGAGCCGTTCCCCGGCGCCGCGTACGGCAAGGCCGAAGCGGACTATGTCGTGCCGGACATCATGGTGCGCAAAACGGCCCAAGGGTGGCAGGCAGAACTGAACCCGGAAGTGGTGCCGAAACTGCGCATCAACCATCTGTACGCCAATATTCTGCGTAATAACCGGGGCGATCCGGGCAGCGGGTCGTTACGCCAGCAACTGCAGGAAGCACGTTGGCTGATCAAGAATATCCAGCAACGTTTCGAAACAATTCTGCGTGTCGCGCAAGCCATTGTGGAGCGGCAAAAGAGCTTTTTTGTGCACGGCGAAATTGCGATGCGCCCCTTGGTTTTGCGGGAAATTGCTGATACGCTGGGCCTACACGAGTCAACTGTCTCGCGTGTGACAACCGGCAAATACATGCTCACTCCGTTCGGTACGCTGGAGTTCAAGTATTTCTTCGGGTCGCATGTTTCGACAGATACGGGCGGCGCGGCCTCTTCCACGGCCATTCGCGCCCTCATCAAGCAACTGATAGGAGCGGAAAACGCAAAGACGCCTCTTTCAGACAGCCGCATAGCCGAACTGCTGGCGGAACAGGGCTTCGTAGTCGCACGGCGCACCGTGGCGAAATATCGCGAAGCGCTCAGAATTCCGGCAGTCAACCTGCGCAAGTCTCTGTAGCCCGTCGCCTTCCGTGGCGGGCATTTACCGGCCGCTCCGCAAGTTGGCGGACAGGCCGGCCGATGCGACCTGCCAGAAGTCAGTCACCGGGGGGCGACTCAGGCAAGCCGACAGATCGACCGGACCTACGTCATCGTGCGGAACAAGCGGCCACTAGCTTGGAGAAGCACTATGAATCTGCAGATCAGTGGACACCACCTCGAAGTAACGCCTGCGTTGCGCGAATACGTGATCACCAAACTGGATAGGGTGCTAAGACATTTCGATCAGGTCATCGACGGCAGTGTGGTCCTCTCGGTCGACAACCACAAGGAAAAGGAAAAGCGTCAAAAGGTTGAAATCAACCTGCATCTGAAGGGCAAGGACATTTTTGTCGAGAGCTGTGACAGCGACCTCTATGCTGCGATCGATCTGATGATCGACAAGCTCGACCGGCAAGTGCTACGCCACAAGGATCGCTTGCAAGGCCATCAGCACGAAGCGATCAAGTATCAACCGGCGCCGCAACTTGACGTGCCGCCGCAGTAAGGGAATCTGAAGGTTTACTTCAATTCGCTTATCAGCAAACCGCCCGGAATCGGGCGGTTTTTCGTTTCCGATACCGAAGAAAGAACCTATTACGCATTGATGGCGCGCCGCACCATACGCCGCTGCGCTGTTCTATAATGTTCCGGTTATCATTGGGGTCTAGCTCGCGCGAAGGTGGTCTGCCGGAGTCCTGTGCTTTCGGACTCCAACGTACATCGCGGTGCGCATCAAACGAATGGAACACCAATCAAACGCCCCAGCGAGGAGAACCCAGGCCACGCTTTCGCCTGTCAACATGAATCGTTTAGCCAAATTTCTTCCCCTCGAGAACGTCGTCGTCGGACTATCGGTCACCAGCAAAAAGCGCGTGTTCGAGCAAGCGGGCCTGATCTTCGAGAACCAGAACGGCATTGCCCGTAGTACGGTCACAGACAATCTGTTTGCGCGAGAGCGCCTCGGGTCCACGGGGCTCGGCGAAGGCGTCGCGATTCCGCACGGCCGGATCAAAGGACTCAAGCAGCCGCTCGCCGCGTTTGTCCGCCTGGCCGAACCCATTCCCTTCGAATCGCCCGACGGTCAGCCGGTCTCGCTGCTGATCTTCCTGCTCGTGCCCGAACAGGCCACGCAGCAGCACCTCGAAATTCTTTCGGAAATCGCGCAATTGCTGTCCGACCGCGACGCACGCGAACGCCTGCATACGGAAGAAGACCGCGAATCATTGCATCGCCTGCTCACTCAGTGGCAACCTTGATGCAGCGGCGGCCATCCGCACGCCGCCTACCCGCACGCCTATTCGCCCGCATGCGGGTACAGCCAGCCTTTGCTCACGGTCCGCGTTAATGCGGCCGGCGCTTGGTCCGGCAGCGGCCCACACTGGAGTCACTGACTCATGGATACGTCCAGCATCAACGCCCAGAGCATTTTCGACGACAACGCCGCCACGCTGAAACTGAGCTGGCTGACAGGGCATGAAGGCTGGGAACGCGGCTTTTCTTCGGAATCGGTCGCCAATGCCACGTCGAGCGCCGACCTCGTCGGCCACTTGAACCTGATCCACCCGAACCGGATTCAGGTGCTCGGCGACGCCGAAATCGACTACTACAAGCGCCAGACCGACGAAGACCGTTCGCGCCACATGGCCGAGCTGATCGCGCTGGAACCGCCGTTTCTGGTGGTCGCGGGCGGCGTCGCCGCACCGCCAGAACTGGTGCTGCGCTGCACGCGCTCGTCCACGCCGCTTTTCACGACGCCGATGTCCGCCGCCGCAGTCATCGACAGCCTGCGTCTTTACATGTCGCGCATTCTTGCGCCGCGGGCGACGCTGCACGGCGTGTTTCTCGACATCCTCGGCATGGGCGTTCTGCTTACCGGCGACTCGGGCCTCGGCAAGAGCGAGCTCGGCCTGGAGCTTATCAGCCGCGGCCACGGCCTTGTGGCTGACGACGCTGTTGATTTCGTGCGCCTCGGTCCCGATTTCGTCGAAGGCCGCTGCCCGCCGCTCCTGCAAAATTTGCTGGAAGTGCGCGGCTTGGGCCTTCTCGACATCAAGACGATTTTCGGTGAAACCGCCGTGCGCCGAAAAATGAAGCTCAAGCTGATCGTGCAACTGGTGCGCCGTCCTGACGGTGAATTCCAGCGGCTGCCGCTGGAAAGCCAGACCGTCGACGTCCTCGGCCTTCCAATCAGCAAAGTCACGATTCAGGTTGCGGCCGGCCGCAACCTTGCCGTGCTGGTCGAAGCCGCCGTGCGCAACACGATCCTGCAATTGCGCGGCATCGACACCTTGCGCGACTTCATGGATCGCCAGCGTCTCGCCATGCAAGACCCGGATAGCCAGTTTCCCGGCAAGCTGATCTGAGTCCGTTGTTCATGCCGCGCAGTCGCTGCCGCGTGTCGGCGGCCGGCTGCGGGTACGCATGCAAGGCCCAGATGCTATGATGAAACGGACCGATTTCACGACTCCATGCGCATAATCCTCATCACCGGCATATCCGGCTCCGGCAAGTCCGTCGCGCTCAACGCGCTCGAAGACGCAGGCTATTACTGCGTCGACAATCTGCCGCCGCGCTTTCTGCCCGAACTGGCCGCCTATCTCGCGGAAGACGGACACGAGCGGCTCGCCGTCGCGATCGACGCGCGTTCGAGCGCCTCGCTCGACGACATGCCTGCCATGATCCGCGGCCTGTCGGGTGCTCACGATGTACGCGTGCTGTTCCTCAATGCCAGCACACAGTCGCTGATTCAACGCTTTTCTGAAACGCGCCGCCGCCATCCGCTGTCGGGCTCGACCGCGCACGACGCGGACGTCGGGCTGCTCACGTCGCTCGCCGAAGCAATCGAGCGCGAACGCGAGCTTGTCGCGGGCCTTGCCGAGTTCGGCCATCAGATCGACACCAGCAATCTGCGCGCGAACGTGTTGCGCGCATGGGTGAAACGCTTTATCGAGCAGGAACATGCGGGGCTCGTGCTGATGTTCGAGTCGTTCGGCTTCAAACGCGGTGTGCCGCTCGACGCCGATTTCGTCTTCGACGTGCGCACGCTGCCTAACCCGTACTACGATCATGAATTGCGGCCCCTCACGGGTCTCGACAAACAGGTGGTCGATTTCCTCGACGCCCTGCCGGTCGTGCATGAAATGATCGACGACATTCAGAAGTTTCTCGCCAAATGGCTACCGCATTTCCGCGACGACAATCGTAGTTATCTGACGGTCGCGATTGGTTGCACGGGCGGCCAGCATCGCTCGGTGTTCATTGCGGAGACGCTCGCCGCGCGTCTCGCAAATTCGGCGAATGTCATCGTGCGGCACCGCGACGCACCGGTCGAGGCCGGCGCGTCATCGAAGTTAGTGGCTTAACCGGCCGCATCGCGCGGCCTTAACTCGAAGCGTTGCGCCATGTCCTCTACTTCTACTGTGCTTGCAGATGTGCCGCTGTTCCCGCTGCATACGGTTCTGTTTCCCGACGGAATTCTGCCGCTGAAGATTTTCGAAGCGCGCTACCTCGACATGGCACGCGACTGCCTGCGGGAGAAGACGCCCTTCGGCGTATGCCTGTTAAAAAGCGGCGCGGAAGTCGCGCGAGACAACGAGCCTTCAGTGCCCGAATCAATCGGCTGTCTCGCGCAAATCGAGGAGTGCGACGTCGAAGCGTTCGGCATGCTGCTGATTCGCGCACGCGGCACGCGGCGCTTCCGGCTGCTGTCGCATCGCGTGGAAAGCAGCGGTTTGCTGGTCGGCATGGCCGAGCCGCTCGGCGAAGACCGGCCGCTCGAAGGCAACGAGCCGCTGGCCAAATTCGGCGCGTGCGCCGAAGTGCTGGAGCGGATCATTGCAACGATCCGTGAACGCGACCCGGAAAGCCTGCCGTTCGCCGAGCCTTTTCGACTCGACGATCCGTCCTGGGTATCGAACCGTCTTGCCGAAGTACTGCCGATCGCGCTGCGAGCGCGCCAGAAACTGATGGAAATGCTGGACGCCGGCGCGCGCATCGACGTGGTTCATCACTACATGCAGCAACATCAGTTGCTTTAGCTCCGAACGTCCGCGCCCATTCGTCAGATCAGCGAGCCCTGCAAGCTGTCCAGCAGCTTGCGCACGGGCGCGGGCACGCCGAAAGAATCGAGATCGCTTAGCGCAACCCATGCCGTATCGGCATCACCGAGCGCGGCGAGCGCACCGACCGCGCGATCCAGTTCCGCGAGCCGCGGCTCGATATCCAGCTTGAAATGCGTGAAGACGTGCGTGAGCGGCGCGAGCGGCGACACCGCTCCGTCACCGCCGAATTCGCGCGCGCGCACCGCGAGCGACGCTTCGTCGGCGGCTTCGGGCAAGCTCCACAAGCCGCCCCAGATGCCCGACGGCGGGCGCTTTTCGAGCATCACCGCGTTGCCGTCGCGCAGCACGAGCATCCACGTGCGACGCGTAGGCACGGCTTTCTTCGGGCGCGCCGCCGGCAGTTCACGCTGACGTCCCGTCACGTTCGCGACGCAGTCGCCGGCGAAAGGGCAACGCAGGCAGTCGGGCTTGCCGCGCACGCACAGCGTGGCTCCCAGGTCCATCAGGCCTTGCGTGTAGGCGCTAACTTCGTCGTCCGATGCATTCAAAGGCAACAGCGATTCCGCCAGCGTCCACATCGCATTCTCGACCCTCTTTTCGCCCGGAAAGCCTTCGACGCCAAACACACGCGCCAGCACGCGCTTCACGTTGCCGTCGAGAATCGTCGCGCGGGCGCCGAACGCGAACGACGCGATCGCGGCCGCCGTCGAGCGGCCAATGCCCGGCAATTCCGCGAGTTCGTCCACTGACGCCGGAAACGCGCCGCCATGCTGCTCGACCACGGCCTGCGCGCAGCGATGCAGGTTGCGCGCACGCGTGTAGTAGCCGAGGCCAGCCCACAGCGCCATGACGTCGTCGATGGGCGCGGCGGCGAGCGCGGCGACATCCGGAAACCGCGCGAGAAATTTCGCGTAGTACGGAATCACCGTCGACACCTGTGTCTGTTGCAGCATGATTTCCGACAGCCAGATGCGATACGGATCGCGCGTGTTCTGCCACGGCAGGTCATGTCGGCCGTGTTCGCGTTGCCACGCAATGAGCCGCGCGGAAAAGTCGGACACGAGCGCGGAAGGGAATGAAGTCGAACCGGAAGCTGAACCGGAAATCAGGCGTGAAGGCATTGAAAATTTAGCGCTGGCAGGTGGGACAGAAATAAGTGGAGCGCTGACCTTGCACGATCTGTCTGATCGGCGTGCCGCATACGCGGCACGGCTCGCCCGCGCGGTCATACACGAAGTAGTCGAGCTGGAAATACCCGCTCTCGCCGTTGCTGCCGACGAAATCGCGCAGCGTGCTGCCGCCTTTTTCGATCGCTGCGGCGAGCGTCACGCGCACCGCGTCCGCGAGGAGCCCATAGCGCACGAGCGAGACACGGCCCGCCGCGGTGGTAGGCCGGATACCTGCACGAAACAGACTCTCCGACGCGTAGATATTTCCCACGCCGACCACGATTTCACCGGCCAGCAACGCCTGTTTCACCGACACCTTGCGTCCGCGCGTGAGTCGATGCATCAGCGCGCCCGAGAACGCCGGCGAGAAAGGCTCGACGCCGAGACTCGCGAGCAGCGGATGCTCGAGCACGTCCCCGGCTTCGCGCGGGTGCCACAGCACCGCGCCAAAGCGCCGCGGATCGCGAAAGCGCAAAATGAAGTCGTCGAAAATCCAGTCGACGTGATCGTGTTTCGCCGCGGCGGGCGGATGCGGCACGTGACGCAGCACACGCAACGTCCCTGTCATGCCAAGATGCACGATGAACCAGCCCGCGTCGATTTCGAAGAGCAGATATTTGCCGCGCCGCTCCACGTTGCGCACCGTGCGGCCGCGCAAGGTCTTCGCAAGGTCCGGCGGAATCGGCCACCGCAATGCGGGCGTGCGGACCTCGACGCGCTCGACCTTGCGGCCGGCCACATACGGTTCGATTCCTCGTCGGGTAACCTCAACTTCTGGCAACTCTGGCATGTCTAACTGGTGTGCAACTTGCGTGAGTGGTTGTGCGCGTATTGTAGCGAGCGCGTTACAATCGTCCGAAACATTGAACGGATTTCCATGAACTTGTCCTTCGTGAAGCTGTTTTTGAAGCGCCCCGCCAGCGCATCCCGCGTGCCGCACGCCGTGTCCGCGCGACGGGTGCTCGGCGCAGCCGCGCTCGCCCTGTGGGCGCTGGGCGCAGCGCCCGCGCACGCGCAGGACCCGCAGCCGGGCCCCGACGACAACTCGGTCACGCTAACCGACTCGCTCGGCCCGGCGTCGGCGGAAGAAGAGAAGTCGCTGCCCAATGTGCAGTTGACGAGTCAGATCGTATTCCAGGTGCTCGCCGCCGAAGTCGCGCTGCAACGCAATCAGCCCGCGCCCGCGTATCAGACGTATCTCGCCCTCGCGCGCGACACGCATGATCCGCGCATGGCGCAGCGCGCCACCGAAATCGCGCTGGCCGCGCAAAGTCCGTCCGACGCATTGGCGGCCGCGCAATTGTGGCAGCAGTACGCGCCAAGCTCGGAGCGCGCCTCGCAACTGGACGCTTCGCTGCTCGTGCTGTCGGGAAAACCTGACGACGCGGAGCCGCTGCTCACGCGCGAACTCGCCAAGGTGCCCGCGGAAAACCGCGGCAATGCCATTCTCGCGCTTCAGTTGCTGCTCTCGCGCGGACCGAACCGGATCGGCGGCCTGCACGTGCTGCAAGACATGCTGAAGAACGACATGAACCGGCCGGAAGCGCAATTGGCGCTCGCGCGCCAGCAACTGGTTTCCGACGACGCGCCCGGCGCGCGCAAGTCGCTCGAACAGGCGCTCCAGATCAAGCCGGACTACTTGCCGGCCGCGCTCACGCTGTCGCAAATGGGTCCGGAGGAGCGCAAGGAAGGCATTGCGTCGCTCGAAAAATACGTGCAGCAAAATCCGAAGTCGCATGACGCGCGTCTCGCGCTCGCGCAAATGTATCTCGCGAGCGACCGTCTGGACGACGCGCAGAAGCAGTTCGAGGTCATGCACAAGGCCAACGCGAACGACCTTACGCCGCTCATGGCGCTCGCGCTCATCAAGATCCAGCAGAAAAATTTCAACGATGCGCAGGCGTACCTCACGCAGTACGCGCAGCAAGCCGAGAAAACGCCCGGCGCCGACGCCGGTCAGGCGTATATCTATCTGGCGCAGTTGTCGCTCGAACAGAAGAACGAAGCGGCTGCGAGCGGCTGGCTCGACAAGGTTTCGCCGTCCAGCCAGCAATACATGCCGGCGCAGATCACGCGCGCGCAATTGCTCGCCAAGCAAGGCAAGCTCGACGACGCGCGCAAGCAGCTCGCCAACCTGCATCCGGCCGATCCGCGCGACCAGGCGCTGCTCGCACGCACCGACGCGGCCATGCTGTTCGACGCCAAGCGCTACCCCGAGGCGGAAACACGCCTGCAACAAGCCACGGCCGCGTTCCCCGAAGACCCGGATCTGACCTACGACTACGCAATGGCCGCTGAAAAAAACGGCCACTACGAAGTCATGGAAGCGCAATTGCGCAAGCTGATCCAGACGCAGCCGGACAATCCGCAGGCCTACAACGCGCTCGGCTATTCGCTGGCCGATCGCAATCAGCGTCTCGCGGAAGCGGACAAGCTGGTGGAAAAGGCTTCGTCGCTGGCGCCGAACGACGCGTTCATCATGGACAGCGTCGGCTGGGTCAAGTACCGCATGGGCGACACGTCGGACGCGATCAAGCTGCTGCGCAAAGCCTATGACATTCAGCCGAACGCCGAAATCGGCGCGCACCTCGGCGAAGTGTTGTGGAAGTCCGGCAACCAGGAGCAGGCACGCGCCGCATTTCGCGAAGCGCGCAAGCTCGAACCGGACAACGAAACGCTCGTTAAAACGCTGCAACGTCTTCAGGTGAACGATCTTTGATGCGTCTTTCCCGCTTTTTTTCTTCTCCGTGCGTGCCGCGTCGCGCGGCGCTCGGTCTTGCGGCGGCGGCCGTCGTGGCCCTGGCCGGCTGTGCATCGGTGAAACCGCAAGGGCCGTCCACGTCGAATGCCGCGACCGCGGTAACGGCGCAAACGAGCCGTGCTTACCAGGGACGTTTCGCGGTCCAGTACAACGACCAGAACGGCCAGCAGCGCAACGCGTACGGCAATTTTTCGTGGCAGGAAACCGGCGACACGGTCACGTTGCAATTGCGCAATCCGCTTGGGCAGACGCTCGCGATCGTGACCTCGTCACCTGCTTCGGCCACGCTTGAATTGCCGAACCGCCAGCCGCTCACCGCGGACAATGTCTCCACGCTGATGCAAAACGCGCTTGGCTTCGCGCTGCCCGTCGAGGGATTGCGTTACTGGCTGCAGCCTTCGCCCGCGCCCACTTCACGCGCCAAAACCGAGAAGGACCCGCAGCAACCGTCGCATTTCAAGGAAATCATGCAAGACGGCTGGACGATCGACTATCTCGCCTACGCCGAAGCGCCGGCAACCGGCGTGAAACGGGTGAACCTGACCCGCTCGGAGCCGCCGCTCGACATCAAACTCGTGCTGGATCAGTAACCGCGCCCTCGCGCGAGCCTGCCGCTTATTCGGCGCCACGTGGCGCCTGTATCCTCGACTCATGATTGAAACCACCGATTCGCTGCGCGATTGCCTCGCGCCAGCGAAACTCAACCTCTTTCTGCACATCACCGGGCGCCGGGCAGACGGCTATCACACGCTGCAAACGGTCTTCCAGTTGCTCGACTGGGGCGACACGCTGCACTTTACGCGGCGAGGCGACGGCCTCGTCAAGCGCAGCACCGAAATCGCCGACGTACCACCTGAGCACGATCTCACCGTGCGCGCCGCGAACCTTCTCAAGGCGCACACGGGCTCGCCCGAAGGCGTCGATATCGAAATCGAAAAGCGTCTGCCGATGGGCGCCGGCCTGGGCGGCGGCAGCTCCGATGCGGCGACCACGCTGCTCGCCCTGAACCGGCTGTGGAAACTGAATTTGCCGCGGCTGGAATTGCAGGCATTGGCATTGAAGCTTGGCGCGGACGTGCCTTTCTTCGTTTTTGGAAAAAATGCGTTCGCCGAGGGTGTCGGAGAAGCTTTAGACGTTGTACAATTGCCGCCGCGTCATTTCCTGGTAGTGACGCCAAGGGTTCATGTTCCGACTGCAGCGATTTTCTCCGAAAAAGCGTTGACAAGAGATTCAAAAGCCCTCATAATTACGGACTTTCCTGCAGAACTTAGCTGCAACACTGAATGGCCGGAAAGCTTCGGCCGGAATGACATGCAGCAGGTTGTCGTGGGAAAGTACGCGGAAGTGGCGCAAGTGTTGCGATGGTTTGAAAACGTCGCACCGGCGCGGATGTCTGGATCAGGCGCAAGTATTTTTGCAGCGTTCCGTAGTAAAGCTGAAGCAGAAGCGGCGCAAGCCAAGCTGCCAGCCGAATGGAACAGCGCAGTAGCCGCCAGCTTAGATCAGCATCCACTCTTTGCTTTCGCGTCATAGGTTTTGCATCGTCGAACGAAACTCCACGTTCGGCGAAGCTCAAAGTTAGTGTAGGGGAGTCGCCAAGCTGGTTAAGGCACCGGATTTTGATTCCGGCATGCAAAGGTTCGAATCCTTTCTCCCCTGCCAAAAATTCTCGCATTTCCCCTCGCCCCCAGCCTGAAGCAGGTGCACGATGAGCAGCCATGACGGCCTGATGGTTTTTACTGGCAACGCAAATCCGGCGCTTGCACAGGAAGTCGTCAAAATTCTCGGTATTCCCCTCGGCAAAGCAATGGTTAGCCGTTTCTCGGACGGTGAAATCCAAGTCGAGATTCAGGAAAATGTGCGTGGCAAGGACGTCTTCGTTCTTCAGTCCACGTGCGCGCCGGCGAACGACAATCTGATGGAACTGATGATCATGGTGGACGCGCTCAAGCGTGCATCCGCCGGCCGGATCACCGCAGCCATCCCCTACTTCGGTTATGCACGCCAGGATCGCCGCCCTCGTTCGGCGCGCGTCGCCATCTCGGCGAAAATCGTGGCGAACATGCTGGAAATCGCAGGTGTCGAGCGGATCATCACGATGGATCTGCACGCCGACCAGATTCAAGGCTTCTTCGACATTCCCGTCGACAACATTTACGCTACGCCCGTGCTGCTCGGCGATCTGCGCAAGCAGAACTACGAGAACCTGCTGGTCGTTTCGCCGGACGTCGGCGGCGTGGTGCGCGCCCGGGCATTGGCGAAGCAGCTCAACTGCGACCTCGCGATCATCGACAAACGCCGCCCCAAGGCGAACGTTGCCGAAGTGATGAACATCATCGGTGAAGTCGAAGGCCGCACGTGCGTGATCATGGACGACATGGTCGACACCGCCGGCACGCTCTGCAAGGCAGCACAGGTTTTGAAGGAACGCGGCGCGAAGCAGGTTTTCGCCTACGCCACGCACCCGGTTCTGTCGGGTGGCGCCGGCGAGCGTATCGCCGCATCCGCACTGGACGAACTCGTCGTCACGGACACGATCCCGCTCGGCGAAGAAGCCCGCTCGTGCGCAAAGATCCGTTCGCTGACCAGCGCGGGCCTGCTTGCCGAAACGTTCTCGCGCATCCGCCGCGGCGATTCGGTCATGTCGCTGTTCGCTGAAAGTTAAGTATTTGCGAAGGCGCGGCGTATCGCTTCATGCGGCACGCGGCGCTTTTGCACAATCGGCGTGAACGAACGAAGGTTCATGCCGCAGCTCTGGGGCCTCAGCCATAACGGCTTGCGGGCCCCGTTTTTACTGCCTGGTCGCGGGCAGTGCATTGGAGATACAAGATGAAAGTTGTCGCCTTCGAGCGTTCTTTGCAAGGTACGGGTGCGAGCCGCCGCCTGCGTAACTCGGGCAAGACGCCGGGTATCGTGTATGGCGCGGATGCTGAAACGCAATTGGTCGAACTGGACCACAACGCGCTGTGGCACGCACTGAAGAAAGAAGTTTTCCACTCGTCGATTCTCGATCTGGAAATCGCTGGCAAGTCGCAACAGGTTCTGCTGCGCGACGTGCAATACCACCCGTTCCGTCAGCTCGTACTGCACGTGGACTTCCAGCGAGTCGACGCGAAGAAGAAGCTGCACACGAAGGTGCCGCTGCACTTCATGAACCAGGAATCGAACCCGGCAGTGAAGCTGTCGAGCGCGGTGATCTCGCACGTCGTCAACGAACTGGAAATCGAGTGCCTGCCGACGGCACTCCCGGAATTCATCGAAGTCGACCTGGCCAAGATCGAAGCGGGTCAATCGGTTCACGCCAAGGACATCCCGCTGCCGGCAGGCGTCTCGCTGGTTGCTCACCTTGAAGCAGAAAACCCGGTGGTTGCAGCTGCAACGATCCCGGCTGGCGCAGTGTCCGAAAGCGACGCCGCTGCTGATGAAGGCGAAACGCCGGCTGCTTAAGCGCCAGTCAGGCACTGAGCAAGTAATCCTCTCGATCCGTTTCCATGAGACGGTCGATATGACCCGCCGAGGTTCGCCCCGGCGGGTTTTTTTTCGGTTTTTTTCGGCCCCGCCGTATTCGGCGTGCGGGCCAGACGGACCCACACAATCATGATCAAGCTGATCGTCGGGCTCGGCAATCCGGGCGCCGAATACACCGCGACGCGCCACAACGCCGGCTTCTGGCTGGTCGACCAACTGGCACGCGAAGCCGGCACGACGCTGCGCGACGAGCGGCGCTTCCACGGCTTTTACGCGAAGGCGCGACTCCACGGGGAGGAAGTGCATTTGCTCGAGCCGCAGACTTATATGAATCGCTCGGGGCAGTCGGTCGTCTCGGTCGCGCAGTTTTTCAAGATTCTGCCCGATGAGATTCTGGTCGCGCACGATGAACTGGACATGCCGCCTGGCAGCGTGAAGCTGAAGCTCGGCGGCGGCAGCGGCGGTCATAATGGTTTGAAGGACATCACCGCGCACTTGTCGTCGCAGCAATATTGGCGGCTGCGAATCGGCATCGGGCATCCGCGCGACCTGATTCCGGAGAGCGCGCGCGCCGGCGCAAAGCCGGACGTCGCGAATTACGTGCTGAAGCCGCCGCGGCGCGAAGAGCAGGATGTGATCGATGCATCCATCGAGCGTGCGCTGGCAGTCACGCCGCAGATCATCAAGGGCGAACTCGAACGAGCGATGATGCAGTTGCATCGCAATTCGTAACGGCCCCGTTTGCAATACCCTGCCGCGCCGTCTGATCATCGGCTTCGCAAAGATAGGAGAATCGTTTGAGCCGCTATTGGAGTGACATCGTCCACCGTCTGACGCCCTATGTGCCCGGCGAACAGCCGCAGCTCGCGCATCCCGTCAAGCTGAACACCAACGAGAATCCCTATCCTCCTTCGCCGCGCGTGCTCGCGGCGATCCGCCAGGAACTCGGCGATGCGGCGGAGTCGCTGCGGCGCTACCCCGATCCGACCGCGCTCAAGCTGCGCGAAACGGTTGCCGCCTATCACGGCATCCGCGCAGATCAGATTTTCGCGGGCAATGGCTCGGACGAGGTGCTGGCTCTCACTTTCCAGGCATTGTTGAAGCACGACAAGCCGCTGCTGTTCCCCGACATCACATACAGCTTTTATCCCACTTACGCGCGGCTTTTCGAAGTCGACTATCAGACGATTCCGCTCGACGACGTCCTCGCCATCAACATCGACGACTATGCGGTGCCCAACGGCGGCGTTCTCTTCCCGAACCCGAACGCGCCGACCGGACGTCCTTTGCCGCTTGCCGACATCGAGCGGCTTCTCGCGAAGAATGTCGATTCCGTCGTCGTGATCGACGAAGCCTATGTGGATTTCGGCGCCGAATCGGCAATCGCGCTAATCGACCGTTACCCGAATCTGCTGGTGGTGCAGACGGTGTCCAAGTCGCGGTCGCTGGCGGGCATGCGTGTGGGTTTCGCCTTCGGCAATGTGGAATTGATCGGCGCGCTGAATCGCGTGAAAGACAGTTTCAATTCGTATCCGCTCGACCGCCTCGCGCAAGTCGCCGCGCGCGCGGCGTACGAAGACGACGCCTGGTTTCGCGACACCTGCGCGAAAGTGATGGCAAGCCGCGAGCGGCTGGCGGCGGGGTTGACGGCGCTCGGTTTCGACGTGGTGCCGTCGGCGGCGAATCTGCTGTTCGCGCGCCACGAAGCGTTCGACGCCGCGACGCTCGTCGCGCGGTTGCGCGATAAAGAGATTTTCGTGCGCCACTTTACGGCGCCGCGAATCGACCAACACTTGCGCATCTCGGTCGGCACCGACGCCGAATGCCAGATCCTGCTCGACGCATTGCGCGACATTTTCGGCGCTTACGTCGGCTAACCGCGGCTCGACGCAAAAAAACGGCGAGGCCCGCGCCTCGCCGTTTTCGTTTATTTGAAGCTGGATGACGTCACTCAGTCTTTGCCGCCTGCAGCGCGTGATACTTCGCCATCAAACCTTCCGGCGTTTCGAGATGTTCGGGGTCTCGCGGAATGCACTCGACCGGGCACACCTGAATGCACTGCGGTTCGTCGAAATGTCCGACGCACTCGGTACATTTCTTCGGGTCGATTACATAGATTTCCGGGCCCATCGAAATTGCGTCGTTCGGGCACTCCGGCTCGCACACGTCGCAATTGATGCACTCGTCGGTAATCATCAGGGCCATACTTCTCTCACTTCACGCCGGCGGGAGCCGACTCTCATCCGTCAAACCGACAGTTTACGCCGGTTACGGCTGCCCCGCCGAGCCGCCATTATTCGCGTCCAATGCCGCGACCTTTTCCTTCAGCCGTTTTTCGACCGATGGGAAAACGAACTTGCTCACATCGCCGCCCAGTTGGGCGATCTCACGCACGATCGTGCCCGAGATGAACTGGTACTGATCGGACGGCGTCATGAACATGGTTTCCACGTCGGGCAACAGATAGCGGTTCATGCCCGCCATCTGGAACTCATATTCGAAGTCCGACACGGCGCGCAGGCCGCGCACGATGACTCGCGCGTTGTTGGTGCGCACGAAGTCTTTCAGGAGCCCTTTGAAGCTCATCACCTGAACGTTCGGATAATGGCCAAGCACCTCGTGGGCGATATCAAGCCGCTCTTGCAACGTGAAGAACGGCTTCTTGTTGCGGCTATCGGCCACGCCGACCACCAGCGTGTCGAAAATGCTCGACGCACGCCGAACGAGGTCTTCGTGACCGCGCGTCAGCGGATCGAACGTGCCCGGGTACACGGCGACTACCATGAGATTTCTCCTCTCTTCAGACAGTTGGGCACGTCAAAGCGTCCACGCGACGCATCTGGCACCGGCCGCGCGCGTGGCGGCAAATCGCCCGGCGCCTGTTATGGAAGGCGCATTATTCCTCATTTTCGCGTTGCAGCAAATGGAAGTGGACGGCGCCCGCTTTACCCTGGCGGACAATCTCCCAGCCAGCAAGCGCTTCGTTCGCGTCCGGCTCCAGCGCGGCGCCGGACTCGACGTACAGAAAACCGTCTTGGCTGACGAGCGGAACAGCCAACGCGAGTGCCTTGTCGAGCAGATCGTCGCCGAAAGGTGGATCGAGAAACACCACGTCGAACGAAGCTGGCGGCAGGCTCGCGGCCAGGCGCAAGCCGTCTGCTTCGGCAATTTCGATCATGCGCGCCGCGAGGCGCTCCTGATTCGCCCGCAACTGACCGGCGGCCCGCGCGTTGCGCTCGACCATCAGCACACGCGCCGCTCCGCGCGACGCCGCTTCGAAGCCGAGCGCGCCGCTGCCCGCGAACAGATCGAGGCAGCGCTGGCCGTCCAGACGTTGTCCGAGCCAGTTGAACAGCGTTTCGCGGACGCGGTCCGGCGTGGGACGCAGCCCGTCGAGGTCGAGCACGGGCAGCGGCGTGCGTTTCCAGTCGCCGCCGATGATCCGGATGGCATGCGGCTTACCGCCCTTGGAGGAGGCGCCATGGGCGCGGGAAGGTGCTGAACGGGGCATGCAGATTCGATTACGTTGATAAAAGCGTCCGCGTCAATCAAGCAAGCGGACCGGAGCGCCCACGTTACCACAGGGGCGCCGCGCGTCCAGCCTGGCCGTTCGGCCTATACGACGTGGGACGGCGCGCCTGATAAAATGTGCGGCTTCCAGCGCCTTGCATCCCGCATTGCAACGCTGCCTGCCGCTCCCGCCGGTGCTGTACCGGCTGCGCGCATCGGCGCGCGCTCTCACCACGCCAGATCATGTTCAGCTTTTTCAAACGATTCAAGGGTTCGAAAGAGCCCGACAACGCGCCAGACGAGTCGCAAACCGCGCCTGAAGGCGTGGCCGACGAACCGGCTGTCGAGGCGCCCGCCGCGCCGCAAGTGCGCGCGCCCGCTAGCGTCGTCATGCCGCCCGCAGTCGCCGCGCCCCAATATCTGCCGGAAACAGAGCCCGAAGCCGAGGCGGATTTCGACGAAACGTCGCTCGAAACCGTCGAAATCGTGCCCCCGCCTTTGCAGGATGCGAGCGCGAGGCGCTCGTGGCTGACTCGCCTGAAAACCGGCTTGTCTAAAACAAGCTCGAGCCTCACCGGCATTTTCGTCGGCACGAAGATCGATGAGGATCTTTACGAAGAACTCGAAACCGCGCTGCTGATGTCGGACGCGGGCGTCGACGCCACCGAATTCCTGCTCGAAGCGCTGCGCGAGAAAGTGCGCGCCGAGCGTCTCACCGAACCGTTGCAGGTCAAGACGGCACTGCGCACGCTCCTCGTCGATCTGCTGAAGCCGCTAGAAAAGTCGCTAATGCTCGGGCGCGCGCAGCCGCTCGTCATGATGATCGCGGGCGTCAACGGCGCGGGCAAAACCACCAGCATCGGCAAGCTCGCCAAGCATTTGCAGAGTTTCAACCAGTCCGTGCTGCTGGCCGCCGGCGATACGTTCCGCGCCGCCGCGCGCGAGCAGCTCGCCATCTGGGGTCAGCGCAACAATGTCACCGTGGTGTCGCAGGAAAGCGGCGACCCGGCCGCTGTGATTTTCGACGCAGTCGGCGCGGCTCGGGCCCGCAAGATCGACGTGATGATGGCGGACACCGCCGGCCGTCTGCCCACGCAACTGCATCTCATGGAAGAGCTGCGCAAGGTGAAGCGCGTGATCGGCAAGGCGCTGCACGGCGCGCCGCACGAGGTGTTGCTCGTGATCGACGCCAACACGGGCCAGAATGCGCTCGCGCAAGTCAAAGCTTTCGACGACGCGCTCGGCCTGACCGGCCTCATCGTCACCAAGCTGGACGGCACGGCCAAAGGCGGCATTCTCGCGGCCATCGCGCGGCAGCGTCCGATTCCGGTGTATTTCATCGGCGTCGGAGAAAAGGTCGAGGACTTGCAGCCGTTTAGCGCCGAAGAGTTTTCCGACGCGTTGCTGGGCGGCTGAACGGCAATCGCGCGCAGGCACCGCCGCCCGCGTGGGTTCTCATACGGCCGCTGCATGAAAAAGGGCACTCCGCGGAGTGCCCTTTTTGTCTTCAACCTCACTGGATCATTCGGCGTCCGGCTGCACGCCCGGCGCCGCGCGCGCGAATGCATCGAGTTGCATCGCGTAATCGTGGATGCGCTGAATGGTCGGAAACTTCGCGGTATCAATCTTGAAGCGCTGCGCATTGAACACCTGCGGAATCAGGCAGGCGTCGGCGAGCGTGGGCGTGTCGCCGAAACACAGCTTGCCGGTGCGCGCGTCGGCCGCGAGATGCGCCTCGAGCGTCGCAAATCCCGCCTCGACCCAATGCCGATACCAGGCATCTTTTGCATCGTCGTCCACGCGCAGCGTGTGCTTCAGATACTTGAGCACGCGCAGGTTGTTCAGCGGATGAATCTCGCACGCCACCTGCAACGCCACCGCGCGCACAAACGCGCGGTCGGCGGGTGACTTCGGCAGCAGCGGAGGCTCCGGGTGGGTTTCCTCCAGATACTCCATGATCGCCAGCGACTGCGGCACCGTCTCGTGGCCGTCGATCAACGTGGGAACGATGCCGTCCAGGTTGACCTTGCGGTACTCCGGCCGCAACTGTTCGCCGCCGTCGCGCACGAGATGCACGGGCACATACTCGTAGGGCAGATTCTTCAGATTCAGCGCAATACGCACGCGATACGACGCCGAGCTGCGGAAATAGCTGTAGAGCTTCATGTCGTTGTCTCCTCCGAAACCGCGTCAGACGACGCGCACGCTCAGCTCGCCGAGACCGTCCACGCCGCCTTTCATCAGATCGCCGGGAACCACTGCGCCGACACCTTCCGGCGTGCCGGTGAAAATCAGATCGCCGGGTTGCAATTCGAACAGCGTCGAGAGATACGCAATGGTTTCGCCAATCGACCAGATGAGCTGCGACACGTCCGAACGTTGCTTCTCTTCGCCGTTCACGGAAAGCCAGATCGCGCCCTTGCCGATGTGGCCGACCGTCGAAACCGGATGAACCGGGCCGAGCGGCGCCGAGCGGTCGAAGCCCTTCGCGGTGTCCCATGGACGCCCCAGCTTCTTCGCCTCGGCCTGAAGATCGCGGCGCGTCATGTCGAGACCGAGCGCGTAGCCGTAGACGTGATCGAGCGCGCTTTCCGCCGGGATGTTCCTGCCGCCTTTGCCGATCGCCGCCACGAGTTCCATCTCGAAGTGGACGTTTTTCGACAGCGACGGATACGGAAATTCGCCCGTCTCGCCCGGCGCGACGTACAGCACGGCATCGGCCGGCTTGCCGAAGAAAAACGGCGGCTCGCGGTCGGGATCGTGTCCCATCTCGCGGGCATGCGCCTCGTAATTGCGGCCGACACAGTAAATGCGGCGCACCGGGAACTGCTCGCTGGACCCCACAACCGGCACCGCGACCACTGGCGCGGGTGCAAATACGTAACTCATCCCGTTCTCCGTTTTTTGATATGAGCCGCAAGGCGGCGATAAAAGGCGAGTGTAACGCGCGGCACCGGGCGGCGCGCGCCAGTCCGGCATGCGCCCGCGACAGCCGCGCGCCGCCCGCAATGTCTCGCCGCGCGGCTATAGATGCGATACTCACACCAGACAGCGTCCCTTGAATACTGTGGCGGCCCGCTCGCGAGCGGCACGCCAGCACGTCCACCTTACCCTCATGACAGACTCCGCCGACACCGCCGCCCCCTTTCCCTGCGCCCGTTTCATCAAGGAAATCGGACGCGGGCCGAACGGCGCCCGCGCGCTCACCGCCGACGACACCCGCGCGCTCTACACCGCCATGCTCGACGGCCGCGTCGGCGAACTGGAACTCGGCGCGATCATGCTGGCTTACCGCGTGAAAGGCGAAACCGCCGACGAACTCGCCGCGATGCTGGCGGGCGCGCATGCGTCGTTTGAGCCGGTGCACCTGCCGACCGGCGAATTCCAGCCGGTATCGATACCGAGCTACAACGGCGCGCGCAAGCAGCCGAATCTCGTGCCGCTGCTCGCGCTGCTGCTCGCGCGCCAGGGTGTGCCGGTCCTCGTACACGGCATCACCGAAGATCCGGGCCGCGTGACGAGCGCTGAAATTTTCACGCATCTGCGCATTCCGCACGCCGGCGCGCACGACGATATCGAAGACGGCCTCGCCGAGCATCGTCTAGCCTTTGCGCCGATCGAGGTGCTCGCGCCGAAACTCGCGCATCTGCTCTCGCTGCGCAAGCGCATGGGGGTGCGCAATTCGACGCACACGCTCGTCAAGATTCTTCAGCCGTTTGCGCCTGCGGGACTGCGCCTCGTCAACTACACGCACCCGCCGTATCGCGAGAGTCTCACGCAACTGTTCAACACGCATCCGGACGCGGCGGCCGGCGGCGCGCTGCTGGCGCGCGGCACGGAAGGCGAAGCGGTCGCCGATACGCGGCGGCAGGTGCAGGTCGACTGGCTGCACGACGGCATCTGCGAAACGCGCGTGCCGCATGAGCGCTCGTCGCGCGACGCGCCCGAGGTCGAGCTGCCCGAAGCGCGCGACGCAGCAACCACCGCGGCCTGGATCGGCGCCGTGCTGCGCGGCGAGGCGCCGGTGCCGAGCGCGATCGAGCGGCAGGTGGAGTTGATCGTCGACGTCGCGAGAATCGCGGCGTAGTGCGTAGTGCAATGAAGGAGGATTAGGCGCGGCCCGCGCGAGCGGACCCGAACCGGCAGCGCCTCACTCGATCGCGCAGCGCGTGGCCTGCCACGCGATTAGACGCCACTGCCCGTCTTCCTGCGTGTGGATCGCGGTGTAGGCGATCGGAAACAGCAGCGCGCCATTGTTCGCTTCCATCTCGATCAGCGCGCGGCCGGTCACGACGCAGGTCTCCCGGCCCACCGGCAACACCTCTTGCGATTGCACTTCGATCTGCCGGTAGCGACGCCGCCCGGCCGTGATGCCGTCGATGAACTGCCGCTTCGTCTCGCGCTTGCCGTTCGTGTGCACATAGCTCACGTTGTCCGCGAGCAGCGTGTCGAGCGATTGCCCGTCGCCCTCGACCATCGCGCGGAAGCGCTCCCGCTCCAGCCCGCGAATCGCCTCGATTGTCTTTGCCGCCATTGCTCAGCCCCTTGCACCGGTGAGCCGGACGTGGCCACGGTCGTCAGAAGTTATATTGCAGATATAGCTGGTGGAAATTTATACCAGGATTCGGCTCTTTGATACCGCCATTCGAAACATGCTGGAAGCGGTAGCCTGCCAGGTACTGCTGGTGGCCGCCGAACTGCACGCCCACGCCGGCCAGCTCGGCGAACTGGATCGCGGTGGACAAGGTGAGGGTCGAAGAAATTCGCGGGCTCGACAGCAGGCGGACACCTGCGCCCACTTCGGCGAAGGGCCGGATCGACCCCGCGCCGTTAATGAAGCGAATGATAGGCGTCACACCGATTTCGCCGATGTTCTCGTGCACATTCCCTTCGGTGGTATGCCACCAGCCGACGTGGGCTTCGCCGATCAGCGCGAAATGCCAGTCGCCGATCTGCCACCACGTGAGATTCGGGTCCCACACGAGGCCGAGATCCAGCTGTTTGATATGGTGGTCGCCGATTGCGCCCGCGACCTGCACGCCGAACTGATCCGCCGCGACGAGGCCTGAGCCACTGAACAGCACCGCCGCGCACAGAGTTTTGAGAGCCAGACCACGCACAGCGTTTTTTTTCTTGTTCATCGGGCACCTGAACTCAGCGAAGGTTGAACAATCTGTTACAGCTTTGCGTATTCTATCGACAATCCTCGTTCGGCGGATCGTATTAAGAAACTTGTTTTTTTGCAATTAATCACGTCAAAACACCCGAAAACGGTCGAATGTCACGCCGAATACGCGACCATCCGGTAAGTTCGACGGCTCGCACATGCACGCCCAAAGCGGCGTATCATGGCTATTGAATGTCGAATTTCAATAGGAATTTTCGGAACTTGGATGGCCCTACGGGCTCTAAGTATTAGCACTCGGGAAATGAGAGTGCTAACATCCAACGCTGGAGTCGTTACCTGAACACGCTTTTGCCTGATTCCAAAGGAGTTTTACACGTGAGCCATGCATTGACCCTTCCGAGTACTCTGAGCCCGTCGTCGGCTAAGGCCGCTCCGGCAGGTGCACTGGCGCTCTCGCATTCCTCCCTGCTGCCCGGGCAACTGGGCAATATCGACGCCTACATCCAGGCCGTAAATCGGATTCCGATGCTGACGCCGGCAGAAGAACGCCAGTTCGCCACAGAATTCCGCGAGCACGACAACCTCGAGGCTGCACGCCGCCTCGTGCTGTCGCACCTGCGGCTGGTCGTCTCGATCGCTCGTAACTATCTGGGTTACGGGCTGCCGCACGCCGACCTGATTCAGGAAGGCAATATCGGCCTGATGAAGGCCGTGAAGCGGTTCGACCCCGAGCAGAACGTGCGTCTCGTGTCGTACGCCATGCACTGGATCAAGGCTGAGATTCACGAATACATTCTGCGCAACTGGCGCATGGTGAAGGTCGCCACGACCAAGGCGCAGCGCAAGCTGTTCTTCAATCTGCGCAGCCACAAGCAGGGCTTGGGCGCCTTCACGCCGGACGAGATCGAAGGTCTCGCCAAGGAGTTGAACGTCAAGCGCGAAGAAGTGGCCGAAATGGAAACGCGCCTGTCCGGCGGCGACATCGCGCTGGAAGGTCAGGTTGAAGACGGCGAAGAGTCGTACGCGCCCATCGCGTATCTCGCCGACTCGCACAGCGAGCCGACCGCCGTGCTGGCTTCGCGTCAACGCGACAAGCTGCAAAGCGACGGTATTGCGACGGCGCTTGATTCACTGGACGCGCGCAGCCGCCGCATTATCGAAGCGCGCTGGTTGAAGGTGGAAGACGACGGTTCGGGCGGCTCCACGCTGCACGAACTGGCCGACGAGTTCGGCGTGTCGGCCGAGCGGATTCGCCAGATCGAAGCAAGCGCGATGAAGAAAATGCGCGGCGCACTGACCGAGTACGCGTAAGAAGTCAGACACGCGCCCTAGCAGGCGGTTAGGACGCCGCACGTGACGTCAGTCGCAAAGCCCTGCCCTCGTCAGACGGCAGGGCTTTTTTACGCGTGCATTTTTGCGCGATGCAGCCGCATTTTTGCGGCATTTTCGCGGTAGCTCGACTAAACGCGAGCATTACCGCATCGAGCGCGGCGATGAAGCGCCAGAGCGGCTTCGTCGCCACGTTCACGCTGACAAACCGTCACGCGGGCAGCGGCGTCGCCCCGCCGCTCGCCGGCATGCGCGTCGCCAGCGTTTCGGCGTAACGCCGCGCCGCATCGCCCACGACGACATGGAACGTGTCCGCCGAGACCCACGCCGTATCGAGCGTGGCAAGACGCTGCCGATCCACCGCCGACGGATCGCGCACGACGACACGCAGACGCGTTGCCGCGATCGCGTCGAGCGACACCACATTGCCCGCGCCGCCGAACACTGCGAGCCAGTGCAACGGTTCCGGATCGAGCGGACCCTTGGCCGCGCCTGCCGCGCCTGCCGCGCCTGCCGCGCTCGCCGCAACCACGGCCGGGGCCGCAGCCGCAGCGGCAGGAGAAGCCGCTCCCGCATCACCGCCCGCTTGCCCGATGACCGTGCGAATTTCATCGGCGATGATGTCCGCTTCAGGCCCGATGATCACCTGCACATTGGTCGCGCCCCGCTTGAGCACGCCGCGCGCGCCGATCGTCTTCAGTTCGTTTTCGGAGACCTTGTTCGCATCCACGACGGATAGACGCAGACGCGTCGTGCACGCATCCACCACCGAGAGATTCGACGCGCCACCCAGCGCCGCGATGTAACGCTGCGCGCGCGGCACCGCTGCGCCCGCAACGGGCGAAACGAAGCCGCCGGCGCTGAACGAATCCACCTGCTCGTCGGCCGTGGCCGGTTCGCGGCCCGGCGTCGCCATATTGAATTGGCGGATGAAGAAGCGGAACAGGCCGTAATAGACCACCGCGTACACGAGGCCGAGCGGAATCGCCCACCAGCCTTTGGTCGACAAGCCGTAGTTCAGCACGTAGTCGATTGCGCCTGCGGAGAACGTGAAGCCGATGTGAATGCCGAGCGCCGAGCAGATGGCGAGCGACAGCCCCGTCAGCAGCGCATGGATCACGTACAGCACGGGCGCGAGGAACATGAAGCTGAACTCGATCGGCTCGGTGACGCCCGTCAGGAACGACGTGAGCGCCATGGAGAACAGCAGCCCGCCGACCACCGCGCGACGCTCCTTCGGCGCTTCGTGAAACATGGCCAGACACGCGGCCGGCAGGCCGAACATCATGACCGGGAAGAAGCCCGTCATGAACGTTCCGGCCGTCGGGTCGCCGGCGAAGAAGCGATGCAGGTCGCCCGTCACCGCCGCGCCGCCCGGCGGCGTGAAGGTGCCGAACACGAACCACGACAGCGAGTTGAGGATGTGATGCAGACCCGTGACCAGCAGCAGCCGGTTCAGCACGCCGAACACGAACGCGCCGAGCGCGCCCGCCGTGGTCAGCCAGTGCCCGGCCGTGTCGATCACGCTCTGCACCGGCTGCCACGCGTAGCCGAACACGATGCCGAGCGCGAGACACACCACGCCCGTGACAATCGGCACGAAGCGCTTCCCACCGAAGAACGCCAGGTAGTCCGGCAGCTTGATGTCCTTGTACCGGTTGTACAGCAAGCCCGCGACGATCCCCGCCACGATCCCCGACAGCACGCCCATGTTGAGCTTGTCGTTGATGTCCTTCATCACCGCGACTTCGATCAGATAACCGATCGCGCCCGCGAGACCCGCGACGCCGTTGTTGTCCTTCGCGAAACCGACCGCCACGCCGATCGCGAAAAGCAGCGGCAGGTTGTCGAAAATCGCGCCGCCGGCGTCGGCGATCATCTTGATGTTGAACACGTCGGGTTGACCGAGCCGCAGCAGCAGGCCGGCAACCGGCAGCACCGCGATAGGCAGCATCAGCGCGCGTCCCAGGCGCTGAATCTTCAGAAACGGATTTCCATCCATTGATATCTCCAATCCTTGTCTCGTTGTCGACGAATGTCGTCGAGTTATCCTGCGTGGCGAACCGTGCCGGGTTCAGTCCAGCGGCCAGGTTTCGCGGCTTGCTGCTCTTACCGCCTGCGCCGATTCGAGCGCCAGCGCATCCTGGGCGCGTTGGCGGCACAGTTGATAATCGAGGTTGCGCACTCGCGCCTTGATGCCCGGCACCGACACCGGGTCCACCGACAGCTCGGTCACGCCGAGACCGACGAGAAGCGGCACCGCGAGCGGATCGCCCGCCAGTGCGCCGCACACGCCGACCCATTTGCCGTGCCGGTTCGCGCCCTGCACGGTCGCCGCGACAAGGCGCAGCACAGCCGGATGCAAACCGTCGGCTTGCGCCGCCAGATCGGCCTGGCAGCGGTCCATGGCGAGCGTGTATTGCGTCAGGTCGTTGGTGCCGATCGACAGAAAATCCGCGTGTTGCGACAGTTGATCGGCGAGCAGCGCCGCCGACGGCACCTCGATCATCACGCCGACTTCAATCGGCTCCGTGCGGCCCAATTCACGCGCGAATTCGTCGATACGCTTGCGGATGCGGATCAGTTCGCCGACGTCGGTCACCATTGGCAGCAGAATGCGCACGGCGCCGAACGGCTTCACCGCAAGCAGGCCGCGCAGCTGGTCGTCGAGCAGATCGGGGCGCACCTGCGCGAGGCGAATGCCGCGCAAGCCAAGCGCGGGATTCGGCTCCGGCGGCAGCGTGAGGTAATCGACTTCCTTGTCCGCGCCGACGTCGAGCGTGCGAATGATCGCGGTGCGGCCGCTCAACGCGTCGACAATGCCCTGATAGCTCTGCCGATGCTCGTCCGTGGTCGGCGCAGCAGCGCGGTGAATGAACAGCAATTCGGTGCGCAGGAGGCCCACGGAATCCGCACCGTTTTCGACGGCCGTTTTCGCGTCGTCGAGCGTGGCGATATTCGCGGCCACTTCGATCGCGCGGCCATCGGCGGTGAGCGCCGCTTGCTGCGACGTGCGGCGGTTCGCTTCTCGCACGCCCGCGAGACGCTTGCGCTCCAGGCGCGCGCGCTCCACGTCGAGTTCGGTCGGGGCAAATTCGAGGCGGCCAGTGCTCGCGTTCACCACCACTTGCGTGCCCTCGGGAATCGCATGCAACGCGTCGCCGACTGCCACCAGCGCGGGAATGCCCGCCTGGCGCGCGAGAATCGCCGCGTGCGAGGTCGCGCCGCCGCGCGCCATGACGAGCGCCGTGACACGCGAGCGATCCAGCGCCGACAGATCGGACGGCGTGAATTCCTCCGCGGCGAGCACGGCTTCGTCCGGCAGCGTGCGCGCGGCGGCGTTCGTGTAGCCGAGCGCGCGCAGCACGCGCTTGTCGATGTCGCGCAGATCGGCGGCCCGCTCGGCGAGCAGTGAGTCTTCGATATTGGCCAGGATGCCGGTTTGCGCGCGGATCGCTTCGCGCCACGCGAAGCCCGCGCTCTTGCCGAGACTGATCAGATCGCGCGCGGCGTCGAGCAACGTCGGGTCTTCGAGCAACACGCGATGCACCGCGAAGATGCCCGCCTCGCCGACCGCTCCGCGCTGCGACGCGTCGCGCACCGTCGTGCCGAGATCGGCGTCGACGCTCGCAATCGCCTTGTCGAGCAAGCGGCTTTCCGCCGCCGACGTGCCGCTCGCCTGTTCCGGCGGATCGATGTCCGCGTCGTCCCAGCGCACGAGCTTGCCGATCGCGACGCCGGGCGCCGCGCACACACCCGCGAGCGTGTTCGGCGCGAGAGCTTCGCCCGCCGCGAGCGCGACCGTTTGCGGCGCGGGCGAGCTTTGGCGCGCGGGCTTCTCTTCGACTTCGCCGTGCGCCTCACGCGTCAATTCATGAGCGACCGCATCGACCGCGGCCTGAGCTTGCGGGCCCACGCCGAGCAGTTCGACGGTCGCGCCCTGACCCGCGCCGAGCGCCAGCAGACCGACCACACTTTCGATCGCCGCCTTGCGCCCTTCGTAACGCACCTCGACGCGCGCGTCGAAAGCGCGCGCCGCTTCGCGAGCGCGCGCGGCCGGCCGCGCATGCAGCCCGCCCGCGTGAGCCAATGAGATTTGCGCGCGCGCCTCGTCGGTCACGCTCGTCGCGCTCACCTGACGCGATGCCGCAGCCACGGCGCCCTCGCGCGGACGCAGCAACAACAGCGGGGTTTCGCCCGCCTTCAGCACGCCTTCCTGAGCGCGCTCGACAATCTCGAACGCGTCCGAATTCGCAATTGCGATCACCGAGACGAGGCTCGGCGCATTCAACGCCACCTGATCCTGGTCGAACTCGATGAGCACGTCGCCGGCACGCACCTGCGCGCCCTGCTCGACCATCGGCGCAAAACCCTTGCCGTTCAGCTCGACCGTGTCGATGCCGATATGCAGCAGAATTTCAGCGCCTTCCGCGGTCGCCAGCGTCACGGCATGACCTGTGCGCGCGAGATGCGTGACGATTCCGTCGCACGGCGCGACGAGTCGCCCCTCGAGCGGATCGATGCCGATGCCGTCGCCGAACATGCCGCCCGAAAACACCGGGTCGGGTACGTTGGCGAGCGGCACGACCGGACCGGTCATCGGCGCGAGCAAAACAATATGGCCTTCGGAATGGCTCATTAAACGGGACTCCTCGACACGTCGCATCTGATTTCTCGTCAGTGAGTTTCGGTGACTTTGTTGAGATGGCGCGGCGCGTCGGGATTGCGCCCGCGCGCGGCCGCAAGGCCCGCGGCCATCACGTAAAAGGACAGGATGGCGCCGATCGGATCGAGCGCCGCATGAGCGGTGGTGGCCAGCGGCAGCGTCGCCTCGGGCACGTCGGACGGCGCCGCCAGCAGCACGCGCGCGCCGCGCGCCCGCATGTCGCGCGCGAGTTGCAGCAGACCCGCCTGCTCCGGCCCGCGCGGCGCGAACACGAGCAGCGGATAGTCGCGATCGATCAGTTCCATCGGACCGTGGCGCACTTCCGCGCTCGAAAACGCTTCGGCCTGAATGCCGGAGGTTTCCTTGAGCTTGAGCGCCGCTTCCTGCGCGATGGCGAGACCGAGACCGCGTCCGATCACGATCATGCGTTCGACGTCGCGCAGTTCCTCGACGGCCTTCGACCAGTCCAGCTTGCCCGCGCCTTGCAGCGCGTCGGGCAGCGTGTTCAGCGCGCCGAGCAGCGCGGCGTCGCCCTGCCAGTGGGCGACCAGTTGCGCGGAAATCGACAGCATCGCGATATAGCTCTTGGTGGCCGCGACGCTCAGTTCCGGGCCGGCGACGAGCGGCAGATGCCACTCGCACGCGTCGGCGAGCGGCGAGGCCGGCGCATTCACCGCGGCGACCGTCAACGCGCCGGCTTCGCGCAGCGCTTGCATCGTGCCGACCAGATCGGGGCTCTTGCCCGATTGCGAGAACGCGAGCGCGAGCTGATCGCGCACTTGCAGCGGCGCCTGCTGCAGCGTGGCGACGGACATCGGCAACGAGGCGACGGGCACGCCGAGCCGGCTCATGATCAGGGATGCGAAGTAACTCGCGGCGTGGTCGGAACTGCCGCGCGCGACCGTCAGCGCGACGTGGCGCGGATGCTGCGCGAGCCGCGCCGCCAGGGCCGCGACGCGCGAGGTGTCCGTGAGTTGCGCGGCGACCGTTTCGGCGGACGCAAGCGCCTCTTTAAGCATATTCGACAATTGCTTCTCCTTCGACGTAGGTCGCGCTCAACGCCAGTTCACGATCGAACACGACGACATCGGCCCACGCGCCGCGCGCGATGCGGCCGCGGTCTTCGATGCCGAGGTAGTCGGCGGCGTAGCGCGACAAACGGTTGGATACATCGGCGATCGGCAGACCGATCGAGACAAGATTGCGCAGCGCCTGATCCATGGTCAGCGTGCTGCCCGCGAGTGTGCCGTCGGCGAGACGCACGCCGCCGAGACACTTCGTCACATGCTGGCTGCCGAGACGGTATTCGCCGTCGGGCATGCCGGTTGCCGACGTGCTGTCCGTCACCACGTAGAGGCGCGGAATCGCGCGCAAGGCGGCGCGGATCGCGCCGGGATGGACGTGCAGCAGGTCGGGAATGATCTCGGCGAACTCGGCGTGCGCGAGCGCGGCGCCGACGAGCCCCGGATTGCGGTGATGCAGCGGCGACATCGCGTTGAACAGGTGCGTGAAGCCGCAGGCGCCGTGCTTGAGCGCGGCGACGGCGTCGTCGTAAGTGCCGAGCGAATGGCCGAGCTGCACGCGCACGCCGCGCGCCGCCATCTCCGAGATGATGTCCATGTGCCCGGCGATTTCCGGCGCGAGCGTGACCACGCGAATCGGCGCGATGGACAGGTACTTCAGCACTTCGTCCATGACGGCGGAGACGGCTGCGTCGGGCTGCGCGCCGAGCTTGCCGGGGTTGATGTACGGCCCCTCCAGATGCACGCCGAGCACGCGCGAGCAGCCCGCCGTGCGCACGCGCGCGACGTCGCCGAGACCGGCGACCACGCTCATCAGTTCGTCGCGCGGCGCGGTCATGGTGGTGGCGAGCAGGCTCGTAGTGCCGTAGCGCGCATGCGTGCGGGTGATCGTCTCGATCGCGTCGCCGGCTTCCATCACGTCGGCGCCGCCGCCGCCATGCACGTGCAGATCGATGAAGCCCGGCAGGATGTACGGGGCGTCGTTCGTCGCGGGATCGACGCGCTCGCCGGCGAGCGCCGTGATGCGGCCGTTTTCGTATTCGAGCGTGCCGTGAATCCACCCGTCGGTGGTGAGTATGTTTCCGGTCAGCATGGTTCTCTCTTGCAAGGCGTGATACAGGGCGTGGCTGAATTGCGCTCGACGGCGCCGCGTGCGGATACGGCCCGCTCGGATGCGGCGCTCAGGTCCGCAATTCAGCAACGAAGTCGTAGTAGTCGTCGCGGCAATAGGTGTCGGTCAACTCGATTGCGCGCTGGTCGGCGCTATAGCCGATACGCGTAATGACCAGCAATGCCGAGCGCGGTTCGATGTCCATGAGTGAAGCGATCTCGCTCGAAGCGTTGACGGCGCGAAAGTGCTGCAAGGCGCGCACGACAGCCGCGCCGCGTTGTTCCAGATAGCTGTAAAGCGACACGCCGATGGCATGCGGGTCGTGAACGATCACCGCCGGCAGCGCCGAATGCTCGACCGCCATCACGATGCCGTCGGCGCGGCGCAAGCGGCGCAGGCTCGCCACCATCGCGCCCGGAGACAGCCCAAGGTGCACCAGCTCGTCGCGATTGGCGGCGCGGATATCGCGCTCGAGCCACACCGAGTCGGGGCGAAAGCCGCGCTGCTGCATCTTCTTCGTGAAGCCGGTGAGCCGCGACAGCGGGTCTTCGACGCGCGGCGTAATGAAGCTGCCCGCGCCCCGCGCGCGCCGGATCAGTCCTTGCTCGACCAGCAACTCGATCGCCTTGCGCGCGGTGATGCGCGACACGCCGATGGCATCCGAAAGCGTGCGCTCCGAAGGCAGCGCCTCGCCCGCCGACCACACGCCGCAATGGATCGCGGTCGCAAGATTGCGTGCGAGCTGCAAGTACAGCGGCGTGACGTTGCGGGCGTCAGGCATTAGTGCGGACCAGCGAGTTTCCATGGCGCTCCGGGCGGCCGTCGCGAATAATCGGCCTGCGAAAATGAGAGCCCATTATATAACCAACATAATACCAGTCAACGAACTGGTTCTATCTTGGTATCGATTGGCGGAAAGGCTTGCGACACAAGGCCGACAGGCCTGTTTGGCACTTTTTCAGGCGCCTTTTCGATACCCAGGAATTACCCGTATTTGAGACAATTGGGATGGGCTTGCGTCCCAATTACGGACCAGAAGATCGGGCCCGCAAAAGCCGGTATTCGTATATCTCGAATCTCAATGACTCGCAGCGCCAAACGCGCGCCTTTGTTAATAGGGGCGCGTTCCAATATAGTGGTGCGTACGATTCCTCTTTATCCGGAGAGCAGCACTTGACCGATTCCGAGGCGCTCCGGCGAGCCCAGGCAGTCCGCCATTTCAATCGCTTTTATACCCGGCTGATCGGCGCTCTGCACGAGCACCTGATTAACAGCACGTTCTCGTTGACGGAAGTGCGCGTGCTGCGCGAACTCTCGCGCGGCAGCGCTCAAACTGCGTCCGCGCTCGGCCGCACGCTGGGGATCGACAGCGGCTATCTGAGCCGCCTGCTCACCAATTTCGAGCGCCACGATCTGATCACGCGGCGGCCGTCGGAGACGGACGCGCGCCAGTCGCTTATCGCGATCACGGACAATGGCCACGCAGCCTACGCGCCGCTCGATGCCGCGGCCAGTCAGGAAGTGCTGGAGCTGCTCGACGGCCTCAGCACCAGCTCCCAAGAACAACTGATCGCGTCGATGAAGCTCGTCGAGCGATTACTCGGCGAGAAGCCGCCATCGGAGACGGTCGAGCTGCGTGCGCCGCGGCCCGGCGAACGCGGTTGGCTCGTGCAGCGGCAGGCGCAATGGTTCGCGGCGCAATATGGCTGGGATCAATCGTTTGAGGGACTGCTGGCGCGCGTCGTCGCGGACCACACGCAGCGCAACGACACGGTGCGGGAAATGTGCGTGGTCGCCGATCAGAACGGCATCACGGTCGGCGCGGTGTGCATTGTCGCGGTGTCGGCGACGGTGGCCGGCGTGCGGCTGTTGTGGGTCGAACCCGATGTGCAGCGTCTTGGCATCGGCACACGGTTGATGAACGAAGCGACGCGCTTCGCGCGTCGCGCCGGTTATACCAAGCTGACGCTGACCACTGCCAGCACGCTGGAAGAATCACGGCGCCTGTGCAAGCGCGCCGGTTTCGAGCTTGTCAGCGCGGCGCAGGAGCGCCGCTTCGGCAAGATGCTGACGATCGAGCGATGGGAACTCGGCCTGTAATCCGCCTTAGAACGACGGCACCACCGAACCCTTGAACTGCGTCTTGATGAACTGGCGCACATCTTCCGACTGATACGCGGCAACCAGCTTCTTCACCCACGGCTTGTCCTTGTCCTGCGTGCGCACGGCGATCAGGTTCGCATATGGGCTGTGAAGGTCTTCGAGCGCGATCGCGTCTTTAGTCGGCTGGAGGCCGGCGGCAATCGCGAAATTGGTGTTGATCGCGGCGGCATCGACGTCGGCCAGCGTGCGCGGCAATTGCGCGGCGTCGAGTTCGAGCAGCTTGATCTTCTTCGGATTCTCAGCGACGTCGAGCGCCGTCGCGTTATTGCCGTTCGTGCCCGCGCCGGCCTTCAGCTTGATCACGCCTTGCGCTTGCAGAAGCAGCAGCGCGCGGTTTTCGTTCGACGGATCGTTCGGCACCGCGACCTTCGCGCCTTGTTGCAGATCTTTCAGCGACTTCAGCTTCTTCGAGTAGATCCCGAGCGGCGAAATGTAGGTCAGACCCGCGTTCACGATCTTGTAGCCGCGCTGCTTGATCTGGCTGTCGAGATACGGCTGATGCTGGAAGCTGTTCGCGTCGAGATCGCCTGCGTCGAGCGCGGCGTTCGGCTGCACATAATCGTTGAATTCGACGACCTTCACGTTCAGGCCTTCACGCTTCGCCACCTTCGTGACGACTTCCCAGATTTGCGCATCCGGGCCGCCGATGGTGCCGACCTTGATGACTTTGTCGTCCGCATGGGCGCCGAAACTGGTGACGATCGCCGCGCCGGCGATCACTGCTGAGAAGGCTTTGAGGATATTTCTGCGCTGCATGTGATTCTCGCTGTTTCTAATCGAATCCATTCGGGTGGATTCGGGTGATAGCCGGCCGCGACCGCTAATAACCGTGGATAAACGGCTGACGACGGGCCGCCGCCGGCTGGACTGCAAATGGTCTCATACGCTTCGCAAGATGGGAAATACCGCGATGGCATATAGATATGCGCGCGGCGAGCCGACGATTTCCATTGGCAGGCTGCCGCCAAAACCCCGCGCCGTAGCCGATAATTTGAAACCTTGCCGCGCGTGCCGCGGTTCGTTCAATTGCCTGAGGATGCCTATGTATGTCATCAACCTGATTTACACCGCTTCGCTCGACCGCATCGACGACGCGCTCGACGCGCATCGCGCATTTATCGCGAAGCAATTCGAAGCAGGCGTGTTTGTCGCGGCCGGCCCGAAAGTGCCGCGCGACGGCGGCATCATTTTGGCGGTGCGCATCGAGCGCGATAAGCTGGATCACATTCTCGCGAGCGACCCGTTCGCCGTGCAGAAGCTCGCGCGTTACGAGATCACTGAGTTCAAGACCACGCGGCTCGCGCCGGGGTTGAATCTGCCAATACCGGTTTGAGCGCGCGGAGTTGCCGCGTCAGTCGAGCAGCAGCTTGATGTCGTGGACCCACGGCGCGGCGCCCTGGCCGTCGCGTGCGAAGAGGCGCAGCTTGCCGTCGGTGTCGAACACATAGCTCGCCGCGGTGTGGTCCATCGTGTAGCTGTCGGGCGTCTTGCCCGGCACTTTCGCATAGTAGACGCGGAAATCTTTCGTGACCTTCTTCAACTGCGCCTCGTCTGCGGGACGCAAGCCGAGGAACGTCGGATTGAAGGCGGGCACGTATTGCGCGAGCAGCGGGGCCGTGTCGCGATCGGGATCGACGGTGACGAACAGTACCTGCACGCGCTTCGCGTCGTCCGGACCGAGTTGCTGCAACGCTTGCGACAGTTCGGCCATGGTCGTCGGGCAAACGTCCGGGCAATGCGTATAGCCGAAGAACAGCACCACGACCTTGCCTTTGTAATCCGCCAGTGTGCGGATTTTTCCGGACGTATCGGGCAACGAGAAATTGCTGCCGAATTGCGTATTGCCGGTAATGTCGAGGTTCTGGAATGCAGGCGGCTCTTTGCCGCAGCCAGCCACGAGCAACGCGCCACCGAGCGCGCAGGCAATCACAGCGGCACGCGCCGCGCGCGCGAAGCGGGTATTGAGCATGGTATTACGCGCCGATCACGACGCGCACATAGTGGTCGACCAGCAGCGCGGCAAACAGCAGCGACAGATAGACGATCGAATAACGGAAGGTTCGACGCGCCAGATCGTCCGAGTACTCGCGGTAGATTTTCCACGCATATGCGAGAAACACAGCGCCGAGCAGGACAGCCGCAGCGAGATATACCACGCCGCTCATGCCGGAGACGAACGGCATCAGCGTGACGGCGAACAGAATCACCGTGTAGAGCAGGATATGCAGCCGCGTGTACTTTTCGCCGTGCGTGTTCGGCAGCATCGGCAGGCCGGCGTTTTCATAATCTTTGCGGCGATACAGCGCGAGCGCCCAGAAATGCGGCGGCGTCCACACGAAGATGATCAGGACGAGAATCCACGCGTCGCCCGGCACGTGACCGGTGACCGCGGCCCAGCCGAGCGCCGGCGGCATGGCGCCCGACGCGCCGCCGATCACGATGTTCTGCGGCGTGGCCGGCTTCAGCAGCAACGTATAGATCACCGCATAGCCGACGAACGTGGCGAGCGTGAGCCACATGGTTAGCGGGTTGGCGAACGTGTAGAGCGTCCACATGCCGAGGCCGCCGAGCACGGCCGAGAACAGCAGAATTTGCGCGGTGGTAATTTCGCCACGCGCCGACGGACGCCATGACGTGCGACGCATTTTCGCGTCGATCTTCTGTTCGACGAGGCAATTGATTGCAAACGCCGCGCCGGCCAACAGCCAGATGCCGACGGTGCCGCCGATCAGAACTGTCCACGGCACCATGCCGGGCGTGGACAGAAACATGCCGATGACGGCGCAGAACACGGCGAGTTGCGTGACGCGCGGCTTGGTCAGAGCGATGTACTGGGACATCCGGCTGCCGGGCGTTTGGGAGAGAGTTGTGCTGTCCATGTGGGGTCACGCTGGCGCGGCATCGCGCGCGGGCAACACGGCGCGGCCGGGACGGCTATAAGCGATCCGAAAGTTTAACATAACGAGCAGAAGCAGCAGGATCGCCGCGCCGCCGTTATGCGCTACCGCAATGGGCAGGGGCCATTGCAAAACAATGTTCGACAGTCCCGTGACGAACTGGATCAGCACCACGAGCAGCACACCGTTCGCCGGGCGGCGCAGCGACTCGAAGCGCCGCATCTTCAGCGCGAACCACACGAGGTAGGCGATGACCGCGAATGCGAAGGTGCGATGCGTCCAGTGAATCGCTACCAGCGCGTCCTGCGTGATTACGTCGCCGTCACCCGTCATGCCGAGCGCGCGCCACAGATGGAAGCCGTGGGCGAAATCCATCGGCGGAAGCCATTGGCCGTTGCAGGTGGGGAAATCCGTGCACGCCAGCACCGCGTAGTTGGTGCTGACCCAGCCGCCCAACGCGATCTGCGCGATCAGCAGCACGAGGCCCGCCAGCGCCGCGGCGCGCCAGCGCGCGGCTTCGGGCTCGAACGCGGGCAGCGGCGTCTGCCGCGCGGCCAGCCAGCCGAGCGTGCCGAGCAGCGCAAGACCGAGCAGCAGGTGCGTTGTTACGATGACCGGTTGCAGTTTCAGCGTGACGGTCCAGGCGCCGAACGCGCCTTGCACGAGGATCAGCAACAGCAGCGAGGTCGGCCACCACGGCGACACATGCAGCGGCCGCCGCTTGATACGCGCCGTCCACGCAATGACCGTCTGCGCGATGATCAGCACGCCGATCGCCATCGCGAAATAACGGTGGATCATTTCGATCCACGCCTTCGTCATGCTGACGGGGCCAGTCGGCATCAACTGGTGCGCGGCCGTAATGGCCGCGTGCGCGATAAACGGCGACGACGTGCCGTAGCAACCCGGCCAGTCGGGACAGCCCAGCCCGGAATCGGTGAGGCGCGTGAAGCCGCCGAACATCACCAGATCGAGCGTGAGGAAGGTGGTCAGCCACACGAGCTTGCGGAATTTGTTGTCGTCGGCCTTGACCCACACATACGACAGCGGCAACAACGCGATACACAAGCCGATCAGGCCCAATTGCAGTACGAACATCTTCTCTTACCCACGTTGCGGCGTCAGCCGATGCGCGACCACTTCAGCAGCTTGGTCACGTCGCCCTTGATCTTGCTCGGGTTCGGATCTTTCGGAAAACGCATCATCAGATTGCCGTTCGGATCGACCATGTAGATGTGGTCGGTCACTTTGGCGCCGGCATCGGCCGGCAGCCAGGCCGACACCTGCGCCGGATCGGCGACCAGCATGTCCGTGTCGGCGTAGGCCTTTTGTATCACGTCCGCGACGTTGCCTGCATCCGTGCGCAGCCACACTTCGACGACGCGCTCGCGCTCCGGGCCCTGCGCTGCGCGGATTTGCCGCATGAAGTAGAGCTTGGTCGCGCACGCTTTGTCGCACGCACTGTTGTCGACCGAAATCAGCAGCCAGTGGCCGCGCAACGAGGCGAGCTTGACCGGCTTGCCGTCTTCGCCGGTCACGACGAGCGACTCCGGAATCGGCCGTTGTGGCTCGATGAGCGCGCCGTAGCTCGTGGTGCCGCCCGCCGGCTTGACCACGTAGTACATGAAATACGAGATGGCGATCGGCGCGCCGCAGACGATCGCCACCAGCAGCAAGATCCAGCGGCCACGCTTCCACGAGCCCTGCCCGTTGGGTTGGCCGGGCGTCGGTTTCGGTTTCGCAACGGCGGGTTGGCCTGCGGCGGGTTTGCCGGTTTGCGGCGAACGGGGAGATTGCGTCGACACTACATGACCTCTTTCAATGATTGTGCGGCTCGCCCGACTCATGCCGAATCGGGCAACGCGCGCTGCACTACACGCCGGCTGCGTGCTCTTTTCTGGCGGCGCGGCGCGCGGCGTACAGCCCGAAGGCGAGCGCCGCCACCGCCATGCCCCACCACTGGAACATGTAGCCGTAGTTGCGTTCCACGCCACTGGTGGGAGCCGGCCAGTCGCGCACGAGTTTGTCGCCGTCGTCGTTCAATTGCTGGATCACGAACGATTGCAACGGCAGTCCGGTTTCGGCGGCGTACGCGCCAACATCCACATTCTGGCGGATCGACTGATGCGCGGCCGAACCGCCCTGCCCAAGCTCGTAGGCGCGCGACGCATCCGCGCGCGCAATGCCTTCGATCTCGACTTCACCTTGCGGCGTGACGTACGGCGCGATCGTCTCGCGATTGTTCATATTGCGCGGCAACCAGCCGCGATTGACCAGCACGTAACCACCGTCCGCGAGTTTAAAAGGCATCACGACATAAAAGCCCGGCTGATCGTTATACGGACGATTATCGAGATACACCACCTTGTCGGCGACAAAGGTGCCGCGCGCCTTCACGCGATGAAATTCGATGTCCTTCAACGCCACCGGTGCGCCGTTGACGGGCTGCGCGGGCGCATTTTCGAACTGCGTGATGCGCGCCTCGAGCGCTTCCTTCTGATGCGCGCGGTCGCGCTGCCAGAAACCGAGCCGCACGGTCACCACGACGACGAACAGGATCAACAGCGCGGGAAGGAGCCGGAATTTCATCGACGGCACTCCATTCCTGGTCTCGGCGCGGCAGGGAACGTAGGGCAAAGCCCGGCGCGCGGTGAGATAATAACTGTCTTGCCTCTGCGCTTTTCCGTTTCAGCAGGTTCCATGCACATTCTCGTTCCCATTGCCTTCGCTCTGATCATCGCCAGCATGGTGTCGGCGTTGTACTTCATGATGCATGACAAGGGCAAAACCAAGCGGATGGTCTGGTCGCTCGCCACGCGCGTCGGGCTTTCGATCTCGCTGTTCCTCTTCATCCTGTTCGCACACTGGATGGGCTGGATTCAGTCGACCGGCATTCCGTACGGGCGCTAAGCCTGACGGCAATCACCGCCGCCCTAAACAAAACGCCGCCCTGACAGGGTCGAGGGCGGCGCTGCATCAATCCTGCGTATTGCTTGCGCGCCGCGTTCCACAAAACGTTGCACGCTCTCCCGCGCCCTGACCGAATAACAGGCGGGCGCAGGCTCAACAGCCTTACAGCCAGTACACGACGACGTACAGTCCGAGCCAGACCACGTCCACGAAGTGCCAGTACCAGGCCGCGCCTTCGAACGCGAAGTGATGTTCCGCCGTGAAGTGGCCGCGAATCATGCGCACCAGCACCACTGCCAGCATCGTGCCGCCGAGGAACACGTGGAAACCGTGGAAGCCGGTCAGCAGGAAGAACGTGGAACCGTACACGCCCGACGACAGCGTCAGATTCAGTTCGTTGTACGCGTGGAAATATTCGAAGCCCTGCAGGAACAGGAAGCAGACGCCCAGCACGAGCGTTGCCGCCAGCCACGCAATTGCCTTCTTGCGATGATCTTCACGCAGCGCGTGGTGCGACACCGTCAGCGTGGCGCCCGACGACAGCAGCAACGCCGTGTTGATGGTCGGCACCGGCCACGGCTGCATCGACTTGAAGGTCGATACGAGCGACGCGGGACCGTTGTTCGGCCACACCGCCGAGAAATCCGGCCAGATCAGCTTGTAGTCGAGGCTGCCAAGCTGATGCAGCGCGATTTCACGCGCGTAGAACAGCGCGCCGAAGAATGCGCCGAAGAACATGACTTCGGAGAAGATGAACCAGCTCATGCTCCAGCGATAAGACTTGTCGACGTTCTTGCCGTACATGCCGCCTTCGGATTCGGCAATCGCGTCGCCGAACCAGTGCCACAACGTAAAGAGCAGCCACAACAGGCCGACTGCAACGCCGATCGGCGCGAGCGGTTGTTCGTTGATCCAGGCCGCCAGCGATCCGAGCATGACCAGCAACCCAACGGCGGCGCTAATCGGATGCCGCGACGGATGCGGTACGAAATAGTACGGGCTCTCGTTTTGACCGCTCATTCTTGATTCTCCACTTCAGTCCAGTTGTTCCGGAATCTCCGGCTGTATCTTCGACGGCGCGTCTATACCGCACCGCTTCACTCTAATTCGTGGGCGTTGCTTCGCCCGATACTTCATGTGCGCCTAAGTCTGCGCCTCAGCCCACCACTGCGCGTACCACCAGGATCAGCACGCCGATAAAAATGGCCGCACCGATCAGCGCCGCGATAATCACATGCAGCGGGTTGAGCTGCGTGGCGTCGGCTTCCAGATCGCGCCGCTTGCGCACGCCGAAGAACGACCAGAACACCGCCCGCATCGACTGGCCGAAACTGCTTTTGCGCGAGCCGCCGCTGTTATCGCTCATGTGTTGTCTTCCTTCGCCGCGACCTTCGTCGTCAGGCGGGGTTGGCAGCGTTTGCCGCCGTCTCGGCCGGGAGCGCCACGCTTCCGACCTTCGCCGTTGCCGGCGTGTTCAACTCGAAGAACGTGTACGACAACGTGATGGTTTTCACGTCCTTCGGCAACTTCGGATCGACGACGAACACCACCGGCATCCGCTTCGTCTGATTCGCGGTCAACGTCTGCTGCGTGAAGCAAAAGCATTCGATCTTCTTGAAGTACTCGGTTGCCTGCTTGGGCGCGTAGCTCGGAATGGCTTGCGCCTGAATCGTGCGCGCCTGTTCGTTGCTCACGTCGTACATCACCGTCGTTACTTCACCCGGATGCACGTCCAGACTGCGCTGTTCCGGCTTGAAACCCAACGGGCCGCGCGCGTTCGCATCGAATTCGATGGAAATCGTGCGACTCATGTCGACCTGCGTATTCTTCGCCTCGCGCGCCGTGGCGTCACGCTGCACGAGGTTGTTGATGCCGGTGATCTGGCACATTGCGCGGTACATGGGCACCAGCGCAAAACCGAAGCCGAACATCATCAACGCGACGATGAACAGCTTGATCAGCATCGAACGGTTAAAAGAGCGATCGGCCTGAGCCGGCTGCTGCGTCGACATCTCAATCCTCAACAAACCTGCAAACCAGAATCGACCCGCAGCATCACGAGAACCAACCCTGACTGATGATGGCGCTCGCAAAAAAAGCCGCCGCGATGATGAACAGAACGAGACCAATCCGCCTGTTGCCCGCGCGAATCTGCTCCGGTGTACGTCTTTCGTGTGGATTGCGCGTCATGCTCGAGTTTCTGAATACCTTGTTACGGCCTTCGCAGTACTGCGTTGTCACAGACCTTGACACTGCGACTTCCGGCCCGGCGACGACAGTTCATGTCGCCACCGGAACCGGCCACCTCGCCGAACGACGATTATTCGACAGTCGGCGGGTTTTCGAACGTGTGGAACGGAGCCGGGCTCGGCACGGTCCATTCGAGGCCCGTTGCGCCGTCCCACGGCTTGTCGTCTGCCTTCACGTGCTCGCCGCCGCCGCGGTATGCGGGCAGCGCCACTGCGAACAGGAAGTAGACCTGCGCCAGACCGAAACCGAAGGCGCCGATCGAGATCACCTGATTCCAGTCGGTGAACTGTGCCGGGTAGTCGGCGTAGCGACGCGGCATGCCTGCGAGGCCCACGAAGTGCATGGGCAGGAACGCGAGGTTGAAGAAGAACAGCGACGCCCAGAAGTGAATCTTGCCGCGCGTTTCGTTGTACATCCAACCCGTCCACTTCGGCGACCAGTAGTACCAGCCGGAGAAGAGCGCGAACAGCGAACCCGCCACCAGCACGTAATGGAAGTGCGCCACCACGAAGTAAGTGCCGTGATACTGGATGTCGAGCGGCGCCATGGCGAGCATCAGACCCGACAGGCCGCCGAACGTGAACACGATCAGGAAGCCCACCGCGAACAGCATCGGCGTTTCGAAGGAGAGCGAACCGCGCCACATCGTGGCGACCCAGTTGAACACCTTCACGCCGGTCGGCACGGCGATCAGCATGGTCGCGTACATGAAGAACAACTGGCCCGTCACCGGCATGCCGGTTGCGAACATGTGGTGCGCCCAGACCATGAACGACAGGATCGCGATCGACGACGTTGCGTACACCATCGAGCTATAGCCGAACAGCGGCTTGCGCGAGAACGCCGGGATCACCTGCGACACGATCCCGAACGCCGGCAAGATCATGATGTACACCTCGGGGTGCCCGAAGAACCAGAAGATATGCTGGTACATGACCGGGTCGCCGCCGCCTGCCGCGTTGAAGAACGACGTGCCGAAGTGACGGTCGAACAGCACCATGGTGATCGCGCCTGCCAGAACCGGCATCACGGCGATCAGCAGATACGCGGTGATCAGCCAGGTCCAGACGAACATCGGCATCTTCATGAGCGTAAGGCCCGGCGCGCGCATGTTCAAAATCGTCACGACGATGTTGATGCCGCCCATGATCGACGAAGCGCCCATCAGGTGGACCGCGAAAATCGCGAAGTCCATGCCCGGGCCCATCTGCGTGGACAGCGGCGCATAGAGCGTCCAGCCCGCGGCGGTCGCGCCACCGGGTGCGAAGAACGAACCGACCAGCAGAACAGCCGCCACCGGCAGGAGCCAGAAGCTGAAGTTGTTCATGCGGGCAAAAGCCATGTCCGATGCGCCGATCTGCAGCGGCACCATCCAGTTCGCGAAGCCGACGAACGCCGGCATGATCGCGCCGAACACCATGATCAGGCCGTGCATGGTGGTCAACTGGTTGAAGAACTCGGGGCGCATGATCTGCAGACCCGGCTCGAACAGCTCGGCACGGATCATCAGCGCCATCACGCCCCCGGAGAGGAACATGGTGAACGAGAAGATCAGGTACAGCGTACCGATGTCCTTGTGGTTGGTTGCGAACAGCCAACGACGCCAGCCGTGCGGCGTTTCGTGGGCATGGTCGCCGTGCACGTGCTCGTGGCCCGCGACTACATCGTGTCCGATGCTAGACATGACAATCTCCTAATGCGAATACTGCGGTGCTGACCATGACACGTCAGGCAGCCGGGCTGATCTGAACACGCCGGGCTTCTTTCGCGTCGCTGCCGCCCGTGATCGTTTCCGGCTTCTTCAAAATAATGTGGTCTTCGGCGATGCCAGCTGCCTTCAACGCGTCGCGCACCGCTTCTGCGCGGCTCTTGGCGAGTTTGGCGTTGGTGTCGGCGGAGCCGGTGGCGTCGGTGAAGCCCGACAGCGTGAATTTCGCGTCCGGGTGCGCCTTCGCGTAGGCCGAGGCCGCCTCGACCGCCGCTTTCGCGTCGGCCGGCAGCGTGCTCTTGCCGGTTTCGAAGTAGACGCTGGCCGGCAGGGCGGCTTGCGATGCCGCCGCGCTGCCAGAGCCCGGCGCCGCTGCCTGCGCGCCCGATGCTTCCGAAGCCGCCGCTGCGCCGCTCGCCGCCGCGCCTGCGTCGGTCAAATGATTGCCGCCTTCCGGCAGTTTGCCGTTACGGGCGTCCGCGACCTGCTTCGGCTGGAGAATGTCGCCCGTGTGGTTGCCCCACGAGTTACGTTCGAACGTGATCACCGAAGCGATTTCGACGTCGTTGAGCGTGGGCGCCCATGAAGGCATTGCGTTCTTGCCCTTCAGCACGAGGCTGACGTGCTCGGCGATCGCGCCGTTGGCAATCTTGCTGCCGTCGAGCGCCGGGAACGCGCCCGCGCCCTTGCCCGTGGGCTGGTGGCAGACTGCGCAGTTCGCCGCGTACACCTTGCCGCCGCGTTCCATCAGCTCGGCCATGGTGTAGGTCTTGTTCGGATCGTCCTGGCCAGCGGCCATTTTCTTCTTCTGCGCGTCGACCCACTTCGCGTAGTCGTCGGTGGAGAGTACTTCGACCACGACCGGCATGAACGCGTGTTCCTTGCCGCAGAGTTCGGTACAGAAGCCGCGGAACGTGCCGACCTTTTCAGCCTTGAACCACGTATCGCGCACGAAACCGGGAATCGCGTCCTGCTTCACGCCGAAAGCCGGCACGTACCAGGAGTGGACCACGTCGTTCGCGGTGGTGATGATGCGGATTTTCTTGCCGACCGGCACGACGAGCGGATTGTCGACTTCCTGCAGGTAGGTGGTGGTAATCGGCTGACGGCCGTCGGTTTCCGCACGCGGCGTTGCCAGCGTGGACAGGAAGCTGATGCCCTCGCCCGGACCCTTCACGTAGTCGTAGCCCCACTTCCACTGGTAGCCCGTGACCTTGATGGTGACGTCGGCGTTGGTCGTGTCCTTCATTGCGACGACCGTCTTGGTGGCGGGCAGCGCCATCAACACGACGATGATGAACGGCACGATCGTCCAGATGATTTCGACGGTGGTGCTTTCGTGGAAATTCGAAGCCTTGTGCCCTTTCGATTTGCGGTGCGCAAAGATCGAATAGAACATCACTGCGAACACGCCGACAAAAATCACCGTGCACAGAATCAGCATGAACGTGTGGAGGCTGTAAAGCTCCTCAGCGATTTTTGTCGCAGGCGGCTGGAGATTGATCTCGTTGACGGCGGGGCCGCCCGGAACATCGCCCACTGCCAGGGCGGCACCGGCGAAAAGCAGTCCGCTCATCGCCAGCACGCCCATGAGCGCTCGCTTGATTGTTTTCATAGCTTCCTTACCCAAAATTTCCATTCAAACCCTCGACCCCGCTGACCCGCTGGCAGGCTGTTCCGCGCTCCCCGTGAACGCCGCGCGCCCCGACACGTCTAACAACGCGCGAGCCACATACGCAATTCGCCGGCAAACTGCGCGCGCCGGTGCTGCGCGAGATGCTGCCCGATCAGGATCGTCTCGCCGCGCGAGATCAGCCTGATCTGCTCGCGCGGTGTTGCGCCAGCCTCGATCCGCACCCAGCGCGGATTGAACTCGAACTGCGTGACCTGCTCGGCGCTGACCTGCTCGATCACGAGCCGGTTCGAAAACAACCGGATGCGCTCGTAATCCACAGCATGACGCGCATATATGGCAAACGCGACGCCCACCGCCAGCAACTCGATACCGGTAAACGGCAACACCAGCCAGGCGCCGACCAGAACCAGCATGAAAGCAATTGCCAACGAGAACAACGCAAGCGACACGTAGAAACAAACGAACTGCCGTGGCGATATGGAACAGTTGCGCTTCATCGTCCAGTCTTTGAGGACCGGCTGTGAATCCGCGAGCAGATCTGATGCTTCCATCGCTGCCTCCTGCCCGTTGGCACCACGGGTCGCCACCGCGCCACTTCATCTTGCAGCCCTGTGCCTCGGGCCTGCCGCCCCAAATGTGGGAACTCCAGGCGACAAACTGACGCATTATAGGCGCGATCCATAGCATCCACAAGCAAGGGCCGGTTGCCCCACAAGCCAGGCGCGACAAGCCTCTGCGCCGTTTTGCCGCACCTTTTGCACGTGTTTGGAAACGGTAATTTCAGACATAACAGATGCCCTCTTTACCGCTTTAGCGATTCCTTGACGAGCCCCGTCCAATGTCCTCTATTCGCACGATGCCATGCCCTTCCGCGGTCGTTCGCGGCACGGCCTTCCACGCGTGTCCGTAGATCACCTCGAAGGTCAGCGCGATCGTGCCGTCGCCGCGCCGGCGCGCTTCGAGCGCCGCCAGCAAGGCTTTGTGCAAGCGGCGCGCCGCCGCGCCCGAGGCGACTTCGCGCTCGAATGGATACGCGCCCCAACGGCGCACGTCCGCAAGCAGCGATTCGGGCGATTTATATGTGATTGTGATGGTTTCCTGATCCATCACGGGAATTTCGAAACCGCTTTCTACCAGCATGTCGCCAAGATCATGCATGTCGACGAAGTCAATCACATGCTTGTGCGAACCGACGCCATGCGCCGCCTCCACTTCGGCGTATGCACCGCGCAACTCCTTCAGCGTGTCGGGGCCGAGCGTGCTGAACATCAGCAGGCCGTTCACCTTGAGCACGCGCTGCCACTCGGGAAACACGAGATCGGGCCGCGAATGCCAGTGAAGCGCGAGATTAGACCAGATGAATTCGAAGGCGCCGCCCGCGAACGGCAGCGCGGCAAAGTCGGCCTGAGCGAAACGCGGACCGCGCGCGCCAAGCGCTTTGCCGAGCGTGGCCGGCAGGAAGCGCCGCCAGCTCGTGTCGCCGGAATCGTGGCGGAGCGCGCGCGCGAGCATGCCGCGCGACAGATCCGTGCCGAACACCGGCGCTTCCGGAAAGCGCTCGCGCAACGCGGGAATGTCTTCCCCCGCGCCGCAGCCGGCGTCGAGCACGCTCGTCGGCGCGACCTTGATGTAGTCGAGACGCTCGCGCATACGCTGTGCGATTTCGCGCGGAAGGAAGGCGACGTCGTCGAAGGTCGCTGCGCGGCGGTCGAAAATCCGCCTGAGGCGCCGGGAATCGTAGGCCGGACGGCCTGATTGAGCGGAAGTTGGGGACATGGGTGTCGTACTGGCGTTGAGCCCGAAGTATACTCGTTCGCTTTCTTCCATTCAGCGTGAAAGGCCATTGCGGGCAGTCCGGGCATGCCAATCCAAGCATCTTCTTCGTTATCCGGCGACCGGTTCGCGCGATTCGCGCGCGGTCTGGGCACCGCGTGGCCGCGTGTCATGCAGGCTGTGCTGCCGAACGCCTGCGCGCTGTGCGGCAATTTGTCGCATAACACGTTGTGCGCTTTTTGCGACCAAGCGTACTGGAACGAAGCCGCCCTGCGTTGCCGCATTTGCGCGGCTGCTTTGCCTTCCGCGCGAAGAGAGCATCGCGCGTCTTACCGTTGCGCGGGCTGCATCACCGAAGCGCCGCCGTTCGACGCGAGTTTCGCGCTCGCCGACTATCGCGCGCCGCTTGACACGCTCGCCGTCGGCCTCAAGTTCCGCGCCCAGTTGATGCTGGCCCACGAGTTCGCGCGGCGTCTTGCGCGCCTTGCACAAGACGCCTGTCAAGATCCGTCCGACTGCCCGGACGTGATCGCGCCTGTGCCGCTCGCCAGCAAACGGTTGATCGAGCGCGGCTATAACCAGGCGTGGCAGATTGCCAGACCGTTGGCCCGCGCGTTGCATGTGCCCGCGGACGCGACCTTGCTGTGCCGGGTGATCGATACCGCGCCGCAGTCGCGGCTCGATCTGGACGCGCGCCGCCTGAACGTGGGCCGCGCGTTCAGGCTTGCTCGAAGCGTGGAAGGGCTGCACGTGGGCATCGTCGACGATGTGATGACGACCGGCGCGACGCTCGAAGCGCTGGCTCGCACGCTGAAAGCGGCAGGCGCGCGGCGGGTCACGAACTTCGTCGCGCTGCGCACACCGAAAAACTAGTTTCTACCTGGTCACTTTATGTTCAATGTCGTTCTCGTCGAACCGGAAATTCCGCCGAACACCGGCAACGTCATCCGCCTGTGCGCGAATACGGGCGCGCGTCTGCATCTGATCGAGCCGCTCGGCTTTCCGCTCGACGACGCTAAGCTGCGCCGCGCCGGCCTTGACTATCACGAATATGCACAAATGAACGTGCACGCCGACTGGGCCGCGTTCGTCGCAAAAGAAACGCCGGACCCGGCGCGCATGTTCGCGTTCACCACGCGCGGCTCGGGCCGCTTTCACGAGCACTCGTTTCAATCCGGCGACTGGTTCGTGTTCGGCGCGGAAACGCGCGGCCTGCCCGACTCCGTACTCGGCCAGTTCGCCAACGAGCAACGCGTGCGCCTGCCGATGCGTCCGGGCAACCGCAGCCTGAATCTGTCGAATACCGTCGCGATCGTGGTGTTCGAAGCGTGGCGTCAGATGGGCTTCGAGGGCGGCGCCTAACAACGCCTGATGGCACTTAACGGCGCTCATCGACGCTTCAACTCGGCTTCATAGCGCTCGAACATCGCCTGATCGAAGCAGGCGAAAATCACCTGGTCGAGTTGCGGCATGCGCGGCAGATTTTCGAGCACGGTTTCCACCGCGATTCGAACTGCTTCATCGGCGGGAAAACGGTAGATGCCGCAACTGATCGCGGGAAAGGCGATGCTCGCGCACTGCGGCTCGCGCGCCACTTCAAGCGCGCGCTGATAGCACGACGCGAGCAGGTCCGCCTCGCCATGCGTGCCGCCTCGCCAGACCGGGCCCACCGCGTGAATCACATATTTCGCCGGCAAACGATAGCCGCGCGTGAGCTTTGCGTCGCCGGTCGCGCAGCCCCCCAGTGTTTCGCACTCGTGCAGCAACTCCTTGCCGGCCGCCCGGTGAATGGCGCCGTCCACGCCGCCTCCGCCCAACAGCGAGGTATTGGCTGCGTTGACGATCGCATCCACTTCGAGCGTCGTGATGTCGGCTACCCGTGCTTCCAGTGTGCAACGATCGATGCTGAGCATGTGAACCTCGCTGATCCGAAGCGTCAATACACAGTGGACAGCGAGAACAGACAGCCGTTCAGCGCTTTACGCGCCGAACGGCCGATTGAAACGACTCGGAGAAGAGATCCGGCAGAACTTATTCGGCCTTGGAATCGCGCCGCAACAGGGCGTTGACCGCGTCGCGCGGCGCCACGCCGTCAAACAGCACGGCGCACACGGCCTGAGTGATGGGCATGTCGATTGCGTGAGCGCGCGCGATTGCCAGAACCGCCTGCGCGCAACGCACGCCTTCGGCCACATGACCGAGGCCGCCCAGAATGTCCGCGAGCGAGCGGCCCGCGGCGAGTTGCACGCCGACCGTGCGGTTGCGCGACAGATCGCCCGTTGCGGTCAGAATCAGATCGCCCAGGCCGGTCAAACCCGTGAACGTCTCCGCGCGTCCGCCGAGCGTCACGCCGAGGCGCGACATTTCAGCGAGGCCACGCGTGATCAGCGCCGCGCGTGCATTCAGGCCGAGACCGAGACCGTCCGCGATGCCGGTCGCAATGGCCAGCACGTTCTTCACCGCGCCGCCCACTTCCACGCCGACGATGTCGTCGCCGGTATAAATGCGCATTGCGCCGTGATGGAACGCGGCGACCGTGCGCTCGCGGCACGCCGCCGACGCGCTCGCGATAGTCAGCGCGACCGGCAAGCCCTGCCCGACTTCGCGCGCAAAGCTCGGGCCCGACAGCACGCCATTGCTGCCGTGCTGCGGCAGTTCCGCCGCGACCACCTGATGCGGCAACAACTGCGAATCGGCTTCGAAGCCCTTGCACAGCCACACGACATGCGCCGGCACGCGGCCGGCGTCGCGCATCGACCGGAACAGACCGCGCAGTCCAGCCACCGGCGTGGCGACGACGCATAGCGCGTCGTCGGCGAGCGCGTGGCCGAGCGATGCATTCAGATCCGCTTCATAGCGAAGCGCGGGCGGCAAAGCAACGCCCGCCAGATAGCGGGCGTTCTCGCGCGAAGCGCAGAGTTCGGCGACCAGCGCGGGCTCGCGCGCCCACAACACGGTGTCGTGTCGAACGGCCAGATGGCCGGCGAGGGCGGTGCCCCACGCGCCGGCTCCAAGGACAGCAACCTTCATGGCCGGCACTGCCCGGGACACTTAGTGCGTGACGCCGTTTTGCGCCGCCGCCGCGCCGTCCTGGCCGCTCATCTGCGCGAGGCGTTGCTCGTAGAGCGCCTGGAAGTTGATTTCGGCGAGGTGGATCGGCGGGAAGCCGGCGCGCGTGATCGCGTCGGCAATGTTCGAGCGCAGGTACGGGAACAGGATCGTCGGGCACGCAATGCCGACGAGCGGATCGATCTGCTCAGTGGGAATGTTGCGGATGTCGAAAATACCGGCTTGCTTGGCTTCGATCAGGAACGCAACCTTGTCCGCGACCTTGGCCGTCACGGTGCCCGTGACCAGGATTTCGAACACGGTCTCGGCAAGGCGCTCGGCCTTCACGTCGACTTCCACTTCGACCGACGGCATATCCTGCTCGAGGAAAATAGCCGGCGAATTCGGCTGCTCAAGCGACATGTCCTTCAGGTAAATGCGTTGGATGTTGAAGAACGGCTGGTTATTCTCGTCGGACATGATGAAGTGATTCCCTGATAGGTATGCGTAGCGGCGGCCCATGAACTCACGGGCCGCCAGATAGTTGCGGCGCGCCGCCTGCCCTCTCGGGGCGACGCTGCGCCGACTTGTGTTTCACCCGCCGGGACACGCGCGCAGAGGCGCGCGGATTCAGGCGGCTTCGAGCAGAGGCGTCAAACCGCCCGCGCGATCGAGCGCGGAAAGGTCGTCGTATCCGCCGACATGCGTCTCGCCGATGTACACCTGCGGCACCGTGCGACGACCGGTCCGGGTCATCATTTCCTCACGACGGGCCGGGTCCTTGTCGATCAGTACTTTTTCAATATGCTCGACGCCGCGCGACTTTAAAAGACGTTCGGCCATCTGGCAATACGGGCACACCTGCGTGCTGTACATGATCACTTTGTTCACTTGGCTACTCCTTGTTTCACCACCGGCATGCCGGCCTTCTGCCACGCGTCGACGCCGCCTTCGAGAACGTGGACTTCCGCGAATCCCGCGTCCTGCACGATGCGCGCCGCCTTGTTCGACTGCTGGCCGGTCTGGCACACCAGCAGCACGGGGTTGTTCTTATTCTTCACGAGTTGGGCGACTTTTGCTTGCAACTCGGCGAACTCGAGGTGCCGCGCCGCGGGCAGATGGCCCTTGGCGTAGTCGGCCGACGGACGCAGGTCGATCACCGCCGCGTTGCGGCGGTTGATCAGTTGCGTGGCCTGGGCCGCCGAGAGGCCGCCGCGGCCGCGCCGGGTGATGGTCGGCCACAGCAGCAATCCGCCGGAGATGATGAGGATCGCGATCAGGACAAGGTTTGAGTAATCAGTGAAAAACTTCACGGAAAATCCGCCGAAAAAGAGAGAAATCGAAAAGGGCAATCCAGCCATTATAAAATAACCGTCTGACGCGATGGCGACGCTCCTCGACGAGCACCTCGCAGCGCTCTACCGCTTCCTCACTACCGACCGGCAATCTTATGTACAAACTCGTTCTCATCCGCCACGGCGAATCGACGTGGAACAAGGAAAACCGCTTCACGGGCTGGGTCGACGTCGACCTCACCGAACAGGGCAACCGCGAAGCGCAGCAGGCGGGCATGCTGCTCAAGGAATCCGGCTACGCGTTCGACATCGCCTACACGTCGGTGCTGAAGCGCGCGGTCCGCACGCTGTGGCACGTGCAGGACCAGATGGACCAGATGTACATCCCCGTCGTGCATTCATGGCGGCTGAACGAGCGCCACTACGGCGCGCTGTCGGGTCTGAACAAGGCCGAAACCGCGGCGAAATTCGGCGACGAGCAAGTGCTCGTCTGGCGCCGCAGCTACGACACCCCGCCGCCCGCGCTGGAGCCGACGGACGAGCGCGCGCCCTACGACGATCCGCGCTACGCGAAGGTGCCGCGCGAGCAGTTGCCGCTCACCGAGTGCCTGAAAGACACCGTGGCGCGCGTGCTGCCGCTGTGGAACGAGTCGATCGCGCCGGCCATCAAGTCGGGGCGCAAGGTGGTGATCGCCGCGCACGGCAACTCGATCCGCGCGCTGGTGAAGTACCTCGACAATATTTCGGACGACGACATCGTCGGGCTGAACATTCCGAACGGCGTGCCGCTCGTCTATGAACTCGACGAAAACCTGAAGCCCATCAAGCACTACTATCTGGGCGACCAGGAAGCGATCGCCAAAGCGCAGGCGGCTGTCGCCAAGCAAGGCAAGGCGGGCTGATTCCGCTCGCGCCGCGCGCCGCTGCCGCTTTGCGCTCTACTTTGTTAGAGAACGTGGCAATTAATGCAGCAGCGTGCGGCCTTCAAGGTAAAGGCAACTCGACGCGACCAATGGATCACGCCGACCGGCAAGACATACCGGTTGACGTGGTCCGTTTTTGTCAAGCGCGCCATTCTCGCGCCATCCGCGGGTTGCGGCGCACGCGCTTGCGCACCGCGCGCGCGTAACGCCGAACCTGAGCGGCTTCGCGCTGTCGAATCACGATTGCCTGCGCCGCGCCCTCTGTGGGCGGGTGTGCAGTTATACTTGTCCGTCCCCATCTCTATCGACGCTGCCACGCGCTTCCGACCGCAACAGACTCTATGCGAAAGAACCTGAAAAATATCGGCCTGATCGCCGCGGGCCTTGCTACCGGTGTATTTGCCACCCTGCAACTTTCGGCCTCGGCCCAGCAACCCGCCAGCGCCGCCACTCCGCTGCCGCTGGACCAGCTCAGGCTCTTTGCCGAAGTGTTCGGGCAAATCAAGCACGAGTACGTCGAACCCGTCGACGATAAAAAGCTCCTCACCGCCGCGATCAAAGGCATGGTGTCGAGCCTCGACCCGCATTCGTCCTATCTGGACAAGACCGATTACGAGGAATTGCAGGAGCAGACCAAAGGTCGCTTCGCTGGCCTCGGCATTGAAATTTCGTCGGAAGACGGCCTGATCAAGGTGATCTCGCCAATCGAAGACACGCCCGCGTTCCGCGCCGGCATTCGTCCGGGCGACCTGATCACGCGCATCAACGACAAGCCCGTGCGCGGCATGACGCTCGATCAGGCCGTCAAGCAGATGCGCGGCGAGCCGGGCACCAAGGTCACGCTCACCATCTTCCGCAAGACCGACGACCGCACCTTCCCGCTCACCGTCACGCGCGCCGTGATCAAGGTGCAGTCGGTCAAGATGAAGATCCTGGCGCCGGGCTATGCGTATGTGCGTATCACGAGCTTCCAGGAACGCACCACACCTGATCTGGCCGCGCGTCTGCAAGACATCGCGCGTCAGCAGCCGAACCTGAAGGGCCTCGTACTCGATCTGCGCAACAACGGCGGCGGTCTGCTGCAAAGCGCGGTCGGCGTGGCGGGCGCGTTCCTGCCGCCTAACTCGGTCGTCGTATCCACTAACGGCCAGATTCCGGATTCGAAGCAGGTCTATCGCGACACTTACGACAACTACCGTCTGCAGTCCTTCGACAGCGATCCGCTGAAAGACGAAGCGCCGATCTTCAAGACGGTGCCCATGATCGTGCTGACCAACGCCTACTCGGCGTCGGCTTCGGAGATCGTCGCGGGCGCGCTGCAGGATCAACACCGCGCGCTGATCGTCGGCAAGACCACCTTCGGCAAGGGCTCGGTGCAGACCGTGCGCCCCATGACTGCCGACACCGCGCTGCGTCTGACCACGGCGTACTACTACACGCCGAGCGGCCGCTCGATCCAGAACAAGGGCATCCGTCCTGACATCGCGGTGGATCAATACGCCGAAGGCGATCCGGACGACGCGCTCGTCACGCGCGAAGTCGACTACTCGAATCACCTTGCCAACACGCAAGACCCGAACGAGAAGAAGGAAGCCGAGAAGCGCGAGCAGGACCGCATGGACCAGTTGCGCCAACTCGAAGAGCAGAACGACAAGAAAACGCCGGAACAGCGTCAGAAGGACCGCGAGCGCAAGCCGGTCGAATTCGGTTCCGCCGACGACTTCATGTTGCAACAGGCTCTGAGCAAGCTCGAAGGCAAGCCGGTGCAGGAATCGAAGTCGCTGACCGAGCGTCGTCTCGCGCAGAGCAAGCCGGCCACGTCGGCGTCCGCACCGGTCGCGGTGAAGCCGACGCAACCGGTGCCGGGCGCGTCGAATGCCGCACCGGCATCGGCTCCGGCCACGCAAGGCAAGTAAGCAGCACGATACGCAGCACGACCTCACGTGTCTTCGCGGCGAAGTTTGTCGCGAAGACACGGCGCAACACCCCGCCATGAATGACGATCAACTCCTTCGCTATTCCCGCCACATTCTCGTCGACGAAATCGGCATCGAGGCGCAGCAGCGTTTTATCGATGCTCGCGCCATCGTCGTCGGTGCGGGTGGGCTGGGCTCGCCCGTCGCAATGTACCTCGCGGCAGCCGGCGTCGGACGCTTGACGCTGGTCGATGCCGATACGGTCGACCTCACCAATCTGCAACGCCAGATCCTGCATGTAAGCGCGTCGGTCGGACGCAAGAAGGTGGATTCCGGCCGCGACATGCTCGCGCAGATCAACCCCGAAGTGCGAGTCGACACTGTGGCCGAACGCGTCGACGATACCTGGCTCGACCGCGAAGTGCCGGGCGCTACCGTCGTGCTCGATTGCACGGACAACTTCGCCACGCGCCACGCGATCAATCGCGCGTGTGTGAAACACGGCGTGCCGCTCGTGTCGGGCGCGGCGTTGCGCTTCGACGGCCAGATCAGCACCTTCGATTTCCGCGACGAAGCCTCGCCGTGCTACGCATGCGTGTTTCCGGAAGACCAGCCATTCGAGGAAGTCGCGTGTTCGACCATGGGCGTGTTCGCGCCCACGGTCGGCATTATCGGGTCGATGCAGGCGGCTGAAGCGTTGAAAGTGATCGGCGGAATCGGCACGCCGCTGACAGGCCGGCTCACCATGCTCGACTCGCTGCGCATGGAGTGGACCACCATGCGAATTGCGCGTCAGCCGGATTGCCCCGTGTGCGGAGAACGTCACGCAAGCTGAGCGCGCATGAGCCCGACCGGAAGCCACAACAATGAGAAACGCCGCACATGTGCGGCGTTTCTCATTCAAGGCGCGGCTATCAAGCTTGCATCACACGCTTGAGCGCGGCCTGCACTTCTTCGGGTTCGAAAGCGGCCAGCACGTCGGCCACCGGCTTCTCCAGCGTCTTCAGATGCGAGCGCAAGACTTCCTGCTTGACCTCCAGCAATTGACTCGGATGCATCGAAAACTCGGTGAGGCCCATGCCGAGCAATAGACGTGTCAACGTCGGATCGCCCGCCATTTCGCCGCACACCGACGCCGGCACGCCCGCGCGCTTCGCCTCGCGCAACGTGAACGCGATCAGATGCAGCACCGCCGGATGCAGCGGGTCGTACAGATGCGCGACCGAATTGTCCGCGCGGTCGATGGCGAGCGTGTACTGGATCAGATCGTTCGTGCCGATGGACAGGAAATCGAGCCGCTTCAGAAAGAGCGGCAACGCAATCGCGGCGGCCGGAATTTCGATCATCGCGCCGACCTGCACGTTCGGGTTGTACGCAATGCCGGCGTCGTCCAGTTGACGCTTGGCTTCGCGGATCAGATCCAGCGTTTGATCGATCTCCTGCGCATGCGCGAGCATCGGCACCAGAATCTTCACCGAGCCGAACGCCGACGCACGAAGAATCGCGCGCAGTTGCGTGAGAAACATTTGCGGCTCGGACAGGCTCCAGCGAATCGCTCTGAGACCCAGCGCCGGATTCGGCGCGGTTTCATAACCGTCGCCGCCAGTCATGGAATCGAGCGGCTTGTCCGCGCCGACGTCGACTGTGCGGATCGTGACCGGCAGACCGTTCATCAACTCGACTGCGCGCCGATAGGCTTCGAACTGCTCTTCCTCTTCGGGCAAGCGGTCCTTGTGATTCATGAACAGAAACTCGGTGCGAAAGAGGCCCACGCCGGTCGCGCCGGCGTCGAGCGCCGCGCGCGCGTCTTCCGGCAATTCGATGTTCGCGCACAGCTCGATGCGCGTGCCGCAGAGCGTTTGTGTCGGCGAAAATTTGAGGCGTTGCAACTTGCGCTGCTCAAGCGCTTTTTCGCTCTGACGATACGAGTATTCCTCCAGCACGATCGGCGCGGGATCGACGATCACAATGCCGTGATCGCCGTCCACGATAATCAGATCGTCCTGGCGAATCAGCGCGCTCGCGTGCTGCACGCCGACCGCCGCCGGAATGCCCAGACTGCGCGCGACGATAGCCGTATGCGACGTGCGGCCGCCCAGGTCGGTGACGAAGCCCTGGAACGTTTGCGTTTTGAACTGCATCATGTCGGCGGGCGCGATGTCGTGCGCGACCACGATCATTTCGTCGCACGCGCCGTGCACGCCATCCACGAGCGTGGCCGACGCGCCCGCCAGCGCCTTCAACACGCGCTCCACCACTTGCTCGATGTCGGCTTTGCGCTCGCGCAGGTATTCGTCTTCGATATCGTCGAAATGACGCGACAGCCGTTCGAGTTGTTCGGTCAGCGCCCATTCCACGTTGTAGCGGCGCGTGCGGATCAGGTCGATGGTTTCCTGAACGAGCATGGCGTCGTTAAGGATCATTGAATGAACGTTGATGAAGGCGCCCATTTCACTGGGCGCATCGGCGGCGAGGTCGGCGCGCAAGGCGTCCAGCTCCTGATGCACACGTTGCTGGGCCGCGCGGAACCGTTCGACCTCGCCCTCGATCTGGGCGTGCTCGATCAGATAGTGGTCTACGTCAAGTGCAGCCGGGGCGATCAGATAGGCCCGCCCGATGGCGATACCGCGTGACACGGGAATTCCATGCAGCGTGAAGGACACGCGCACCTCCTCTAGTTGTGTGATGCCGCGGCAAACCGCTGCAATGCTCTCAGACTCTCGTCGACATTATAAATTCCACGCCCCCGCGCACGCATGCGAATGGTGTGTGCAGCGCAGCACGAAATGCCGTAATTAAAAGTAAGCCGCGCAAAAAAAACGCCGCGGGATAGCCGCGGCGTTTTCATTCATTGCGATCTCGATCCGCGAGCTTACTGACCTTCGCCGAATTTATCGGCGATCAGTTTCAGCAATGCGTCCATGGCGTCCTTTTCGTCGGTGCCTTCCGTTTCGATCAGCACCGTGCTGCCGATGCCCGCGGCGAGCATCATCACACCCATGATGCTTTTCGCATTGATACGGCGGCCATTGCGGCTCATCCAGATTTCCGACTGGTAGCCGCCCGCGAGTTGCGTCAACTTGGCCGACGCGCGCGCGTGCAACCCCAGCTTGTTCACAATAGTCGTTTCCTGTTGCAGCATGTGTAGGTCCGAAGCGCGGGTAAGTGTTGTTGTGAAAAGTGAAACTGCCAGAACAATACGATCGACTACAAGCCTGCCGGCCCCGTCTTCTGCGCGAGGTCCGCGTCGGGCGGCAACGCGGGCAGACAGTCGCCGGCGACAGCAGCGGCCTCGGCGGGCGCGGCTGTTGCCGGTCCGATCGCGTGCACGCCTTTGGTCGCGCCGGCGAGCGCTTTGTCCACCAGCGTGTCGAGCGGCGTTGCGCGATAACAGACCGCGCGCACCAGCATCGGCAGATTGACGCCGCACAGCACGCGCACGTCTTGCACCGAGGCAAGCCGCCCCGCGATGTTCGCCGGCGTCGCGCCGAACATGTCGGTCAGCACGAGCGCGCCGTTCTCTTCCTTCAGACGCTCGATTTCCGACTGCGCGAAAGCGACCATCTGTGCGGGATCGCAGTCCGGCGAGACGTCGATCACGCCGATGCGAGCCGGCAGGCCACCATAGATATGCGAAATACAGTCGCGCAACGCGGTGGCAAAAGGAGCGTGCGCAATGATCAGAATGCCTGCCATGTCAGCCTTACTGCAAAAAGACGGCCCCAAACGTGGATCGGAACCGGGTCCGATTCACCTGCGCCCTCGACCGGCCGTGGGCCATGAGAGCCGGGAATGCACCATTTCACGAGCGGCGCGGTGTTCAACGTGCATGCGCATGACGCCGTGCCGGAGCCACGTGTACAACTTGACGCGGAGAGCGGGCATTGTAGCAGGCCCATTTTGGCGTCAACGCCGGCGTCCCGCGCCATGCGGATCGGCAGCCGGCCTGCTGGTTCGTCAGTGACGCAGTTCGGGGCCGCGGCTCACATTCGGCCATTCAGCCGCGCCCGATTCAGCCGGCCGCGCGCTCCAGCGCGTCGATGAACATGGCGGCGACGTCGAAGCCCGTCTGGTCCGTGATCTCGCGGAAGCACGTCGGGCTCGTCACGTTCACTTCGGTGAGCCAGTCGCCGATTGCGTCCAGTCCAACGAGCAGCAGACCGCGTGCCGCGAGCACCGGCGCGAGCGTATCGGCGATCTTGCGATCCTGTCCGGACAGCGGCCGCGCGACGCCCAGCCCACCCGCCGCCAGATTGCCGCGCACCTCGCTGCCTTGCGGAATGCGGGCGAGCGAATACGGCACGGCCTCGCCGCCGATCAGCAGAATGCGCTTGTCGCCGTCCTTGATTTCGGGGATGAACTTCTGCGCCATCACCGTACGCGCGCCGTCGTGGCTCAACATTTCGATGATGGAACCGAGGTTCATGCCGTCCGCTTTCACACGGAAGACGCCCATGCCGCCCATGCCGTCGAGCGGTTTCAGAATCACGTCGCCGTGCTGCTCGTGGAACGCGCGCAGGCGCGCCGGGTCGCGCGTCACCAGCGTGGGCGCGACGAATTCCGCGAACTCGCCGATGGCGAGCTTTTCCGAATGATCGCGAATGGCCTGCGGCTTGTTGAAGATGCGCGCGCCGGCCCGCTCGGCCAATTCCAGCAGCCACGTGGACGTGACGTATTCCATGTCGAACGGCGGGTCTTTGCGCATCAGCACCGCGCCGAAGCTTTTCAGCGCGCGCGGCGCGGCGGCTTCGGCCGCATACCAGACGTCGCGATGCAGATCGGTCGCGTCGCCGGTGATCGTAAAGCGCTGCACGTTCGCTTCGACGTCGCCGCCCGTCCACGCCAGATGCTTCGGCTCGCAGAAGTGCAGCGTATGGCCGCGGCGCGCGGCCTCGGCCATCATCGCGTAAGTGGAGTCCTTGTAGATCTTGAACTGCGTGAGCGGATCGGCGATGAAAAGAATGTCCATGAAGGTTCCGTTGCGCCCTGCTGGGCCTGGCGTTGATCGTGAAGTTGACCGTGGAGGCCCTCGCTGAAAATGGCACGAGCGGCATGCGCGCCGCCTGCCGCCTTCCACGGTTCGGATTTAAACCTGAATGGCTTCCGGGTCGGTCTTTTCCAGTTCGACCGATGCCGCCAGGAGGCCGAGCCGCGCCACCACGCCGTACATATAGAAGCGGTTCGGCGGTGCCGCGCCGGGCTTCGCGTGCGCATCCGGCAACGCCGTGTGCTCGAAGCCGAGCGGCACGAAGTGCATGCCCGGCGCGTTCAGATTCTGGTCGCGCTCGCGGCTGCCGTGCACGCGGTAGAACCCGCCCACCACGTACCGGTCGATCATATACACGACCGGCTCGGCCACTTCCTCGCCGATGCGCTCGAACGTGTACACGCCTTCCTGCACGATCACGTCGTGCACTTCGAGACCGTCTTTGGTGGCGGCCATTTTCGCGCGTTCGCGCTTGGTGAGCGCCGCTACTTCCGACGCGTCGTGCACCGTCATCACGCCCATCCCGTAGGTGCCCGCGTCCGACTTGATGACGACATACGGTTTTTCGGAAATACCGTACTCGCGATACTTTTTCGCGATCTTCTTCAACACGCCGTCAATCGCCTCGGTCAGCGCTTCTTCGCCCGTGCGCTCCTGGAAGTCGACGCCTTCCACATGCGCGAAATACGGATTGATCATCCACGGATCGATCTCGACCATTTTCGAGAACTTCTTCGCAACGTCGTCATAGCACGAGAAGTGCGTCGATTTGCGGCGAACGGCCCAGCCGGCATGCAGCGGCGGCAGCAGATACTGCTCGTGCAGATTTTCAAGCACCGGCGGAATGCCGCCCGACAGGTCGTTGTTCAGGAGGATCGAGCACGGGTCGAAATTCTTGAGTCCCAGGCGCCGCTGCGAGCGTTCGAGCGGTTCGAGCACGAGCTTCTGGCCGTCCGACAACGCAATGGTGACCGGCCCGTTGATGCTTTCGTCCAGCGTGCCGAAGCGCACGTTCAAACCGGCCTGACGCATGATCGCGGCGAGCCGCGCGACGTTCTCCAGATAGAACGCGTTGCGCGTGTGGCGCTCGGGAATCACGAGCAGATTCTTGGCGTCCGGGCAGATTTTTTCGATCGACGCCATGGCCGCCTGCACGGCAAGCGGCAGCACTTCCTGCGGCAGATTGTTGAAAGCGCCGGGAAACAGATTGGTGTCGACGGGCGCGAGCTTGAAACCCGCGTTGCGCAGGTCGACCGAACAATAGAAAGGCGGCGTGTGCTCCTGCCACTCGAGCCGGAACCAGCGTTCGATTGCGGGCGTAGCGTCGAGGATCTTCCGCTCAAGATCGAGCAGCGGGCCGTTTAACGCCGTAACTAGGTGCGGAACCATTGATCACTCGCAGACTGGAGAAAAAAGATTGTAGAGCAAATGCTTTGTCCATTTGGGGACGGTTTCTCCATTCGCAAGCTAGCCGGAATGCATTCTCTCTATTGCCATGATAGACAGCGAAAAGTGCTGTTAACAAGATGACGAGCAAGAAAAAAGCCCGCCAGAAAGGCGGGCTTGAATCGCTGTGCTTGAACGTGTCGCTGGCGCTGGCCGAACCCGGGAGCGCGGGCTCGCCAGGCCTGTGTTTATTCGACGTGTTCGCCGTGCAGGCTGACGTCGAGGCCTTCGCGTTCCTGTTCTTCCGTGACGCGAATGCCCATCACCATGTCAATGATCTTGAGCAGGACGAAGCTGACCACGCCGCTGTAGATCAACGTGGTCAGCACGCCCTTGGCTTGCAGCAGAACGCTGCCGTCGAAGCCGCCGATGTCCTTCACCGCGAACACGCCGGTCAGCAGCGCGCCCACGATCCCGCCGATGCCGTGCACGCCGAAGGCGTCGAGCGAATCGTCGTAGCCGAGCTTGTGCTTGAGCCACGTGGCCGACCAGAAGCAGACCACGCCTGCCACGATGCCGATCACCAGCGCGCCGAGCGTCCCGACGAAGCCCGAAGCCGGCGTGATCGCCACCAGACCCGCCACCGCGCCCGACACGATACCGAGCACCGACGGCTTACCCTTCGTCGCCCATTCCGCGAACATCCAGGCGAGCGCCGCGGCCGCCGTCGCGACTTGCGTGGCGAACATCGCGAAGCCGGCACGGCCGTCCGCCGCCACCGCCGAACCCGCGTTGAAGCCGAACCAGCCCACCCACAGCATCGCGCCGCCAATCAGCGTGAGCGTGAGGTTATGCGGCGCCATCGCCTCGCGGCCATAGCCGATGCGCTTGCCGAGCACCAGACAGCAGACCAGACCGGCGACACCGGCGTTGATGTGCACCACCGTGCCGCCCGCGAAGTCGAGGATGCCCGCGCTGGCCAGCCAGCCGGTCGGTTCCCAGACCATATGCGCGACCGGCGCGTAGACGATGATCGACCACAGCGACATGAACACCAGCATCGCCGAGAACTTCATACGGTCGGCAAACGCGCCGGTGATCAACGCCGGGGTGATGATCGCGAACGTCATCTGATAGACGAAGTAGACCGTTTCCGGGATCGTCGGCGCGAGATGGCTGACGGTCAGCGTCGTGGCCTTGTCGCCCTTGATGTAGGTCATGCCCGCCATGAAGACGCGCGAGAAGCCGCCGATGAACGAGCCGCCCGGCGTGAAGGCGAGGCTGTAGCCCACCACCGTCCAGATGATCGTCACGAGGCAGGTAATCGCAAAGCTCTGCATGAGCGTGGCGAGCACGTTCTTCTTGCGGACCATGCCGCCGTAGAAGAGCGCGAGACCGGGGATCGTCATGAACAGCACGAGCGCGGTGGAGGTCAGCATCCAGGCGGTGTCGCCCGAATTGATCTTCGACGAATCGACCGAGAACGGCGCGGTGGGCGCGGCAGGCGCGGCGTCCGATGCTCCGGATGCGGCTGCGGCGGCGCTGGCCGCAGGTGCCGCGGAGGCTTCCGCCGCGGGAGCCGAAGCCGTTGCGGCAGCCGAGGCGTCCGCTGCCGGCGCGCTTGCGGCCGTGTCCGAAGCGGCGGCGGAAGTCGCAGCCGAAGCGGCTGCGGGGGCGGAAGCGTCGTCCGCGAGGGCGGCGCCGATACCGCCCGCGAGCAGCGAACCGGCCATCAGCAAGGACATCAATAATTTGCGCATCTTTCGTTTCCTCTTGTCGCTATCTGTGTCGCTATCTTTATGTGTTACAGCGCGTCTGCGCCGGTCTCCCCGGTGCGAATGCGGATCACCTGCTCGATCGGCGTAACGAAAATCTTGCCGTCGCCGATCTTGCCGGTGCGCGCCGCGCGCTCCAGCGCCTCGATCGCCTGATCGACGATGTCGTCCGCGACCGCCGCCTCGATCTTCACCTTCGGCAGAAAATCGACGACATATTCGGCGCCCCGATACAGCTCCGTGTGGCCCTTCTGGCGGCCGAAGCCCTTGACCTCGGTCACCGTGATGCCCGAGACGCCGATGGCCGACAAGGCTTCGCGCGCCTCGTCGAGCTTGAACGGCTTGATGATTGCGGTGATGAGTTTCATGAAATCCCTCTCGCTTAGTTGCTAACCCGTTGCTAACCCGTTGCTAACCCGTTGCTGAACCCGTTTGCGTGAGCCGCTGCCTGACCCGCTCACGACCGCTTGCGTCGCAGTAATCCGTTCCGCTTGGTCTCGTTCCGCTGCCGGTAAAAAAGGGCCGGCGATGCGCGCGGGGCAGTAAGAGCAACTCGTATGCCATGTTGAGTCCAGACGGCGTCCACGGGCGCTCCCAAAGGCTTAGCGCGCCTTGTCCAGATGGCCAGTCCGAGCCCTGCGCGGTGGCGCGGCGCGGGGATCGTTGCTAGAGTGTCCGCAGGTTCTGAACGCGCGGGCGCGCACCAAAGGCGCTCATGCCGCGCGTTGCGGCCGCAGCGGACGCACCAACAGAGCGCATCGCCGGATATCAGGCACAGACGCAATGAAACGCTGCACATTTTTTGTGCACCAAGGGGAACACCATGAAGCAACCGAACGATGTTTTTAACGACATTCAGGCCCGCATGAGCGAGCTGCTCAAGAACTCGCCGGCTAAAGATGTCGAACGCAATGTGAAAGCCATGCTGTCGCAAGGCTTCTCCAGGCTCGATCTGGTCACGCGCGAGGAATTCGACACGCAGACGCAAGTGCTCGTGCGCACGCGCGCCCGGCTGGAAGAGCTGGAGCGCCGCGTCGCCGAACTCGAACAGAAGCTGCCCGTCGCGACCCCGGCTTCCTGACGCTTGCGCTCGCCGCGCGCCAGCGCATAGGGCTGCACATCACAGGCAAGCGAGCCGTGACGTCATCAGCGTATTAAGGGGATTCGAGCGCTCAAGGCGCCGTCCGACGGGAGAAAACATGTCGCTTGCCGTGGTGCGCAGTCGCGCGCCGGCCTCTGGCCGCGCGCCCGAAGTAACCGTCGAGGTTCACCTCGCCAACGGATTACCCTCATTTTCCATCGTCGGGCTTCCTGATCTGGAAGTCCGCGAAAGCCGCGAGCGCGTGCGCGCGGCGCTGCAAAACTGCGGCTTCGATTTTCCCGTACGCCGCATCACCGTCAATCTGGCCCCCGCCGATTTGCCGAAGGAATCCGGTCGCTTCGATCTGCCGATCGCCCTGGGCATTCTCGCGGCGAGCGGCCAGATTCCAGCGGAGTCGCTGCTCGACCGCGAATTTGCCGGCGAGCTTTCGTTGACCGGCGCGCTGCGTCCCATGCGCGGCGCCTTCGCCATGGCCTGCGGAACGGCGCGCAGCGCGGCGGCGTTGGGCTCGTCCGCCGCCATCGTGAGCGACGAAGCGCCGCCTCTCCGCAATCCGCAGCTTTACCTTCCCGCCGCGAGCGCGGCTGAAGCGGCGCTCGTGCCCGGCGTCGACGTATATGGCGCGCCCGATCTTCCGTCGCTCTGCGCCCATCTGGCCGAAGCGCCCGACGCGCGCCTCTGTCCGGTCGCCGCGCCGAATCTCGCCGACATCGCGCCTGCCACGATGGCCGACATGGGCGACGTCATCGGCCAGCGCGGCGCGCGCCGCGCGCTGGAAGTCGCGGCCGCCGGCGGACACCATGTCCTGCTGATCGGTCCGCCCGGCGCGGGCAAATCCATGCTCGCCGCCCGTTTGCCGGGCCTGCTGCCGCCCATGACCGACGACGAAGCGCTCAGCTCCGCCGCGCTCCTTTCCGCGAGCCGCGCGGGTTTCACGCCGGCCCAATGGCGCCAGCGGCCGTTTCGGGCGCCGCATCATTCGTCGAGTGCGGCGGCGCTGGTGGGCGGGCGCAATCCGCCGCAACCGGGAGAAATCACGCTGGCGCACCTGGGCGTGTTGTTCCTCGACGAACTCCCGGAGTTCGATCGCCATGTGCTCGAAACACTGCGCGAGCCGCTGGAAGCGGGCCGCATCACCATCTCGCGCGCCGCGCTACAAGCGGATTTCCCCGCTGCCTGCCAGTTGATCGCGGCCATGAACCCGTGCCCATGCGGATGGCGCGGCGATCCCAACGGACGCTGCCGCTGCACGCCGGAGGTGGCGGCTCGCTATCTGCGCAAACTGTCGGGGCCGCTGCTCGACCGGATCGACATCCAACTGGAGGTGCCGGCGCTGACGTCGGCGGAATTGTCGGCGCGATCGAACGCCGTCGGCGAGACGAGTGTGGTGATCGCGCGCCGCGTGAATCTCGCGCGCGAGCGGCAATTGGCGCGGCAAGGCAAGACCAACCGGGAATTGAGCGGACGCGAGGTCGACGAAGTCTGCCGCCCCGATGCCGCGGGCGAAACGCTGCTACGCGAGGCGGGCGAGCGTTTCGGCTGGTCCGCGCGAGCCTACTATCGCGTCCTGAAAGTCGCGCGCACCATTGCGGACCTAGCGGGCGCACGCATGCCGAGCGCCGCGCAGGTCGGCGAAGCGATTCAATACCGGCGCGCTTTCAACGCTGTATGAGCAGAAAAATATGCTGTCAAGACTTGACTTATACACATGTCCGCGTTCCAGACAAATTTAGATACATCTGAAAGGTATATCGAAGGGTGCGCGCAAAGGGCCTTGATTTAAAACAATTTTTTATTCGTGCCAACGCCTGCTCAGACTGACGGAATGCCCACCGGACGGGCATTCGCGGCAAAAAAAGGCCAGTTCTCAACAGAGTTATCCACAGGAACAGTGCGGAAGTGGAAAACCTCAACGTAAACCGCGAACTAGCGCAGGAAGCTGCGAAGGAACTTTCACTGAGCGCAAGACTCGCTAGCGCCCGCGATCGGCCAAAACTACCGTTTTCAATAAAGTTGAAACGACGAAAAAAATTGGTCGACCTGCTCCTGCGGCAGCGGCTTCGAAGCAATGATCGCCGCCTGATAGACGTGCCGCCCGCGTGCCACGAGCCGCGCATAGACCGTGCGCGTTTCATGATCCGAACCGGCTTGCCCGCTCAATTTCATTTCAAGGCCCGGCACCTTGCCGCCTGCCGCCAGCGGGATCTGCACGGCGTGCGCATCCGGCGCCACGCCAACATTGCGGGCCAGGCCGGTGCGCAGGAAGTCGATTGCCTTGCTTTGCGTGGCTTCGCTGTCGTCGGGCAGCATGAGCGTGCCGACCGCGAACACAGCGTCGCCGGCTTCGGCTGTTTGCATGGCCATCTGCATCGGCGTGCCGTCGATCTGCACCGCTCGCTGATCGTTGCCGGGTTTGGCGGGCAGATCGACGGTGTAGCCGTTGTCGTTGTTCATGATGGTGCGCCAGTTGAACGTCGGCGAGCAGGCGGACAGCGCCGCGCCGAGAGCGAGCGCGCAGGCCGCCACGCGAGCGGCCGAAGCCGCGCGCGGCGGGCGCGAAGCGGCATCGCTGGCGAAGTGGCCAGAAAAACGGAGACCGGAAGAAAGACGCGAGGGAATTCGGGCGAGCAGATAAACGACGCAAACCACTGTCTGGAACATAGGAACGAAGCGCGAAATGACGGGAGCGGAAAACGCCATTATCCGCTGCCGGCCGACTGACTGCCTGTGAGGCTGCCCGTGAGACTGACCATGGGACCGCGCGTTCGCTTCCTGCCGCGCCGCCGGAATAGGACTACAATGGCGGCCTACGCTGTAGCGGGCGCCCAAGCCCAAACCGACGCACTGTCCCGCGCCTTTGCGCGACTCCCGAGGTTCCGTTCATGAGCACCATTACGCCGTCCACCGCCGTCACCCGCACGAATCCACTGCGCTATCTGATCATTGCCGTGGTGGCGATCGCGATCGGTCTCGCCGGCTATTTCGCGTTTGCCGGCCAGCAGCGCGTGCCCGACGCCACGTTCACGCTGCTTTCCGGCCAGAAAATCAGCACCGCCGACCTGAAAGGCAAGGTCTATCTTGTCAATTTCTGGGCGACGAGCTGCGACACCTGCATGAAGGAAATGCCGCAGATGGTCCAGACCTATAACCGCTTCAAAGGCAAAGGGCTCGAATACGTGGCGGTCGCAATGAGCTACGACGCACCCATGTACGTGGCCAACTACACGCAAACGCGCCAGTTGCCCTTCAAGGTCGCCATGGACGACGGTTCGGCCGCCAAGCAGTTCGGCAACGTCCAGCTCACGCCGACCACTTTTCTGGTCGACAAGGACGGCAAGATTTTGAAGCGCTATGTGGGCGAGCCGCAGTTCGCGGAACTCGACCAGTTGCTGGAAAAGGCACTGAACGCTGCCTGAACCCTGGCGCGACGGGCGCGAGATCGGCGCAAGGCTGAAATCGTCGCGAGACACAATGAAAAACGCCGGCACTGCCGGCGTTTTTGTTTTTACCGCTCCCCGTCGCCTTTGGCCGCGAGGCCATATCGCTTGATTTTCTCGTAAAGCGTGGCCTTGCCGAGCTGAAGCCGGTCCGCCGCGACCGCCACCGCGCCGCCGCTCTGTTCCAGTGCTTCGGCGATCACCGCACGCTCGAATTGCTCGACGCGCTCCTTTAGCGGCTGCGTCTCGCCGGCTTCGTCGCCGAAAGACATCACGGGATTTTCGGCGACACCGAGCACGAAGCGGTCCGCGGCATTGCGCAGTTCGCGCACGTTGCCCGGCCAGTCGCGCTGCATCAGGCTCGCGCGCTGACGGTCGGTGAGCATCGGCGCCGGACGCTGATACCGCACGGCCGCGTCCAGCAGAAAGTGCTCGAAAAGCGGCACGATGTCCTCGCGACGCTCTCCGAGCGGCGGCAACGCGATCGTCACCACATTCAGCCGGTACAACAGGTCGCGACGGAACGAGCCGTCCGCGACGTGTTCCGCCATGTCGCCTTTTGCCGCCGCGACCACGCGGCAATTCACGCGGATCGGCTGGTTCGAGCCAAGGCGTTCGAGCACGCCGTCCTGCAACACGCGCAACAGCTTGACCTGCAAGGCGAGCGGCATGCTCTCGATTTCGTCGAGAAACAAGGTGCCGCCCGACGCGTGTTCGAGCTTGCCGATCCGCCGTTTCGCCGCGCCGGTGAAAGCGCCGGGCTCGTAGCCGAACATCTCGGACTCGAACATCGGCTCGGGCAGCGCGCCGCAGTTCACCGCGATAAACGGCTTGTCGCGCCGCGGCGACAACTCGTGCAGACTGCGCGCGATCAACTCCTTGCCCGCGCCGGTATCGCCGTTGATCAGCACGGACGCGTCGGTCGGCGCCACGTTCGCGATCAGCCGCCGCACCTGCTCGATCGCCGGACTGCGGCCAATAATCCGTGGCGCAACCGTGTTCTGTTCCGCCAGCTCGCGACGCAGCGCGAGGTTTTCGAGCACCAGCTTGCGCCGCTCCAACGCGCGCCGCACGGTTTCGATCAGGCGCTCGGAAGCAAAGGGCTTTTCGATAAAGTCGTACGCGCCGTCGCGCATCGCCTGCACCGCCATCGAAATGTCGCCGTGACCGGTGACGAGAATCACCGGCACGTCCGGCGCGCGCTCGTGGCACTGCGCGAGCAGGTCGAGGCCGCTCGCGCCCGGCAGCCGGATGTCGCTGACGATCACGCCCGAAAAATCCGCGCTGATCGACTTCGCGGCGGATTCCGCCGACGCGTGGCCGATCACGTCGAAGCCCGCCAGTTGCAAGCTCTGCACGCTGGCGCGCCGCACGAGTTCGTCGTCTTCGATATATAGCACTTGCAAGCCGTCGTTCTGCATGTTGTGTCCGTCTGATTCAGGAGCCCGTGGTGAGCGGGTCCGCCGTGTGACTCGCCTGCACGCGCCCGCGGCGCAGAGTCAACACGAATAATGCGCCGCCTTCGGGCGCGTTGCGCGCCACCAGCGTGCCGCCGCAATCCCGCGCGATCGACGACGAAATCGCCAGCCCGAGACCCAGCCCCTGCCCCATTTCCTTGGTGGTGAAGAACGGTTCGAAAAGGCGCGGCAACACGTCTTCGGGAATGCCGTGGCCGTTGTCGCTGACCGCTACCGACAAACTCTCCCCGGCCGCCACGATCTGCACGCCAATGCGCGAAGGCGTCATGCCGGCGGTGGCGTCGAGCGCATTGCCCAGCAGATTGATCAGCACCTGTTCGAGACGCAGATCGTCGCAATGAGCAATCAATTCGGGATGCTCGTCGGCCAGATCGAGCGGCGCGCGCGCGCCGCTGGCCGCGTCGAACAGGGCGATGTCGAGTTCGACGCCCTGCAAGCGCTTTTGCAACAGCGCGAGCGCGTTGCGCAGCGCCCGCACAACCGGCGCGCGCGCGCTGCGCGGCCGCGCGCGTCCGACGAACAGCTTCAGTTGATTGGTGATTTTGCCCATGCGCTCGGTCAGCGCCGCGATCGCTTCGAGATTCTCTCGCGCCGAAGCCTGGTCGCCGCGCTCCAGCAACACCCGCGTGTTGTCCGAGAAGCCGCGCAACGCGGCGAGCGGCTGATTCAATTCATGCGTGATGCCGGCCGCCATCTGACCGAGCGCGGCGAGCTTGCTCGCCTGAATCAGCTCGTCGTGGGCGGCGCGCAACTCCTGCTCGGCGCGCGTGCGTTCGGCCACTTCCTTATGCAATTGCTCGTTCGCTTGCGACAGGTCGGAAGTGCGCTCCGCGACGCGCTGGTTCAACTCGGCGTACGCCTTTTGCAGCAGCGCGCGGCTGCGCATCATTTCGCGCACGCGCGCGCGGCGCATTCTCCAGTAGAACGCGAGCAGCACGAGCGACACATAGCCGAAACCGGTGACGATGGTCGCGTTGCGCGCGTCGGCGTCGACGGGACTGACGGGCGCCATGGTGATCAGATGCCAGTCCGGTTCGCCCATGCCGCGCCGCGACGCCAGATAGCGCGGCGCGTAACGGCCGCCGCCGATGCGCACGATCTGCGCGTTGCCTTCGAGCGTTCGTTCGATCGTGACCGGCAGCGGCGCGATGGGCAGTTGCGCGTATTGCCGCGCCTGGTAGATCGAATTGGCGACCTGGCCGGGCAATGGCCGTATCGTGTGATATTTCCACACGGGTACGGACGACAGAAAGATCACGCCGTGATCGTCGGTGACGAGGAGCGGCTCGAACGCGTCCGCGCCCTGGAACCATTCGAGATCGAGTTTGACGACCGCCACGCCGACGATCTTGCCCTCGCGCCGCACCGGCTGCGAGATGTAGTAGCCCGGCGCCTGCGAAATAGTGCCGATGCCGAAGAAGCGGCCCACGCCGCCCTTGATCGCATCGAGAAAATACGGCCGGAACTGATAGCCCGCGCCGATGAAACTGCCCGGCCCCTGCCAGTTGCTCGCGGCCACGCAATAGCCGTCGAGCGGAATGATATAGGTCACCGTCGCGCGCGCGTGACGGTTCAGGTCTTCGAGATAGAGATTCGCGCGCCTGACATTGGCGGGCGAAGGATCGACCAGCACGTCCTGCACGATCGGATGTTCCGCGAGCAGATACGGCAGCGATTCGTAGCGCTCCAGCGTGCTCTTCAGCGAGTTCGTGGTGCGATCGACGCGCGTGGCGGCATTGCGCCGCAAACTGTCGATTCCGCTTTGCCACGCAAGGCTATAGGTCAGCCCGCACGCCGCCACGAGCCCGGCGACGAGCGCGAAGAGGATCAGCAGGCGGCGCGTCACGTTGGCAATATCCAGTCGATGGTGATCGGATATTGTGGCATAAGGCGAAGCGCCACCGGCGCGAGCTTCGTCGGCCGGCGGCGCTTCAGTGGGGCGCGCGGTCACCGGTTTCATGCGCTGGTGTCCGCGGCCGCAATCGTTACGCTTTCAGACTGTGCCGGCTCAGACGCCGGCCGGCTCTTTGACCGCGACGTCGCCACGCAACGCGGCGTTCAGCTTGTTGCGGTCCAGTTCCTTTTCCCACGCCGACACGACCACAGTCGCCACGCCGTTGCCGACGATGTTGGTCAGCGCGCGGCATTCGCTCATGAAGCGGTCGATACCGAGAATCAGCACCATGCCCGACAGCGGAATGGTCGGCACCACGGCGAGCGTGGCAGCCAGCGTGATGAAGCCCGCGCCGGTCACGCCGCTCGCGCCCTTCGAGGTCAGCATCGTCACGGCGAGTAGCGTGAGCTGCTGCGTCCACGTGAGGTCGGTGTTCGTCGCCTGGGCGATGAACAGCACGGCCATCGTCATGTAGATGTTGGTGCCGTCGAGGTTGAACGAGTAGCCGGTCGGCACCACGAGGCCCACCACCGAGCGCGAGCAGCCGAGCTTTTCGAGCTTCAGCATCAGTTGCGGCAGCGCGGCTTCGGACGAACTCGTGCCGAGCACGATCAGCATTTCTTCCTTGATGTACGAGACGAAGCGCAGGATGTTGAAGCCCACCGCGCGCGCGATGATGCCGAGCACGACCACCACGAAGACGATCGACGTCAGATAGAACGTGCCGATCAGCTTGAGCATCGGCAGAAGCGAGCCGATGCCGTACTTGCCGATGGTGAACGCCATCGCGCCGAATGCGCCGATCGGCGCCAGCTTCGTGATGATGCGCACGATGCCGAACAGGATATGCGAGATGCCTTCGATGAAGTTCGTGACGACCTTGCCCTTTTCACCGGCCGTCGCGAGCACCGCGCCGAACAGCAGCGCGATCAGCAGGATCTGCAGGATCTCGCCTTGCGCAAAGGCCGACGTCAGCGTGTCCGGAATGATGTGCATCAGGAATTCGACCGTCGACTGGCCATGCGCTTTCGCGGCATACGAAGCGACTGCCTTGCCGTCGAGCGTGGCCGGATCGATGTTGAAGCCGACGCCCGGCCTCAACAGGTGCGTGGCGGCCAGGCCGAGAATCAGCGCGAACGTCGAGACGATTTCGAAGTACAGGAGCGCCTTGCCGCCGACGCGCCCGACCTTCTTCATGTCTTCCATGCCGGCGATGCCGGTCACGACCGTACAGAAGATGATCGGCCCGATCACCATCTTGATCAGCTTGATGAAGCCGTCGCCGAGCGGTTTCATGTCGACGGCGAGGTTCGGATAAAAATGCCCGAGCGCGATGCCGATCATGATCGCGACGATCACCTGGACGTACAGCACTTTGTGGATAGGTTTCTTCACGATGTTTCCTGCGATGTGGATGAGCCCATGGCCTGCCACGCTGCGCATCATGCGAACGAAAAATCGTCGCCGCTGCACGGCATTAAGGCCGCGACAAGACGACGAATTCAGAAATACCGGGAAGGGAAATCAGACATCGTTGTCTCCTTGCTTTAGTCGTCGGGCCGTTAAGCCCGCGGACTCTTAATTGCAAGGTCGATGCCAGCTTGACGCCAGCGGCATCGCATTGATTTTCAAGGACTTTTACGCGCGCCGCCGGGCCGGACGTCCGGGATTCCGGAAATCCGGATTGAGCGCGTCGGGAAACCCGGAATCCGTCGCACGTGCAGCCTAGGGAAAACCCGAAGTCTTTTCTGGCGGGCTTCCGGCGGCGTTTAAGCGCTGCCTTCTTCGAGCACCAGCAGATTGTCGTGCGAGAAGCCGAGCGACACCGGCTGACCTCGCTCGGGCAAACCGCGATTCGGATCGTTGAAGACGTCGAGCGAAATCACCGCGTCTTTCACGCGCGTTCGGATTCGCACCACCGCGCCGAGAAAATTCACTTCTTCGACGGTCGCGCTCAAGGTGTTGCGGCCCGGCGCGGCCGGTTCGAGCACGATCGCTTCGGGGCGCAGCGCGAGAAGGCGCTTCTTGCCCGCGTCGCCGGCCGGCAGTTCCTGCGTGGTGGTCAACTCCTGACCGTCCACCGCCATCTTGCCGGTTGCCGGATCGACCACGTGTCCGGCCAGAATGTTCAGCGTGCCGACGAACGACGCGACAAAGCGCGTGCGCGGATAGTTATAGATTTCCGACGGCGAGCCGATCTGTTCGACGCGCCCTTCGTTCATCACGACAATGCGGTCGGAAATGGACAGCGCCTCTTCCTGATCGTGCGTGACGAAAATCGACGTGATGCCGAGTTCGCGCTGCAACGCGCGAATGTCCTGGCGCAATGAAATGCGGATTTTCGCGTCGAGCGCGGACAGCGGCTCGTCGAGCAGCAGCACCTGCGGCTTGCCCGCCAACGCGCGCGCGAGCGCGACGCGCTGCTGCTGGCCGCCCGACAGTTGCCACGGATAACGTCCGCCGAGCTGCGGCAGCTTGATCAGATGCAGCATTTCCTCGACACGCTGACTGATCTCCACCTGCGGCCGATGCGCGATCTTCAGCCCGAAGCCGATGTTCTCCGCGACCGTCATATTCGGAAACAGCGCATACGCCTGAAACACCATGCCGACTTTGCGCTGCCGCGTGCGCAGATGCGTGACGTCCTTGCCGTCGAGCCGGATGATGCCGCGCGTGGGCGTTTCGAAGCCGGCGATCATCCGCAGCACGGTGGTCTTGCCGCAGCCGGACGGTCCGAGAAAAGTGATGAACTCGCCGCGCTCGATCTTCATGTCGAAGTGATGCAGCGCGATGTTCGACCCGAACGACTTATGCAGATTTTCGATTTCGAGGAATGCCATGATTCGCGGCCTCAGTGAATCAAACTAGTGTGTGAAGCTCATGCGTCAGATTTTCTGGCCGCTCAACGCGCGCGCCGAACCGAATACCTGAATCAGACCCATCGACGCCCACGTGATCATGAACGCGATAATCGCCAGCGCCGACGGCTCATACGCGCGATTCGCGCCGATCAATTGCAGATACGGGCCGAACGCGGGCCGGTCGAGCAGGCTCGCCAGCGTGAATTCGCCGATCACCACCGCGAAGGTAAGAAACGCGCCGGACAGAATGCCCGAGCGGATATTCGGGAAGATCACCTTGAAGAGAATCGTCGGCCAGTTCGCGCCGAGACATTCGGCGGCTTCGGTGAGCGAACGCACGTCGACGGCGCGCAGGCCGGCATCGACGGCCCGGTACATGTATGGCAGCGAGAGCGTCACATAGCCGAACACGAGCAGCAGATCGGTCGCGCGCTCGTTGCCCGTGAGCGGCAAAATCGAGCTGCTGTTATAGATGCGCAAATAGCCGAACACGATCACGATAGCCGGCACGACGAGCGGCAGCAGCGTGATGAATTCGACGACCGGCCGCAGCTTCGGCAAGCGCAGTTGCACCCAGTAGGCGGTCGGCACGACCAGCAACACGCCGACCACGATCGTGAGCAGCGCCATCAGGATCGAATAGCCGAACGACGCCTGAAAATGCGGATCGCCCAGCACGACGCTATACGCCTCGAAGCTGTAGGCGCCGCGCTTCATCCGCAGACTGAATTCGAAGGTGGCGATGAGCGGAATCAGGAAGTACAGCGAACCCACCACCATCGCGGTCCACGCGCCCACGCGAGACTGGTTTTTCATCGGCGGCCTCTTTCAGCACGTGAGCGCAGCCAGATGTAGCCGCCATTCGAAAGACCCGTCACGAGCACCATGCCGAGCGCGAGCGCATAGCCGAGGTTCTGGTTGTGCATGACGTCGCCGCGAATCTGCGCGAACAGCAGAATCGGCACGATGTTCAACGAGCTGCCGGTCAGCGCATAGGCCGTCGCGACCGCGCCGAATGCGTTGGCGAAAAGCAGCAGCGTCGCGCCGAGCACGCTCGGCCACAACACCGGCAGCGCGACGTGGCGCCAATATTGATAAGCGGTGCCGCCGAGGCAATCGCAGGCTTCGCGCCATTCGCGCTTCAGGCCGTCGAGCGCGGGCGTGACGATCAGCACCATCAACGGAATCTGGAAGTATAGGTAGGTCAGCGTGAGCCCCGAAAAACTCAGGATGCTGAAGCCCGTGGAGTACAGATTGAAGCCGAGGTACTTTTTCAGCAGCACCGTGACGAGCCCCACGCGCCCGAGCGTGCAGATAAACGCAAACGCGAGTGGCACGCCCGCGAAGTTCGAGGCGACGCCGGAGAAGGTCATCAACGTCGGACGAATCCAGCCGGGCAGTTTGCCCTGCACCGCCGCCCACGCGAGCAGCGAGCCGATCAGCGCGCCGCCGAACGAAGACGCCGCGCTGACCTTGAAGCTGATCCAGTAAGCGTCGAGGACCGACGGCTGGAACAGGTCGCGCAGATTGGCGAGCGTGAAGTGTCCTTGCGCGTCCTGGAACGCGCCGACCATCAGGAAGCCGGTCGGCAGAATCAGGAACAGCAGCGCGAAGGTAAAGAACGGTACGACGCCGATCCAGGCCAGCATCTGCGACGCGCGGCCCGGACCGTCGACGCGCGGCGTTGGCGTGTGCAGCGGCGGAACCACCAGTTCCGGCTGCACCGATCCCGCATCCGATGAAGCGCTCATAGCTCACCCTTGAGGCCTGATAGCTCACGCCGCGCGCGCCGCCCATGGCGAACGGCGCGCGCGGCGCGCATGACTTCTCGCTACGTTGGCGAGTCGCGCTTACTTGACGTTCGCGCCGACCACTTCGTCCCAATGTTTCGTGATGGTTTCCTTGTACGCGTCCTGTTGCGAGAGCGTCGGGAACACCACGTTCTTATACGACGACGGCGGCGGCAGCTTGTCGAGCAGCGCTTGCGGCACTTTCTTGCCGGCCACGAGTTCGTTATAGCGCATCGGATGGCAATAGCCCGTCAACCAGCCAATCTGGCCTTCGTCGGAATAGAGGTATTCCATCCACAGTTTGGCGGCGTTCGGATGCGGCGCGTAAGCGCTGATCGCCTGCACATAGACGCCCGCGACCACGCCTGTTTTCGGCACCACCACCTGAACCTTCGGGTTGCCCTTCAACGTATCGCGGTCGGCGAGCGCGTTGTAGTCCCAACGGACGACGATCGGCGTCGTGCCTTGCGCGAGCGATGCGGCCTTGCCGATCACCGGCACGAAGTTGCCGTTCTTGTTCAGATCGCTGAAGAACTTGAGGCCGGCTTTGTCCGCCTTGCCCGCGTCGCCCCTGCTTTGCGACAGGCCCGCTGCATACACCGCCTGAATCGCCTGATTCGCGGAGCGCGGATCGCCCGCGAGCGAGACCGCGTTCTTGTAGTCGGACTTGAGCAGATCGCTCCAGTCGGACGGCGCCTTGTCGATCATGTCGCCGTTCACTTCGAACGCGAGCACGCCGTAGTAGTCGCCGTACCAGTAGCCGTCGGCGTCCTTCGAATCCTTCGGAATCGAGTTCCACGTGGAGACCTTGTAAGGCTGCAACAAGCCGTCGGCCTTCGCGCTCGGGCCGAACGACAGACCCACGTCGATCACGTCGGGCGCCTGCGGTCCCTTGTTGCCCTTGTTCGCCTTGATGGCTTCGATCTCGTCGCCGGAACCGGCGTCGGGATTCAGCTCGTTGATCTTGATGCCGTACTTCTTCTGAAAGCCGGCGACGAGTTGCCCGTAGTTGCACCAGTCGTGCGGCAACGCGATCACGGTGAGCTGGCCCTCCTGCTTGGCGGCGGCGATCAGTGCATCGAGCGGCGCGGCGCAAGCGCTGCTCGCGCCGGCAGCGGCGACACCTGCGGCGGCCGACATCGAAAGTATGCGAGCTAACACGGTGCGGTTCATAGTTTTCCCCATCCTCTGCCGAAGTTGCTACGTTTGGAAAATTTCTGGTTGGAATTCAAGGACGCCTGCGCCCATGCGCGCCTGTCTTCATCATGCATCTGCATTCATGCGTCCACGCCATGCTCATGCTCATGCTCATGCTCACGTTCACCCCACCTCGCGGCGCTCAAAGCATGTCGTGCCGAAGTCTATCCATGCGATCTGTACAAATCATGTCGACGCCCCATTGCGCGAGCAATTGCGCGCGCTCCGGGTCGTTCACCGTGTAGGCGAGCATGTGCAGCCCGGCTGCGCGAATCTCGGCGACCAGCCGCTCGCTCAGATAGCGGTGGCTCGCGTGCAAGGACACGCAGTCCAGCTCGTGCACGATTCGCAGCCAGTCAGCCGGCACTTCTTCGAATAGCATGCCGCGGCGCAATGAAGGCGCCGCGTCGCGCGCGGCCGCGAGTGCATCGAAAGAAAACGACGACAGCAGCGGCGGCGTTTGCCCTTGCCACAAGCTCTGCGCCGCGCTTGCGACGAGGCGGCCGGTGATCTCGTCGCGGCCCGGACACGGCTTGATTTCGATGTTGGCCGCGATGCCGTCGCGCGCGCAACGGGCAGCCGCATCGGCCAGCGTCGGCAGGCGCGTGCCCGCGAACTGCGGCCCGTACCACGCGCCCGCGTCGAGCGACGCAAGCTGCGCCCACGTCTGACCCGCGGCGTCACCGTGGCCGCTGGTGGTGCGCTCAAGCGTGTCGTCGTGCAGCAGGAAAAGGTGAGTGTCGGCGGAAAGCTTGGCGTCGAATTCGACCATGCGATAACCGTGGCGCACGCAGGCGTCAAAGCCCGCCAACGTGTTCTCCGGCGCGAGCGTGCCGCCGCAACGGTGCGCAACGAGCGGCGGATACGGCCAGTCTGCCGCTGATGGACGATCGATCCCGTTTCCCACGTCTCGTTACCTTTCACTCGGATAGAGCGGATTGACAGGCGCCGGCGTAGGCGGTTTTGGTCTCCAGAACACGCGCGGCGCTTCGATTTTCGAAGGCTAAATTCAAATACACAAACTTGCAAGCTGCCAAAAAAATACAACACAATTGAACTAAACTAGGACGTTTGACATCGTGTGGACACACATTCGTGTCCACGATATTGCCGGTTCAGACACGTTGTGCGAACGACTTCGCATTCAAGGGACATGCATGTGGCAGGAAGACCGTCATCAGAGAATACGCGCGTTGCTCTCGACGCTGCATCGGGTATCCACCGAACGGATCATGGCGGATCTGGGCGTGTCGCGCGAAACGGTGCGGCGCGATCTGCTCGATCTCGAAGCGCTGGGTGAATTGCGGCGCGTGCACGGCGGCGCAATCAGACCCGCCGACGAAGCGCCGATCGCCGAGCGCGCCCATATGCGCGTCAAATCGAAAACGGCCATCGCGAAGGCGGCGACCGGCCTGATCGCCAGCGGGCAAACGCTCTTTATCGACGCGGGCACCACGACCGCCGCGCTCGCCGAAGAACTCGCGAAGCTCGCCAACCTGACCATCGTCACCAATTCCATCGACGTCGCGTTGAAGTTGCGCGGCGCGGCGGAGCAAGCCGAAGCCGCCAACGAAGTCATTCTGCTCGGCGGCACGATCAGCGACCGCGCCATGGCGACCACCGGCGCGACGACCGTGCTCGACATCCAGCGCTACCGCGCGGACCTGGCGCTGCTGTCGCCGGTCGGCATCGACCATCGGCATGGCGCGACGAACTACGATCACGCCGAAACCGAAGTGGCGCGCGCGATGGTCGCGAACGCGGACCGCGTGGTGATCCTCGCCGACTACAGCAAGATTGGCCAGCGCAGCCGCATTTCGTATTGCCCGGTTGACCGGATCGACGTGCTCGTCACCAACAAGAAAGCCGCCGAGGCCGCCGATTTCACCGCGTTGAAAAAGAAGCTGGAAGAAGTCGTGCTGGCGTGAACGCGCCGGCTCAATCCTTCAGATGCAGCGTATCGAGCGTGTGTTTGCGCAAGCGCGTGTCGTGCAGCGCGCCGGCGGCGTCGAGCACCGGATAAGCCGTCGAACAGAACAGCGAGTTCAGGCGCTTCATGTCGCTGATCACGTCGAGATGCAACGCGCTCGTCTCGATGCTGCGCAGCGTCTGACCGGCGAGCCGGTCCAGATGCCGGTATGAATAGGCGCGCTCCAGATCGCGGAAATGCTCTTTTTCGGCAAGCAGACGCTCGGCGCATCGCAAGTCGTTATTCAGGAATACGGACAGCCCGAGTTGCAGATTTCTGACGAGCCGCGCCTGCAGATCGTCCAGTTCGCCCAGCCCTTCTTCCGAAAACGACAGGCGGTGCGCGATCTTCTTTTCCTCGATATCGCCCACGATCCGCTCGATGATGTCGCCCGCGTGCTCCAGATTGATCGTCAGCGAAATGATGTCGGTCCAGCGGCGGCTGTCGGATTCGTCGAGCTGCTCGCGCGAAATCAGCGTGAGGTAGTGCTTGACGGCGGCGTAAAGCTCGTCGATGTCGTCGTCCATGCGGACCGTTTCGCGCGCCTTCTCCAGATGATTGTGATGAATCAGCTCGCCGACATTGTCGAGCATGACGCGCACGATATCGCCGATGCGCAGCACTTCGCGCGCGGCATTGGCGAGCGCGAGTGTCGGCGTGGCCAGCGCGCCGGCGTCGAGATGCAGCGGCCGCAACTCGCCATTCGGCATGGGCCGGTCCGGCGACAGGCGCGCGCAGACGCGCGCGACCGGGTCGATCAGCGACAGACACGCGCAGCAACGCAACGTGTTGTAGATCAGGTGGAAGCCCACGGTGGCTTCTCGCGGATTCGCGATCAGCACCGGCAGCCCGCGCGCGAGCAAGGACGTGAACGGCAGGATCAGCAGCGCGCCGGCGAGCTTGAAGGTGAAGCTGCCGAGCGCGAGCCGCCGCGCCGCCGGGTTCTGCGCGGCCGCGCCCAGCAGCGCGACCAGCCCGCTGCCGAGATTCGCGCCGATCACGAGGCACAGCGCCACCTTCAGCGAAATCACGCCCGACGATGCCAGCGTGGCCGTGAGCAACACGGCCGCGAGGCTCGAATACGACAGCATGGCGAAGGCCGCGCCGACCAGCGCGTCGAGCATCGTATCGCCCGTCAACGCGCCGAACATGACGCGCACGCCTGCGCCTTGCATCATCGGCTGAGCGGTTTCGACGATCAGATGAAGCGCGAGCAGAATCAGACCGAGCCCGATCAACGTACGCCCGACCTGACCCAGGCGCGTCTCCTTGCGCGACAGAAAAAGCGGCACGCCGAACAGAATGAGGATCGGCGACAACCAGGACAGATCGAGTGTGAGAATCCGCGCCATCAACGCCGTGCCGACGTCCGCGCCGAGCATGATGGCGAGCCCGCTGGTCAGCGGTAAAAGCCCTTGCGCCGCGAACGACGTGACGATCACCGCGGTGGCGTTGCTGCTTTGCACGAGGCTCGTGACGCCGACTCCCGACAGGAACGCACGCCAGCGGCCACGCGTGCTGCGCCCGAGCACGCTGCGCAGATCGGCCCCGAGCACACGAAGGATGCCGGTGCGCACGATATGCGAGCCCCACACAAGCAGTGCCACACCGGCCAGAAGGTTAAGGAGAATCAACATAGCGCACTGCTCATTATTCTCTGCTGCCGTGACCCGAACCGCATGTCGCGCTACGACACCCGGGGCGTATGACACTAGTGTTGCATATTTTTGCCTTATTGTAATTTTGTGCTTTTAAATATACGCTCGCGCAACGATGTGATCGCCGCGCGGCCGTTCAGGCCGGTACATGCGACGCCTCGCCACCTGCTGACAAGGACAACGGATGAGCCGCAATCTCGCGCTGTTCGATCTCGACCACACGCTGCTGCCGCTCGACAGCGACCAGGCGTGGGCTCATTTTGTTGCCGGCCTTGGAGTAGAAGGCGCCGCGCGGCATGCAGAAGAAATCGACGAGTATTACCGGCAATATGTGGCCGGCACGCTCGACATGAGCGCCTATCTGCAATACACGCTGGCGCCGCTCGCGCGTCACTCGCGCGAGCAGCTCGACGCATGGCACGCGCAGTTCATGCGGGAAGTGATCGCGCCGGCCATTCGGCCGGCCGCGCGCGAACTCGTGCAGCATCACATCGAGGCGGGCGACCTGTGCTGCATCGTCACGGCCACGAATGTGTTCGTGACGGCGCCGATTGGCAAGGCGCTCGGCTTCGACCATCTTCTTGGAATCGAACTCGACACGGAAGGCGGCGATCCGCTCGCGCGTTTCACGGGTGCGTCGGTGGGCGTTCCGACGTTCCGCGAAGGCAAGATCACGCGCACCGAAAACTGGCTCGCCTCGCTGGGCCACCGTTTGCAGGACTTCGCCGAGAGCTGGTTCTATAGCGATTCGATCAACGACGTTCCGTTGCTCGAACGCGTCACGCACCCGGTCGCGACCAATCCGGACGCGCGTTTGCGCAAGGTGGCGAAGGAGCGCGGCTGGCCGGTTATCGAACTTTTTGCTTGAGGTGGCTTGGTGCGGCTTGATGTGGCTTGATGCGCATTTCGCCACGCAGGCGTTTGCCCAGCTGAAAAAAAAGCCCGCAACACGTGCGGGCTTTCTTTAAAACGGGCGGACCCGACGCTCAGACCACGCCGGCTCCATGCGCCTGCAAATCGGCGTGATAGCTCGAACGCACCATGGCGCCGACCGCGGCGTGCGTGAAGCCCATCTTGTACGCCTCTTCCTCGTACATCTTGAACGTGTCCGGATGCACGTACGAGCGGACCGGCAGATGATGCTCCGAAGGTTGCAGATACTGGCCGATTGTCAGCATGTCCACGTCGTGCTCGCGCAGATCGCGCATGACTTGCAGAATCTCTTCTTCCGTTTCGCCGAGGCCGACCATCAAACCCGACTTGGTTGCGACGTCCGGATGAAGCGCCTTGAAGTCCTTCAGCAGCTTCAGCGAATGCGCGTAGTCCGAACCCGGCCGCGCTTCCTTATACAGACGCGGCACCGTTTCGAGATTGTGGTTCATCACGTCGGGCGGCGCGGCATTCAGAATGCCGATCGCGCGATCCAGACGACCACGGAAATCCGGCGTCAGAATTTCAATGCGCGTTTCCGGCGAGAGTTCGCGCGTCTGACGGATACATTCCACAAAGTGCGCCGCGCCGCCGTCGCGCAAATCGTCACGGTCCACGCTCGTGATCACCACGTACTTCAGCTTCAGCGCCGCAATCGTGCGCGCGAGGTTGCCAGGCTCCTCCGGATCGAGCGGATCGGGACGGCCGTGGCCCACGTCGCAGAACGGGCAGCGCCGCGTGCACTTGTCGCCCATGATCATGAAGGTCGCCGTGCCCTTGCCGAAGCACTCGCCGATGTTCGGGCAGCTCGCTTCCTCGCAGACGGTGTGCAGATTGTGCTCGCGCAAAATTTGCTTGATCTCGTAGAAACGCGAGTTGCCGGTCGCCGCCTTGACGCGAATCCAGTCAGGCTTCTTCAGCTTTTCAATCGGAACGATCTTGATGGGAATGCGGGCGGTTTTGGCTTGCGCCTTCTGCTTCGCGGTGGCGTCGTAGGCAGCAGCGGATGCCGGCACGCCTTCGGGCGCGGGGGAAGCTGCGAGGTTCGCGGTAACGTCAGTCATTCGTTCGATCCAGTCAGGCGGTGAGCGCACCGGTCTGCGGTTGGGCGACGGCCGCGGGATTGCCGTCGAGGTTTGCGATGAGGCTGGCTGCCAGAGTGCGGGCCACGTCGTCCCAGCCGGCGGCAACGCCGAGCGTTGCCATGTCGACTGTTTCGAGCCCCGCGTAGCCACAAGGGTTGATGGCCAGAAACGGCCGTAAATCCATTTTCACGTTCAGGCTGACGCCGTGATAGCTACAGCCGTTGCGGATCTTGAGGCCGAGCGCGGCGATCTTCGCACCGGCATGCAGTCCGGCTTCCGGCACAGGCGCGACGTAGATGCCGGGTGCGCCTGCCTTGCGTTCTCCGGCGAGATTATACGCCGCAAGGGTATCGATCACGGCCTGCTCGATCCGCGTGACCATCTCGCGAACCATGAGCTTGCGACGCCGCAAATCGAGCAGCAGGTACGCCACCACCTGCCCCGGCCCGTGATATGTGATTTGGCCGCCCCGATCCACTTTCACCAGAGGAATGCCGCTGTCGGCAGCCAGCAGATGCGACGGATCGCCCGCCTGGCCCAGCGTAAAGACCGACGGATGCTCGACCAGCCAGATTTCGTCGGGCGTGTCGGCGTTGCGCGCGTCAGTGAACGCGCGCATTGCTTCGAAACTGGCTTCGTAGAGTTCGACGCCGCGCCAGCGCAGCGTGAGCGGCGCCGTGGCGGGCATTTGAGATGAAGAAACCGGAGCGACGGACATGATCCCGGCAGTTTACCGAAATCTGGGAATCCCCGCCCGTCGTGCTTGCACGCGACGCGACGCGCCGCGCCGCGCGCCTTCAAACTGTGCGCCAGCCGCCGCGCATCCGCGCCGCGAAGCGTTCGCCGACCCGCGCGAACCAGTTCAGCGCACGCTCGTCGCAACGCGTCGGCACCGAAAAAGCGACGGTGGCACGAGCCGCGCCCTCCACGCTCAGCCAAAGCCGTTCGCCGCGCCGCAATCTCAGCGTGTGGCCGGGTTGCAGCCAGTAGTCTTCGGTGTCGTCGCTGCGCGTGACCCACACCGCGCCGCCGCGCACGACCAGCTTCGTGCTGCGCGCCACCTTCAGGGGAAGCGTTTCGCCACTGCGAATTTCATACGCGATGCTAGAGGAAATTTCTCGCATGATTGCCCTCGAAAAAAGTCGTTTCATGGCTACAATCGTAGGCATAGCAAGGGTTTACGCAAAACGATCAATTTTCACCTCTATGTGAGAAATATTGCGATGGAGCTTCGTCACCTGCCGCCGTTGAACGCGATCAAGGCCTTCGAGGCCGCCGCCCGTCACGAGAGTTTTTCGCGCGCGGCGGACGAGCTTTTCGTCACGCACGGCGCGGTCAGCCACCAGATCCGCGCGCTGGAGGCTGAACTCGGCGTGTCGCTGTTCGCCCGCGACGGCAAACGCGTGCGGCTCACGGAAACCGGCCGGCGCTATGCAAACCACGTGCGCACCGCGCTGAGCGCGCTCTGCGACGCCACGCGCGAGCTGCGCGCCGGCGACCGCGAGCGGCGGCTGGTGGTGTCGATGTTGTCGTCGTTCGCGGCGCGCTGGGTGACGCCGCGTGTCGGCAGTTTTATCGAGGCGCATCCGCAATGGGATCTGGAGCTGCTGTCCACCAACGCGCTAACGGATTTCGCGCGCGACGACGTCGACGTGGCCATCCGTTTCGGCTTCGGCAAATATACGGGGCTGCATTCCGAGCTTCTGCTGGAGGAAATTTTTTTTCCCGCGTGCGCGCCGGATTTCAACGGCGGCAAGCTGCCGCAAACGCCGGCCGAGCTGGCCCAGCTCCCGCTGCTGCGTTCTGACGACGAACTCTGGCGTCCGTGGTTCGACGCGGCGGGCCTGACGGATTGGCCCGAGCCGAAGCGCGGCGTGCTTTATCAGGATTCGTCGAATTTGTTGCAGGCGGCCATCGACGGTCAGGGAATCGCGCTCACGCGCCGCTCGCTGGCCATGCACGAAATCGCCGCGGGGCGCCTCGTGCGGCTTTTCAACGTGGATGGACCGAGCCCATGGCAGTACTACTTCATCTGCCCGCCGCAGATGCTGGAAACGGCGAGGGTCAAGGCGTTCCGCGATTGGGTTTTCGCGGAAGTGGGACGTTTCAAACTGCTTTTCGACCGGGCTTGCGAGGCCGGCCCCGGCGCAAGTGCGGCAAGTGCCGCTAGTACCGCTAGCACCGCTAATACCGCTGATGCAGTTGATCCCGCCCGCGCGGCGGACGCGTTGCGCGCCGCGCCGTAAGCGTGTGGTGCGCTACAGCACCACCTTCACCATCGGATGCCCGGTGAGCGCGCGATAGATATTGTCGAGCTGCTCGCGGCTCGTGGCGCGCACAGTGACTGTCAGTCCGGTGTAGTTGCCGCCGCTTGACGGGCGGCTTTCGACGCGCGCGGCGTCGACATCGTTATCGAACTGCCGCACCACCGAGACGATCGTCTCTGCAAACTCGGGGTGCGATTTGCCCATGATCTTGATGGGGAAATCGCAGGGAAACTCAAGCAGGGTTTCGTTGGCGGAATTCATTCGTTGCTCCTTGCTACGCGGCTTGCGCCTCTTTTGCCTTGGCTCGCTGATACGCCGCATACAGCGCCGCAAACACCGCGCCCGGCTTGCCCTCGCCGACCGGCTGGCCGTCGAGTTGCGTGACGGGCAGCACTTCCTTGGTGGCGGAACTGACGATCAGCTCGTCGGCCGCGCGCACCTCGGCTTCGGTGATCTCGCGCGCGTCGAAACGGATGCCGCATTCCGCCGCCAATTCCTCGATCAGCCCATAGCGAATGCCTTCGAGAATCTTGTGGCTGCGCGGCGGCGCGGCCAACACGCCGTCTTTCACCACCCACACATTCGACGACGACCCTTCGGTCAGCAAGCCGTCGCGCAACTGGATGGTTTCGAACGCGTCGTTTTCCGCCGCGTATTGCGCCATCAGCACATTGCCGAGCAGCGATACCGATTTGATGTCGCAATGGAGCCAGCGGCGATCTTCAGCGCTCACGCAACGCACGCCCGCTGCGCGTTGTGCTGCATCCGGCAGATTGAGCGGCGTGACCATCACGAACACGGTGGGCTGGATTCCGGCGGGAAACGCGTGAGCGCGCTTCGCGACGCCGCGCGTGATCTGGATGTACGCAATCGCGTCCTGGCTGGTGGAAAGACCGGCTTGCGCCTCGTTGACCGCGACGACGCGCTCGATCAGCGCACGCCAGCCGACGTTGTCGAACGGATTGGCGATGCCGATCTTCGCGAGCGAGCGCGCGAGGCGCGCCAGATGATGCTCGAAGCGAAAAGCCGTGCGGCCGCCCGCATGCGCGTACAGCGGCGCGACTTCGTAAATGCCGTCGCCGAAAATAAAACCGCGGTCGAGAACCGGCACGCGCGCCTCGGACAACGGCACCACTTCGCCGTTCAGATAAACGATCGGTTCGAGCGAAACGTCGGAAGAAGCGGTCATCGCGATCAGCCGTTTATTTTTTCTTGTTGAACATGAGCATCAGCGAATCCCAGACGCGGCCGACCACGCCGGCTTGCGGCACCGCCTGCAAGGCGACCACCGGGAATTGCGCGAGCACCTTGCCGTCGGCAACCAGCTTCGCCGTGCCGACCTGCTGACCATTCGCGATCGGCGCGATCAGCGGATCGTTCTGCTCGATTTGCGGCTTCACCTTGTCGGCCATGCCCTTCGGCACGGTGATGTACTGATCGCTCTTCACGCCGATCTGCACGGTGTCCTGCGCACCCTTGTAGACGCGCGGCGTGCCGACCACCTGGCTCGCCTTGTACAGACGCACCGTGTCGTACGCGGTGTAGCCGTAGTTCAGCATTTTCAGGCTGTCCTGCACGCGGTCGTGTTCCTTGGTCTCGCCCATCATGACCGAGACGAGGCGGCGCGATGCGTCGGGCGTGCCCGGCAGCGAACGCTTCGCGCTCGCGATCAGGCAGTAGCCGGCGGCTTGCGTGTGACCGGTCTTCAGACCGTCGACGGTCGGGTCGATCCACAGCAGACGGTTGCGGTTCGGCTGCTTGATCTTGTTGTACGTGAATTCCTTGACCGAGAAGATGTTGTAGTAGTCAGGGAAGTCGCGAATCAGACGCGCCGACAGCATCGCGAGGTCGCCTGCGGTCGTGTAGTGCTGCGGATCGGGCATGCCGTTCACGTCGGCGAAATGCGTGTGCGCCATGCCGAGGCGCTGCGCTTCGGTGTTCATCATGTTGACGAACTGCGCTTCGCTTCCGCCCACCAGTTCGGCCAGCGCGATCGCGGCGTCGTTGCCCGACTGCACGATCATGCCGTACACCAGATCGTGCACGGTCACGGGCTTGTTCGCCTCGACGAACATGCGCGATTCGTCCGTGCGCACGCGGCGCACCGCCTCGCTCGGCTCAATGGTCTGGTCCATCGAGATCTTCTTCGTCTGCAGTGCCTCGAAGACGAGATACGCGGTCATCAGCTTGGTGAGCGATGCCGGTTCCACGCGTTCGTCAGCATTGCCCGAGGCGAGCACCTGATTGCTGGTCGCGTCGACGAGCACCCACGAGCGCGCGTTCACCGCCGGCGGCGGCACTTGCGCGAACGCCGTGCTGGCCACGAGTGTCGCGGGCAACACGACGCCGAGCGTCAATGCGCGGCGGCTTAGCGTGGAAGGAACACAGGATGCAACTGAGGGAAAAGACAGGCGGCCGGAGGTCGGAAAACGCATAGGGTCGATTCGTGCAGAAAAATACAACGCGCGTAAGGCGCAGAGTTTGGAAGAGCCGGTCGGCGAGCGCCTGGCCGTAACGACGTAAAACGTAACGACGTCACGGCGCGGGCGCCCATTGGACTTCCGGCCACGCAATCGGTTCGCGCAGCACACTCAAGCCGGCACCGCTGCGCGCGTGACAGGAAAGCTACGCGTCGCGCGAACTGCCGGAAAGGCGTGCTGCGCCCAAAAAAAGAGCGCTCATTATACGCGCGCAATTCCTTGAACTTCGCGCAACGGCAGGCGATAAATTTCGCGTTTGCGCATACCTGTACCCCGGAAAACGCGCCCGCGCCGCGAAATCAACGCCACGCGTCGACGATGATCCGCTTCAGAATATGCAGCTTGCGATGCAGGAAATGCTCCGCACCCGGAATCACGACAACCGGCAATTCTTGCGGCCGCGCCCAGTCGTAAACGGATTGAATGGGAACGGTGTCATCGGTCTCGCCGTGAATCACCAGCGTGTTCTCCGGCACGGGCGCGACTTCCCAGCGGCTCGCCGCCGTGCCGACGAACACCATGCGCTCGATTTCCTGCCCTTCTTCGCGCAGCTTCGCGGCCACGTGCGAGAGCACGAAGGTGCCGAACGAAAAACCCGCCAGCACGAGCGGCAACTCGCCGTGCCCCGGTTGTGCGCGCATGTGATCGAGCACCGCGCGCAAATCGTCGCGCTCGCCGATGCCCGCGTCGTGCTCGCCTTGCGTTTCGCCGACGCCGCGAAAATTCGCGCGATAGGTCGCGTAGTTCAACTGCACGAGCGTGCGCGCGAGCGTCTGCGCGACCTTGTTGTCCATCGTGCCGCCAAAGAGCGGATGCGGATGCGCGACGAGCGCGATGCCGCGCGGCGCCGCGCCGTCCTCGCGAGCTTCGTCGGGCAGATCCAGCGCGACCTCGATTTTGCCGACCGGGCCGTCGATCAGATATTTCTTCGTGTGTACGTTCATGGCTTGCTTATTGATCGATTTTCAGACGCTCGACGATCTTGCCGTTCGCCAGATGCGAGTCGACGATTTCGTCGATGTCGCTTTCGTCGACATACGTGTACCAGACGCCTTCCGGATAAACCACGAGCGCCGGGCCGAGTTCGCAGCGATCGAGACAGCCCGCCTTGTTGATACGCACCTGGCCGGGGCCGGCGAGGCCGAGCTTCTTCACGCGCTTTTTCGCGTACTCCTGCATGGCTGGCGCATTGCAGTTCGCGCAGCTCGGACGCTCCGCGCCCGGTTCACGCTGATTGAGGCAAAAGAAGACGTGGTACTTGTAGAAGGAGTCCATGATGTGCGGGAAGGAAAGCTGTCAGAAAGGCAATAGTGCAGCAGAACGCGGTTGCGCGCAGCGGCGCGGCGGTTTTTGCATGAGAACGGGTGCGGACGGCCGGTTGCAGACGATTATAGCCAGCACCCACTGAAGACGAGGACACGGCAACGCACGCTCCGACTCACGCGTCACGCCTCACGCCGGCTTCGCGCGCCGCTTCAACCACACCCGCTCGACGACGAACGCAAGCCACACGAGCGCCGCATACGGCCACATCCACGCGAGCCAACGCGCGAGACCGTTGAAGTGCAGGTAGCGCCCTTGCCGCCAGTCGGCCAGCACGACATCGAAATAGGGATTCACCGGCAGCAAGTTGACGAACACCAGCGTGACGACGAGCGCTCCCGCCGCCAGCGCCGCGCGCGAGCGGCGCCGCAGACGCAGCGCGACGAGGCCGAGCGCCGCGCCGCAGGCAAGGCCCGCGAGCGCGCCGGGCGTCGCCCAGTCGAAGGCGAGACCGGACTGCGATTGCAGGAACGTTGCGCCCGCCTTCACGCCTAGCGTGGCGACGATGAACAGCAGCAGAAGCCGCATCCGCGGCGCATGGCGGCGCACCGACAATGACGCGAGCCCGAGCGCGGCGAACAGATTGAGCGTGGTGATCAGCGCTTCCCAGGCGTCTTCGGGCAGCCACGCGGCGACCCATGCCGGCCAGACGCCGACGTGCCACGCAGCCGGCGCCCACGCAAAGAGCGCGTCCTGCGTGGTCGAATCGAAACGCGTCCACAGCGCGCGCGGCCAGTTGCCTAGCCCGAACAGACGCGGCGACGGATACATCGTCGCGAACGGCCACGTTGCCACCAGACACACGAGCGCCGCGCTTTCGCGCTCGAACCACATGAGCCGCAAGCGCCGCAGCAGCCCGCGGTCGAGCAGCGCGCCGGTGGTGGGCGACATGATCGCCGCCCCGAGCAGCGCGCCGAGCGCATTGGCCGCGAGATCGAGATTGGACGCGACGCGCGTCGGCAGATAGGTCTGCACGGCTTCCATCACACCCGACAGCAGCCCACCGGCCACGAACGCCAGCCCGACCGCCAGCGGCCCGCGCCAGCGCGGATAGAGCGCGAGCACCATCAATGCGCCGAAAGGCATATAGCCGAGCACATTGGTGACGACATCGAACGCCGTCAGATATTGCGGCATCGGGTCCAGCAGATAGGCGAACGGCCCGAGGCCGAGCGAGCGCCAGCCCGAAAACGGATACCACGAGCCATAGACGATCAGCGCCGTATACAGCACCAGCGCTTGCCGCGAGAGCATCGACGGACGGCGCAGCCACGATCTGTCGCTCATGCAGCGCTCCTGTGCGTGCGCTGCGCGCCCGTCATTGCGCGGCGACCAGCGCCTGCACGCCAAGCCACGCGCCGATCTGCGCGACCAGCTCGTCGCTCGCGGCGGCGAGCGCCTGCGCGCCGCCCGCGGCGTCGGCGGAACTGGACGGCGCGCGCGAGATGAAGGTGCGCTGGCTGAGCACCTTGCCGTTTTGCGTCAGCGTAGCGCGCGCGGTGACCGCCGCGTGGCTTTGCGACTGACTGTCGAAGACCTGCTCGAACTCGCTCAGCTCGATTTTCAGAACCGGCGCGGCGACACCGTCGGCGCCCGTCAGCACCGTGCCGCGCGAACTGAGCGCGCCGCGCAGGCGCTGCGTGAGCAACTGCGAAGGCGGCATCGTCCAGTGGCTGTTCGCGTAGGCGGCCATTTGCTGCGCGTCGGCATAACTCAGCCGGTACACGAGTTTGTCGGATTCGAGCACTTCGGGCGCGCTGACGTCGAGCACCTTCACGGCCGGTTGCGTGCCCGCGGACGCGGACGGCTTCGGCGGCCCGAAGTCGTACCGGATGTCCGACAGCGCGGCCGGCGTGCTCGTGCAGCCCGCGACCAGCAGGCCCAGCGCGACGAGCACCGCGCAGCCCACGCCCGTGCGCGCGAAACGCGAGGTCGACAACCGGTGAATGGAGCGTGACATGACAATCTTCCTTTCTTCAAACCTTCAGATTCATTTCGCGGCGCGCGCGGCGGGCCACGTGAAGCCGGCTTCGCCCGGCCCCGGCGCCGCAGCGGGCGCGCCGAACAGCACGCTGCGCGGGCTCGTGCTGAACGTGTCGGCGGCGCGATCCACCGAGCGCGCGGCGGAGCGCACGTCTTCGGCGAGCGAATTGACGCGCGGCAGCGTGTCATAGCCGACTCGCGCCGACAGCTCCTGCAACGAGCCGTTCATCGCGGTGAGCGCGTCGCCGGCTTGCTGCGCCGCCGTGCCCACCTTGTTCAGATTGGTTTCGAACGGACCATTCGGACGGTTCAGGTTCGTGATCAACTGATTGGTCGAACTCAATGTGCTGTCCAGTTTGCCGAGCGTGGCGGGCAACTTGCTGGCCACCGGCGCCATCTGCTGCGTGAGCGTGGCGACGCCGTCCGCGGCTTTCTGGATGCTGGCCGCCGTGCCGTGCAACTGATCGACCATTTGCTGCGACAACAGATTGTCGACGTCGTCCGTGACCTTTTCGAGTTTCCGCAGCAGCACGTCGCCGCGTTGCTGCAACTGATCGAGCAGACCGGGACGCATGGGCAACTGCGCAACCTGTTTCGGCGACGAAGGCAGCGGCGACGCATCGCGCCCGGTGTCGTCGAGCTGAATGAACGCGATGCCCGTCACGCCCTGCAAGCCGAGACTGCCGAACGTGGAACGCGTGATCGGCGCGTGCGTGTCGACGAGAATGCGGATCACGATCTGCCCCGGATGATCGCGGTCGAACTTGATGGACTGAACCTTGCCGACGTCGAGCCCGCGATAGCGCACGGCGGCGTCGGTGTACAGCCCGGTCACGTTGGTGCGCGCAATCAGATCGTAGGGCACGCGCACGGCCCGGTCGACGTTGAACAAAAAAGCCGCCGTGGCGATTGCAGCGATCAGGACAACCGTGAAGAGTCCCGCCCAGAACGCATGTGATTTGTTTTCCATTACCAGGTTCCCTGATTCACAGCGGCAATTCCGACGACGCCGGCTCGAGCGCCGCGCGCGGCAGCTTCGCGCGGCGCTCGGGCGGCAGCGCCTGCAACGCGCGCCGTCCGCGCAAGCCGAGAAAATATTCGCGGATGAAAGGATGATCCACGCCCGCCGCCTCTTCCACCGGCGCGGCGACCAGCACCTTGCGATCCGCCAGCACGGCGACGCGCGTGGAGAGCGCGACCATCGTGTCGAGATCGTGCGTGACCATCACCACAGTCAAACCGAGCGCGCGATGCAGCGCCGAAATCAGCTCGACGAATTCATCGGACGCCTGCGGATCGAGTCCGGCGGTCGGTTCGTCGAGAAACAGCAATTCCGGTTCGAGCGCGATGGCGCGCGCAATGCCGACGCGCTTGATCATCCCGCCCGACAGCGCCGACGGCATTTTCGACGCGTGCTTGCACGGCAGGCCGACCATCTCCAGCTTCAGCATCACGATGTCGCGCAGCAGGTCTTCGGGCACCTTGCCAAGCTCGCGAACCGGTTGCGCGACGTTGTCGAACACCGACAGCGACGAGAACAGCGCGCCGCGCTGAAACAGCATGCCGGAGCGGCTGCGCATGAGAAGCGCGGTTTCCGGCGAAATGGTCGCGAGGTCTTGCCCGAAAAGCTTGATGGTCCCCGACGACGGCCGCTCCAGCCCGAGAATCTGCCGCACGAGCGTGGTCTTGCCCGACCCCGAACCGCCGACGACCGACATGATCTCGCCGCGCCGTACGTCCAGATTCAGATGCTGATGCACGATGTTGCGGCCATAGCGCTTGGTCACGTCGATCACCTCGATCACCGGCTCGGCGATCGAAGGCATCGGCTGGCCGCGCACGGCGGCGGTGAGCGGCGCGGTCATCCGAGCCCCACGTTCTGAAAGAGGATCGCGAACACGGCGTCCGCGAGAATCACGATAGTGATCGACGTCACCACCGACGTGGTCGTGCCTTCGCCGAGACTCTGCGAATTCGCCTTGATGCGGAACCCGAAATGACACCCGACGATCGCGATCAGCATGCCGAACGCGACGCCCTTGCCGAGCCCGATCCACAGATTCGCGACCGGCACGACGCCCGGCAACGCGCGCGCGAAGTAACTCATGTCGATGCCGAGCACGATCCTCGCCGCGAGCGCGCCGCCCGTCAGCGCGATCATGTTGGTCCACATCACCAGAAGCGGCATGGCCACGCCGAGCGCGACCACGCGCGGCAGGATCAGGCGCAGGCCGTGCGGAATGCCCATCACGCGCATGGCGTCGAGTTCCTCGGTCACGCGCATCACGCCGATCTGCGCGGTGATCGCCGAGCCCGAGCGGCCCGCCACCAGAATCGCCGACAGCACCGGGCCAAGCTCGCGAATCACCGAGAGCCCGAGAATATTCACGATGTACTGATTCGCGCCAAAGAGCCGCAATTGCTGCGCGGACAGATAACTCAGCACGATGCCGATCAGGAATGCGACCAGCGCGGTGATCGGCAGCGCTCTCGCGCCTGCGTTGTAGACATTCGCGGAGATTTCGGTCCACGGCGTGATGGCCGGCTTGCGCACGATCGCCAGCAGGTCCAGCACGACGCGCCCGAACATCGCCACGCCGCCGTATAGATGCTCGACAAAAGAGAAGATGCCGAGACCGAGCCGGGTGAAAGGATCGAACTTCACCACCGGTTCGGCCTTCTCGCGGACGGTGTCGAGCAGCGCGATACGCTCGAAAATATCGCGCTGGGTGTCGGTGAGCGCGGTATCGGGCGGCATTCTGCGGCCCCACACGCGCCACAGCGCCTGGCCGCCCACGTGATCCATCCGGTCGATGCGCGACAGGTCCCACTGGCCGATGCCTTCCGCGCCCTCAAGCGAGCGCAATTGCGGAATCACATGGCCGGTAGAACGGTCGCGCGCGAGCGCGAGCGCCGTCCACTGGCCCGAGAGCCGGACGATCTTGCCTTGGCTGCCGGCCGCGACTTCAAGGCCGGGCGGAGTGTCGTAGTTCAAGGATCGCTGCAATCTGGTTAGCGGATTAGCGGCCATTGTAACGAAGGCGCGGCGGATCGACCGTGCTGGCGGCCCGAGCGGGTTCGCTGTGGCTACAATATGAACATGAACGCTTCCAAGACTCCTCCTCAAGGCCCGGCCGCTGCCGCGAACGCAGCCGACTGGCGCATCGACCGCGAGCGCGCCGTCGTTCTTTTCGGCGCGCATGCGCATGACTGGCCGATCGAAATCGTCGAGGAAACCGGCTCGACCAACGCCGACCTGATGACGCGCGTCAAGGCGCTGCCGCGCAAGGCGGGCGCGCTGCCGCGTCCGATCGTGCGGGTCGCTTATCTGCAAACCGCCGGGCGCGGCCGACGTGGCCGCGCGTGGTACGCGGAGCCGGGCAATGCGCTGCTGTTTTCCGTCGCGTGCGTGCTGCCACGTCCGCTCGAAGGACTGGCGGGATTGAGTCTCGCGGTGGGCGTGGCGCTCGTCGACGGATTGCGCTCGCTGCCCGTCGCGGGGCCGGGCCAGATTGCGCTGAAATGGCCGAACGACGTGCTGCTCGAAGGCGACAAGCTCGCAGGCATTCTGATCGAGACCGCGTGGAGCACGGAGAGCGCGAGCGCCGTTGTGATCGGTATCGGCACCAATGTGAAGGGCGCCGACGAACTCGCCGCCAAAATCGGCGCGCTCAACGCCGACGCGCCGCCGCAGGCGCGCGGCACCGTCCCCACCGCGCTGCAACGCGCGCTGCCCAACGCCAATCTCACCGACACGCTCGCCGCCGAACTCAACGCGCTCGAACCGGCATTGCAGCGCTTCGGCGCCGAAGGCTTCGCGCCGTTCCAGGCGCGCTGGAACGCCATGCATGCGTACGCGGGCCGCGAGGTGGTGCTGCTCGAACAGGGCCAGGAAGTGGCACGCGGCGTCGCGGCGGGCGTCGACGAGCGCGGGCAGTTGTTGCTCGACACCGCCGCGGGCCGGCAGAGCATCGCGACCGGCGACGTCTCGCTGCGCCTCGCCGGCAGCGCTGCATGACGAGCGGCGCGCCTCATCTTCTGATCGACGCGGGCAATAGCCGTGTGAAGTGGGCGATGGTGCAGGCCAACGGCGCGCAAATCGCCGCCGGCGCGCTCGCGCATGGCGGCGCGGACCAGGCGGCGTGGTCGGATCAGTGGACAAGTCAGTGGTCAACCCTGCCAGCGCCTGACGGCGCCTGGTTATCGAATGTCGCCGGCGACGCAGTGGCGGCCCGAATCGCCGCGCGGCTCGACGCGCAGTGGCCGCATCTGCCGCTCGTCACGATCCGCGCCCGCGCGCGGCAATGCGGCGTGATCAACAGCTACACGACGCCGCACGCGCTCGGCAGCGACCGCTGGGCCGGCATGATCGGCGCGCGCGCGGCATTTCCCGGCGAGCATCTGTTGATCGCGACCTTCGGCACCGCGACCACGCTGGAGGCCGTGCGCGCCGACGGCCGCTTTGTCGGCGGACTCATTGCACCAGGCTGGACCTTGATGATGCGCTCGCTCGGCGAACACACCGCGCAATTGCCGACGCTCGACGCCCATGCCGCGCGCGGCCTGCTCGGCGGCGGCACACCGGAGGTCGCGCGCGGCCCGTTTTTCGCGACGGACACGCCGCGTTCGCTGTCGGCCGGTTGCACCTTGGCGCAAGCCGGTTTGATCGAGCGGACATGGCGCGACTTGCAGGACGAATGGCAGGTGCCGGTGCGGCTCGTGGTCGGCGGCGGAGCCGCGGACGAAGTAGCGAGCGCATTGAAAGTGCCGCATACTCGCCACGATTCACTGGTCTTGTCCGGGCTTGCGCTGATCGCCTCCGAGCGCGCTTCGGAACACGGCGCGTAACCTCGTGTCGCGCAAACCGGGCGGTTAATCTCATGGACGGAAAAACAGAACGATGCTGCGCTGGCTGATCGCCCTCTTGTTTCTCGCCAACCTGCTGGCGCTCGTCGCCGTGCGCGGCTTGCTCGGGCCGACGCCCGCGGCAGGCGGACGCGACCCCTATCGCGTGAGCCGCGAGATTCACCCTGACTGGCTGAAGGTGCGCGCCGTCACTGCTGCCGACGCGAACGATCAGGCCGTGGTGGGCGCGCCGGCGCCGCTTGCGCCGATCGAGGCGTCGGCGTTGCAGTAAGGGCGCGCGTTTTTTTGGGAGCGCCGCCTTCGCTCTTACTCTGACGCTTAGCCCTGCGTACGAACTTTTTTCAACAGCGCCGTCGTCGAGCGGTCATGTTCGAACGGAATCGCCAGCGCCTTGCCGCCCCAGCCTCGCACGATGGCCGACTCCGGCAGCGCGTCCATGTCGTAGTCGCCGCCTTTCACGAGCACGTCCGGGCGCAGCGCCGAGATCAGCTCGACCGGCGTCTTCTCGCCAAAGCAAACCACGTAATCGACGCTTTCCAGCGCCGCGAGCAACGCCATGCGGTCGGCTTCGTTGTTGATCGGCCGGTCGTCGCCCTTGCCGAGCATGCGAACCGACGCGTCGCTATTCACGCCGACAATCAGGCAGGCGCCTTGCGCTTTGGCATCGGCGAGATAAGTCACATGCCCGCGATGCAGGATGTCGAAAACGCCGTTGGTAAACACCACCGGCGCCTTCAGCGAAGGGCGCAGCGCGGCGACGGCTTCGCGCGTGAAAATCTTGCGTTCGAAAATGGCAGCCATGACGGACGTGAAAGAAGAAAAGAGTGCCGCCACGATACATCGCGGACGGCATCAAGCAAAACGGCCCGGCAAGCTCACGCCTGCCGGACCGTTCGAAACCTGGAACCGCTCGCGGCTTTGGGCATTAGGGCCCCGCTCACGCCGCGAATCGGAATTCAGCACACTGAAATCATCAAGCCGGCTGTTCGGCCGACTTCTGGTCGGCTTGCAGCCGCGTCACCACTTCCTTGCGATAGCGATTCAATTCCTGCGCCGTGCTGAACGTGCGCTCGAACAGCAGCGACAGGTTGTGCAGAATGCGCTCGACCACCTTCTTTTCCCAACCGTCGTCGAAACGGATTTGCTCGTCGAGCCAGCGCTCCAGCCATTCCGGGTCCGGCAGACGCGACTGGATCGTGTCGCGCGGGAACAGCGCCTGATTCACGTGCAGATTGGTGGGATGCAGCGGCTTTTCCGTGCGGCGCGCCGACGCCATCAGCACGCCGATCTTTGCAAAAGCGGCACGCGCGATGTCGCCGGTTTGCGCCATCGCCTTCTTCATGTAGCGCAGGTATGCGCCGCCGTGCCGCGCTTCGTCGCGCGAAATGGTTTCGTAGATATGCTTGATGACCGGCTCGGTGTGCCATTCGGCAGCGCGGCGATACCAGTGATTCAGGCGAATTTCGCCGCAGAAGTGCAGCATGAGCGTTTCCAGCGGCGGCGCCGGATCGAACTCGAAGCGCACGGCGTGCAGCTCTTCTTCGGTGGGGCACATTTCGGGCTTGAAGCGGCGCAGGTATTCCATCAGCACCAGCGAATGCTTCTGCTCCTCGAAGAACCACACGCTCATGAACGCGGAGAAATCGCTGTCGTGATGGTTGTCACGCAAAAACATTTCCGTGGCGGGCAACGCCGACCATTCGGTGATCGCGTTCATCTTGATCGTCGCGGCCTGCTCGTCGGTCAATAGCGATGCATCGAACTTGTCCCAGGGAATGTCTTTCTCCATGTCCCATCGAACGGATTCGAGCGATTTATAAAGTTCCGGATAAAGCATGGTGTTCATAGTCCCACCCCTGTTCTGCACATACTGTGTGTGTCTGTCACTACTACGTGTAGCACTTTTGCTGACCACGAACGAAGCGCACCGGGTGCGCGCCGTTTGCCGGCCAAGCCTTCAATTTTACGCGGTAACCGGCCGCCTGAAAGCACCGGCAGCGAAGAAGTCCGGACGCTTGCGCAGGCAAGCCAACTCAAAATTACACGCTGGCTAAGCGCTGCGCGGCCCACCGTGGGTGAGGGATACCCTATGCCTGAGGTCGAGCCAGTTTGCGATGGAAACGACACTGTCCAGCGCACCGTCCAGCCCTGCGCCGGTAGTGCCGGCGGCGAATGGCGCCAAGGCGGCTGGATTGGTTGTTTTCAGCGCACGCCCAAAAGCCAAACAAAGACCTTCCAATGATAGCACGCAGACTTCTCCGAACCCCCGCGATGACGGACGCAATTCGGGTGCCTGATTGACTTGTCTCAACGAATCGCGCGACCCGCGGAGTGTGGCGGGCGATCGGGGTCAAAACCGTGACAGCCGGCGATTTCATGTGTGTTGTTTGTCGCCGACAGTCGAATCGCGCCGCCGCTCGCCGCGTGCCGTCAGAGCGACTTTTTAGGGGCCTTCGACGCGGCCCCGGCCGTGCCCGCGCCCGCGCGTTTTGCCGAAGACGTCGCCCGTTTCGCGGCTGGGCGCCGGGTTGCGGGCTCAGCCGCCGGGGCTGCGGCTTCTTCAGGCGTTGGCCGCGGAACATCGGTCGCGCCGCCCGCGGCGTCGAACGCTTCGTCGGCCAGATCCTCGGGACTGGGCGGTTCTGCTGCGCCCGTCGCGGCCGCGCCAGCCGCGCCGGCCGCCGGCTGCGTCATGGCAAATTGCGCGATCTGGTTGAACTGCGATTGCAGCAGATTCCACCAGGCCGAGGCGTCGAAGGCAGGCGCGGCGGCGTCGCCTTGCTCGTCGCTCGCGGGTTCGGCGGCGGCCTGGGTGTCGGCCGAAGCCGCCGGTTCGGGATGCGGCCAGCCACTCGCCTGCGACGGGCTCGGCGCAGGCGACTCCGCCGTGGAAGCAGCCGCCGGCTGCCCCATCGACTGTTGCGCGAACGCGCCGAACGCACGCAGCGTCGCGAGCGTCGCGCGCTGCACTTCGAGCGCCTGAATCGCCGACTGCAACATGCCGAGGTTCAGCTTGAGCCATTGCTCGACTGCGCGCATGTCGGTGATGCGCTTGTCGAGTTCCTCGACGTTGGTGAGCGGCGCCATCATGTCGGACATCATCGAGAGCGACGGGCCGAGGCCCGCGCCCGGCTGCGCCCCGGAGAAAGCGGAGCCAAACGGCGAGAGCCGCATCATGCCCCACATGCGGTCGAGCATTTCAGCCGGCGGAAAACCAGGGAAGCCAGGAAACGGCGGCGTTGAGCCAGGTGTGTCGGTCATGCTTGTCGCCTCGCTGCATTAACGGGAAAAAGCGCGAAAGAAAAAATCGCCGAGGAAGCGCATCAACGCGTCGGCACATCGGCGCACCGAAGCCGATCATACCGCGCGTTCGGGCCGCCTCGCGCGGCATCCGTTACGGTGCGCGCCACGGGTCCGCGCCGCCGAAATCCGGCGCGCGCCGCTCGCGCAACGAGTTCACGCCCTCGCGCACGTCGGGCCCGGCAAAACCCATGAATTCGAGCGCGAGCGACGTGTCGAACGCGGGCCCTGCCGAGCGCAGCCAGTTGTTCAACGCGTACTTGGTCCAGCGGATCGCCGTTTGCGAACCGTGCGCGAGCTTCTGCGCGACTTCGAAGGCTTTGGGCAGCAAGTCGTTTTCGTCGACGGCGAGCGACACGAGGCCGATGCGCTCCGCCTCCGCGCCGCTCACCGGCTCGCACAGCATCAGGTAATACTTGGCTTTCGCCATGCCGCACAGAAGCGGCCAGACGATTGCCGCGTGATCGCCGGCGGCCACGCCGAGCCGCGTATGACCGTCGATAATGCGCGCCGTCTTCGACGCAATCGAAATATCGGCCAGCAGCCCCGCGACGAGACCCGCGCCGACGGCCGGACCGTGCATCGCCGAAACGATCGGCTTGCTGCAATTGATCACGTTATAGACGAGATCGCGCGCCTCGCGCCAGACGCGCGCGCGCACGTCGAAATCGGTGGCCATATCCTCGACGAGCTGCAGATCGCCGCCTGCCGAAAAGCCCTTGCCCTCGCCGCGAATGATCGCCACGCGCGTGTGCGGATCGCGGTCGATATCGCGCCAGATTTCCGCGAGTTCGTAATGCATGCGCGCGTTCGCGGTGGCGAGTCCGCTTCTATTCGCGCCTTCGCCGCTCATCACCACTTCGAGCACGCCATGCGGACGGCGATGCAACTGAAGCGACTGGTAATGCGCGTAAAACGCGTCGTTGCTGTGAGGTTGCTGAGACATGGTGATTGATCCGTGTGTGCGTGAAACGGCGCCCAGGTCGCGCGCTTTTTAACGCGGCTGATACACCCATTTTCCGTTTCTGATTTCGACCATCACGCGCGCCCGTTGATCGAGCCCGAGGTGATCCGTCGCGCTCATGTTGACGACGCCATTCGTATCCGCGAGCCCACGCGTGGCTTCGAGCGCGTCGCGCAAGGCGCGGCGGAATTCCGGCGTGCCCGGCGCGGCCGTTTTCAAGGCGATCGGGATTGCATGGCCGAGCAGCATTCCCGCGTCCCACGTGTACGAACCGAATGCCGACACGCTGCCCGCGCCGCGCGACGCCTCGAAGCGCGCGATGTAATCGAGCGCGAGGCGCTTCGCCGGATGATCCGCCGGCAACTGCGCCGCGACCAGCACCGGGCTTGCCGGCAGGAAGGTGCCGTTGCAATCGGCGCCGCACACGCGCAGGAAGTCGTTATTGCCCACGCCGTGATTGTGATAGATGAGCCCTTTGTAGCCGCGCTCCCGCAACGTCTTCGGCGGCAAGGCGGCGGGCGTGCCGGCCGCGCCGACCACCACGGCATCGGGATGCGTCGCGAGAATTTTCAGCACCTGGCCGGTCACGCTCGGATCGGTGCGATTGAAACGCTCGCTCGCCACCATCTCCATGTGATGCAGTTGCGCGAACTTCGCGACTTCGGCGTAAAAGGTTTCGCCGAGCGCGTCGGCCTGGCCGATGAACGCGACGGTTTTCACGCCGCGCGTGCTCGCATGCTCCGCAATGGCCGAAGCCATCATCGCGTCGGTTTGCGGCGTCTTGAATACCCAATGGCGTTTGGCATCCACGGGCTCGATGATTTTCGCCGACGACGCCAGCGAGATCATGGGCGTGACGCCGTCGGCGACCACGTCGATCATGGCCAGGGAATTCGGCGTGATGGACGAGCCGATGATCGCGTCGACGTGATTTTCGGTGATCAGCTTCTTGGTGTCCTGCACGGCCTGGGTGGTGTCGGACGCATCGTCGAGCACGATGTATTCGACATTCTGGCCGCCGATCTGCTTCGGCAACAGCGAGACCGTGTCGCGTGCGGGAATGCCGAGCGACGCGGCCGGCCCGGTCAGCGACAGCACCAGTCCGATCTTCACCTGAGCCAGCGCGACGGCCGGCGAGAGGCACGCGAGCGTCGCGCACAGCAAGACCGCTTGTCGGGCACGCGCGCCCGCCCTGCCCCATTGAACCGATCCAGCTCGCCGCATGGTGTCTCCTCACATGAGTTTTTCGTTTTGATGTTCCGCCGATGCCGCCGCGCCAGTCAGTGTAGCGGCGCGCGGCACGAGCGAAATCGGGCGAAACCCTTTCGGCGCGGGCAAGCCGGCGCGTCAATCCAGCGGCGCGATGCTCTGTTCGATGGAACCGAAAATCGACTTCCCCGCTTCGTCGAACATTTCGATCTTCACCGTGTCGCCGTACTTCATGAATTCGGTCTGCGGCGCGCCGTGCTCGATGGTTTCCAGGCAGCGCTTTTCGGCGATACAGCAGTAGCCGCGCTTCGCGTCCTTATTCGACACCGTGCCCGATCCGACAATCGCGCCCGTGCGCACATTGCGCGTTTTCGCCGCGTGAGCGATCAGTTGGCCGAAGTGAAACACCATGTCGGTGCCGGCGTCCGGCTGGCCGACCTTCTTGCCGTTCCAATGGACGATCATGGGCCGGTGCACGCGGCCTTCGCGCCAGTGTTCGCCGAGTTCGTCAGGCGTCACCGCGACGGGCGCAAACGACGTGGCCGGCTTGCTCTGGAAAAAGCCGAAGCCCTTCGCGAGTTCGGCGGGAATCAGATTGCGCAGCGAGACGTCGTTCACGAGCGTGATCAGGCGCACGCTTTTCAAGGCCTGCTCGGGCGTGACGCCCATCGGCACGTCGGCGGTGATGACGGCCACTTCCGCCTCGAAGTCGATGCCGAAGGCTTCCGACGCGCACACCACGTCGTCTTTCGGACCGATGAAGTCGTCGCTGCCGCCTTGATACATCAGCGGATCGGTCCAGAATTCCGGCGGCATGTCCGCGCCGCGCGCGCGCCGCACGAGTTCGACGTGATTCACATACGCCGAGCCGTCGGCCCATTGGAACGCGCGCGGCAGCGGCGCCATGCAGTCGCGCGCGTCGAAGGCAAACGTGTTGCGCGCGCGGCCGTGATTGAGCGCGTCGTACAGATCGTGCAACTGCGGCGCGTAGAAGGCCCAGTCGTCGAGCACGCGCTGCATGGTGGGCGCGATCGCGTCGGCAATCGCCGCGGTGTGCAGGTCGCGGGACACGACAATCAGTTGGCCGTCGCGCGTGCCGTCCTTCAGCGTGGCAAGTTTCATGGAGGATGAACCGTGTTAGTGACGATAGAGGGAATCTATTCTACGATGGTGAATCGGCGCCGCCCAAGCCCGGCTTGCCGAATGGCGTTTTTTAGCCGCCGCTGTCAGTTGCCGTTATCAGCCGCTTCATGATGCTTTGTGACGCTTCCCATGAAGCGCTGCTGCCGGTTCTTCTTACGTTGCCTTTGAACGCGCTTTGCGCGCCTTGCTCATGCCGCACACTGCCCGCTCCGGCGCGATCCGTCACGGCGCCGACTCCGCCGAACCGCTGGACCCGTCCGAAGCCGACGACGAATCCGCCGAAGCCGGCGAGGAAAAACTGCGCTCGGGCATTCAGTCGATCGAAGTCGGCTTCAAGCTGCTCGACGTGCTCACCCACGAGCCGCGCGCGATGATGCTGCGCGATCTCGCGCAGCGCGCCGGCATGAGTCCGGCGAAAGCGCACCGCTATCTGGTGAGCTTTTTGCGCCTCGGCGTCGTCGCGCAAGATCCGCTGTCGGGGCGCTACGAACTCGGCGGCTTCGCGTTGCAACTGGGACTCGCGCGGCTTGCGCGCGTCGACGGCGTGAAGCTCGCGCGAATCGCGCTCGCCGAATTGAGCGACCGGCTCGACCTGACAGTGGGCATTGCCGTCTGGGGCAATCAGGGGCCGACCATGGTTCACTGGATGGAGTCGAGTCATCCGGCCAAGGCATCGTTGAAGCTCGGCGACGTGATGCCCTTGCTCAGTTCCGCGACGGGCTTGCTGTTTGCTGCCTATCTGCCCGCGGGCAAGACCGCCGCGATGCTCGAACGCGAACTCGCCGACACGCGCCGCTCGTCGCCTATCGGCGTGCCGCGCACGCGCGAGGAAGTCGAGCGCGTTCTGAGCGGCGTGCGTGAGCACGAGGCGGCGCGCGTGGAAGGTATGTTGCTGCCGACCATTCACGCGTTCTGCATGCCGGTGTTCGACTCGACCGGCGAGCTTGCGCTCGGCCTCGTCGCGCTGGGTCACGAAGGGGCGTTCGACATCGACTGGGGTGGCGAGATCGACATGGCTCTGCGTGAATGCGCGCAGAAGCTGTCCTATGAACTGGGATATAGCCCGACGCCTCGTTGAAGGCCGACCGCATCCAGACTGCATCCATTTCGCACACATTCATTCGCCGATGGCCTCACCCTCCGCCGCACGACATGCCGGTCTCAAGCCGCCTCGCGAGCCGCGCGCCGGCTGGCGCACGTGGCGATGGATCGTCGTGTTGCTGCTCGTGGGGGTGCTTCACTGGATCGCCGCGCAATGGGTCGAGCGCCATCGCGCGACGCTGAATCCTTCGAACGACGAACACGTGCCCGTGCAGGTCGCGCTTCTGAAAGCGCAACGTGTCGAGCGCAATCCGGCGGCGGCACCGCCCGCCGCGCCCACGCGGGAAACCCGACGCAAACCCGCCGCCGCGAAGCCGCGCGACCCTGTGCTGACGGCCTTGCAGCCCGCTGAAAAACCGCAGGCGCAACCGGCGAATGCCGCATCGGACGCTGCGGCGAGCGCGAGCGCCGCCGCAGATGCAGCGGCTGCGAGTTCCGCCGCGGGCGCGTCAACAAGCGCGTCAACAAGCGCGGCTGCAAGCGCACCGCAAGCATCGCCGGGCGTGAAGTTTTCGGTGCCGCCGTCCGGCGAACTCCAGTACGACACGTTTTACAACGGCGTGCGCAATCAGCCCGGCACGATCCACTGGACGAGCAGCGCGGAGCGCTACGAAATGGTGGTGTCGGTGCCCTTGCCTTTCGTGGGCACCTTCGTCTATTCAAGCCACGGCCGTATCGACGCCTTCGGCCTCGCGCCCGAGCAATACGTCGAAAAGCGGGGGCATCGCGCGGAAGACGTGTCCATTTTCAATCGCGCCGACAAGAAAATCGCTTTCACGCGCACGCCCGCGACGCTGCCGCTGCCCGACGGCGCGCAGGACCGTTTCAGCATGGTCATGCAACTCGCGAGCCTCGTGCGCGGCGACCCCGCCGCGTACCTGCCGGGCGTCACGCGGCAATTCTTCGTGGTCGATAGCGACAGCGGCGAAAACTGGCCGGTCGAGACGATTGGCGACGAAACGATCCGCACCGCGCAGGGCTACCTCGAAACGCGTCATTTCAAACGCCTGCCGCGCCGCGAAGGCGACCAGCGCCGCATCGACGTATGGCTCGCGCCGTCGCTCGGCTGGCTGCCCGCGCGAATCGTGCAGACCGAGCCGAACGGCACGCAATTCGAACTCGTGTGGCGCGGCAAACTCGACGCCGGCAGCGACGCCGGCGCGGCATCGGCCGATGCCGCCATGGCCCAGCCCGCAGCGCCATCACCGGTCGATTCGACCGGTACCGACGACAATTCCGGCAATATCAAGCCGTAAACGACCGCGCCTCGCCGTGCGGGGCCACGCCTCGCCTACACTCGAATGGTGCCTCGCCTATTCGGTGAAACTTCCGTCGCAACGTTGACTCAGCATCATCTGATGCGACCGCCTGGCGAGCCGCGCGCTACATGCGTCCCATTGCACGCGTGAAAGTGTCAAGCGATAAGCGGCCCAAGCCGGCGGATTCTTCCACTGCGTTCCCCTTGAAGGAGCCCGCATGCAAGTGAACATCAACGGTATCGAGACGCGCTATGTGTTGAGCAATGAAGGCGGCGGCCCCTGGCTCACGTTCGTGCATCAGCTTGGCGGCGATCTGTCGGTTTGGGACCAGCTCGCCGGCTATTTCCGCGACGACTACACCGTGCTGCGCTACGACGTGCGCGGCCATGGCGAGACGGCCGTATCGAACGCGCCGTTTGCAATAGCCGATCTTGCCGGCGACCTCGCCGCGCTGCTCGACGCGCTCGGCGCGCCGAACACGCATCTGGTCGGCATGTCGATGGGCGGCATGATCGCGCAGCAATTCGCACTGGATCATCCGTCCCGCGTGAACAGGCTCGTCATTGCCGACAGCACCGCGGCCAGTCCGCCCGAGGCCCGCGCGACGTGGGATCAGCGCGCCGCCAGCGTGCGCAGGGACGGCACGGCGTCGCTCGCGCCCGCCACGCTGGAGCGCTGGCTGACGGAGGCCTTCCGCACCGCCCATCCCGAAGCCGTGGAACCCATACGCGAGGCGCTGACCCGCACGTTGCCGGAAGGCTACGCCATGGCGTGCGAAGCGCTGCGCGATTTCGATGTGCGCGGTAAGCTGGGGAACATTCGCTGCCCGGCGCTTGTCGTAGCGGGACGCCATGACACGGGCACGCCGCCTGCTGCTAGTCAGTTGATAGCAGATGCAATTGAAGGCGCGCATTTCGAATTGCTCGACGCAGCTCATCTTGCGCCAGTCGAACAGTCTCAACGTTTTGCCGCACTGCTTGAAACGTTTCTTGAAAGGCCGGTCTAACCGGTAGGTTCGGAAATTTTACAAGCGTCAATCCGGACCCACCCCTTGAATTCCAAACCATCAGGCTCCACGTATGGCGCAGGAACGGCCAGGAGCCAACGGAAATAAGGAGTGTCGCCATGCAAATGATCTACAACAGCCCCAACTATTGTGTCGTCGAGTTTCCGCCGCAGGAAGGTCCGTTGGCCATGAAGTCTGGTGGCTATGAGATCGTCGACAAGAACATGCAGCGCGAAATTTACATCGACGGTGCAATGGCGGCGCGCTTTCGCGAGAACGTGCAAAAGTTGATCGAAGAGGAACCGTCGCTCGACGAAGTGGACGAATTCCTCGGGCAATTCGACAGTCTGATGCAGCAACCGGTCATTCTTCACTGAGCGCCCAGGTCGCGCTTGACGTTTTTGTTGTTTGCACTATTTTCAACATTTTTGGCGACATTTATCGACCGCGCCGTCCGGAGCCTCCGGCGGCCTTCATAAGACGGTCGGCATGAACTGAAGGCGGTCCACAGGCTTTGGCTTGCTGGGCCGTTTTCTTTTGGCGCCATTCTTTGGCGGCATTCTTTGGCAATGTCGCCTCAAGGCGCTTCCCCACAGCCAGCCGCGGCCACCCGCCAAAGCCCAGCGCCGCAAGCCCCGCCGCCGTCCGGCGAATTAGTCCTGCTGCGGCTACAATGACAGGTTTCCTGCCAACGCCGGCGCCAGCCCTCGTCCGCCATGAACCAGCCTGCCCAAACCGCCAAGCCTGTCCGTCCCGAGCCCGCCTACACGCGCGGCGCGGCGCTGCCCTCGCTGCTCAAGTCGCGCATCCTGATACTGGACGGTGCGATGGGCACGATGATCCAGCGCTACAAGCTCGACGAAGCGCGCTATCGCGGCGAGCGTTTCAGCGACTATGCGCGCGACATCAAGGGCAATAACGAACTGTTGTCCATCACGCAGCCGCAGATCATCAGCGAAATTCACGAGCAGTATCTGGCGGCGGGCGCCGACATCATCGAGACGAACACGTTCGGCGCAACCAGCGTCGCGCAGGCGGACTACGGCATGGAAGCGCTGGCCGTCGAGATGAATCTCGAATCGGCGAAACTCGCGCGCGCCGCGTGCGACAAGTACTCGACGCCGGACAAGCCGCGCTTCGTCGCCGGCGCGATCGGACCGACGCCGAAAACCGCGAGCATTTCGCCAGACGTGAACGACCCGGGCGCGCGCAACGTTACGTTCGACGAACTGCGCGCCGCCTATTACGAGCAGGCGAAGGCGCTGCTCGACGGCGGCGCCGACCTGTTCCTCGTCGAAACGATCTTCGACACGCTCAATGCCAAGGCCGCGCTTTTCGCGCTCGACGAACTGTTCGAAGATACCGGCGAGCGCTTGCCGATCATGATCTCAGGCACCGTCACGGACGCCTCCGGGCGCATTCTGTCGGGGCAAACCGTCGAGGCGTTCTGGAACTCGCTGCGTCACGCGAGGCCGCTCACCTTCGGTTTGAACTGCGCGTTGGGCGCGGCGTTGATGCGCCCGTATATCGCCGAACTGGCCAAGCTCTGCGACACGTATGTATCGTGCTATCCGAACGCCGGCTTGCCCAATCCGATGAGCGATACGGGCTTTGACGAACTGCCCGCCGATACTTCCGGACTGCTCAAGGAATTTGCGCAAGCGGGACTCGTGAATATTGCCGGCGGCTGCTGCGGCACGACGCCCGAGCATATCGCGGCGATCGCCAAAGCACTCGCGGAAATCAAGCCGCGCCAATGGCCGACGCAATATCGCGACGCCGCGTAAGCAGCGTTCAACGCAGATGCAACGAAGCAGCACCGAAGCCGCACCCAGCCGAATCCACGCAAGCAATCGACTCGCACACACGCCATGACCGATCACACCATGCGCCTTGCCGGCCTTGAGCCGTTCAACGTCACCTCCGGGACGCTCTTCATCAACGTCGGCGAACGCACCAACGTGACGGGCTCGAAGGCGTTCGCGCGAATGATCCTGAACGACCAGTTCGACGAAGCGATCGCCGTCGCGCGCCAGCAGGTCGAAAACGGCGCGCAGGTCATCGACGTCAACATGGACGAGGCGATGCTCGATTCGAAAGCGGCGATGGTGCGCTTCATGAATCTGATCGCGTCGGAGCCGGACATCGCGCGGGTGCCGATCATGATCGACTCGTCGAAGTGGGAAGTGATCGAAGCCGGTCTGAAGTGCGTGCAAGGCAAGGCGATCGTCAACTCCATCTCGCTGAAGGAGGGCGAAGAGGCGTTCCGTCACCACGCGAAACTGATTCGCCGCTACGGCGCGGCCGCCGTGGTGATGGCATTCGACGAGCAAGGCCAGGCCGACACCTTCGAGCGCAAAACGCAGATCTGCAAGCGCTCGTACGACTTCCTCGTGAACGAAGTCGGCTTTGCGCCGGAAGATATCATCTTCGATCCGAACATTTTCGCCATCGCGACGGGTATCGAGGAGCACAACAACTACGCGGTCGACTTCATCGAGGCCACGGGCTGGATCAAGCAGAACCTGCCGTATGCGAAGGTGAGCGGCGGCGTGTCGAACGTGTCGTTCTCGTTTCGCGGCAACGATCCGGTGCGCGAGGCGATCCACACGGTGTTCCTGTATCACGCGATCCAGGCGGGCATGGACATGGGCATCGTCAACGCGGGTCAGCTCGGCGTGTATGCCGACCTCGACCCGGAGCTGCGCGAACTGGTTGAAGACGTCGTGCTGAATCGCCGCGCGGACGGCACCGACCGTCTGCTCGAAATGGCCGACAAGTTCAAGACCGGCGCCGCGAAGAAGGAAGAGAGCCTGGAGTGGCGCAACCAGCCAGTCGAGAAGCGTCTGTCGCACGCGCTCGTGCACGGCATCACGAACTTCATCGTCGAAGATACCGAGGAAGTGCGCGCCAGAATCGCCGCTGAAGGCGGCCGCCCGATCAACGTGATCGAAGGCCCGTTGATGGACGGCATGAACATCGTCGGCGACCTGTTCGGCCAGGGCAAGATGTTCCTGCCGCAAGTCGTGAAATCGGCGCGCGTGATGAAGCAGGCGGTCGCGCACCTGATTCCCTTCATCGAAGAAGAAAAGAAGCAGCTCGCGGCCGCGGGCGGCGACGTGCGCGCGAAGGGCAAGATCGTCATCGCGACCGTGAAGGGCGACGTGCACGACATCGGCAAGAATATTGTTTCGGTGGTGCTTCAGTGCAATAACTTCGAAGTGGTCAACATGGGCGTGATGGTCCCGTGCAACGACATTCTCGCGAAGGCGAAAGTGGAAGGCGCGGACATCATCGGGCTCTCGGGGCTCATCACGCCGAGTCTCGAAGAGATGGCGTATGTCGCGTCGGAGATGCAGCGCGACGACTATTTCCGCGTGAAGAAGATTCCGCTGCTGATCGGCGGCGCGACCACGTCGCGCGTGCATACCGCCGTGAAAATCGCGCCGCATTACGAAGGGCCGGTGGTGTACGTGCCGGACGCGTCGCGCTCCGTGTCGGTCGCCTCCAGCCTTCTCTCCGACGAAGGTGCGACCCGCTACCTCGACGACCTCAAGGCCGACTACGACCGCATCCGCGAGCAGCACGCGAACAAGAAAGCGCTGCCGATGGTCACGCTCGCCGAAGCGCGCGCGAACAAAACACCCGTCGACTGGGCGAGCTATCAGCCGGTCAAGCCGAAGTTCATCGGCCGCCGCGTGTTCAAGAACTTCGATCTGAACGAACTGGTGAACTACATCGACTGGGGGCCGTTCTTCCAGACGTGGGATCTGGCCGGCCCGTATCCGGCGATTCTGAACGACGAGATTGTCGGCGAATCGGCGCGGCGCGTGTTCTCGGACGCCAAGACGATGCTCGCGCGCCTGATCCAGGGCCGCTGGCTGCAAGCCAACGGCGTGATCGCGCTGCTGCCTGCCAACACCGTCAATAGCGACGACATCGAAATCTACACGGACGAATCGCGCAGCGAAGTCGCGCTCACCTGGCGCAACCTGCGTCAGCAAAGCGTGCGACCGGTGGTGGACGGCGTGATGCGGCCGAACCGCTCGCTGGCCGACTTCATCGCGCCGAAGGAGTCGGGCGTGGCGGACTACATCGGCATGTTCGCGGTCACGGCGGGTCTAGGCGTCGACGTGAAGGAAAAGCAGTTCGAAAAAGATCACGACGACTACAGCGCGATCATGCTGAAGGCGCTCGCCGACCGGTTCGCGGAAGCCTTCGCGGAAGCGCTGCATGCGCGCGTGCGCCGCGATCTGTGGGGCTATGCGAACGCCGAAAACCTCACGAACGACGAGCTGATCGCCGAAAAGTATCGCGGCATCCGCCCGGCGCCGGGCTATCCGGCGTGCCCGGATCACCTCGTGAAGCGCGACATGTTCGACGTGCTGCAAGCGGGCGAAATCGGCATGACCGTGACCGAATCGCTGGCCATGCTGCCGGCGGCGAGCGTCTCGGGCTTTTATCTCGCGCATCCGGACAGCACGTATTTCTCGGTGGGCAAGATCGCTGCGGACCAGGTGGAAGACTTCGCCGCGCGCATGTCGCTTTCCAGGGCGGACGCGGAGCGCGCGTTGGCGCCGTTGCTCTAAGCCGCGTCACGCATGAGCCACGCGGCGCGCGCGCAATCCACTATATCGAACGAGAAAGACTGAATATTTGCGGCAATGCCGTTTTCGGCTTTGTAGACTGAGGCGGCTCGACCCGCCAGACGCGGCCAGAACGCGTCGGCTCATCTCATTTGCAACCGTCAACGGAGAGAATCATATGAAGAAGCTGACGCTGTTATTGACTGCTGTTTCACTTGTCGCGGGCGCTTCGGCGGCGCTGGCGCAACCCGCCGCTCCGGCCGGCTCCAGCGCGGTCAGTTCGTATTCACCGCCCACGGCGAAACACGTCAAGAAACCGAAGAAGCAAAAAATGAAGAAAGGCGCGTCAGCTCCGGCAGTTGCCCCGGAAGCCGCCAGCCAGTAAGCCACTGCCGGCGCACGCCGCTTTCCGGCTGTGCAAAACAGAAGAGCCCGCTTCAGCCTGAGCGGGCTCTTTCTTTTCATGGGTCGGACACGCGCGGCCGCCGCTAGAGAAACCGGAAACAGGGAAGCTTCACCCCGCGTGCACGGGGTCGCCTGAATTACAGCCCCCAGACAATATCCGCGTTGGCTTTCTGCGCCTCGCGCAGCATGTCGAGGAACGGGTACGCGCGCTGCGCGAGTCCCGGAGGAATCTCGTGATGTTCGTGGCCCTCTTCACCTTCGTGGAAATGGCCGTCGTGTTCGGCGCGTTCCTGTTTGTCGAAGGTGATGGCCGCTTCGAGTTTGGTGATCGCCTCGCCGGTTTCATCGTGTGTGATGACGCCTCGCTCACCCAGGCGCTTGCCGACAATGCCGACCAGGTACTGTGCCAGATTCTCCAGCATCATCACGTCCGGGCAAGCGCGGCACTTGAAAGTAATCAGCATGACTGTTCCCTTTTTCGTTATGTTGGCTTGACGCGCAAGCAGCCGGGCGGCACCGCCCGCGCGCGCTCCGTTGGTTCGCCGCAAACGGCGCGGCGGCCACGGCCCTTGCTGGGCATCTCATTGAACATATTAGCACCTGCTAAAATCCGTCTGGACGGAAAAGCGCGGCGCGGCTGGCCCGGCCGGCTCGCCTCCATGCCGCACGGCAACCCTGCCTTCGCAGCACGCCCATGGCGTTGCAGGCAACGTGCCCGATGGCGCGCCCGCCCTGCCGCTGCGTCATGACGGGCCAACCGCCCGCTTTCCACGCTTCTGACGAACCGGCCGCCCGCACCGGGCGGCCGGCGCTTCTTCCGCATCACCGGATTGCCTCACTGGACTCGCAACAAGCATGCTGCCCGCACATAAACATACTCTCGAAACACTGCTCGCCGACACGGTGAAGCAGGTCGCGCTTGCCTCGCAAGGCGCGACCGAAGCCGCGTTCGTGTCGCCCACCATCACGCTGGAGCGCCCCAAGGTTGCCGCGCACGGCGACGTCGCGTGCAATGTGGCCATGCAGCTCGCCAAGCCGCTGCGCGCCAATCCGCGTCAGCTGGCGCAGCAGATCGTCGACGCGCTGCTCGCCGCGCCGCAAGCGCAAGGTCTCATTGAGTCCGCCGAAGTCGCGGGCCCCGGCTTCATCAACCTGCGCCTCGCCGCCGCGGCCAAGCAGGCGGTGATCGGCGCCGTGCTCGCCGAGCAGCACGCGTATGGCCGCTCGCAGCGCGACGCGGGCAAGCATGTGCTGATCGAGTTCGTGTCGGCCAATCCCACCGGGCCGCTGCACGTCGGCCACGGCCGTCAGGCCGCGCTCGGCGACGCGCTCTCGAACGTGCTCGCCTCGCAAGGCTGGGACGTGCATCGCGAGTTCTATTACAACGACGCCGGCGTGCAGATCGGCACGCTCGCGCTGTCCACCCAGGCGCGCGCGCGCGGCCTCGCGCCCGGCGACGCGGGCTGGCCGGCTTCGGCCTACAACGGCGAGTACATCGCCGACATCGCCAAAGATTATCTGGATGGCGTCACGGTTTCCGCGAGCGACGGCGAGCCCGTCACCGGCGCGGGCGACATCGAAAACCTGGAGGCGATCCGCCGTTTCGCGGTCGCGTACCTGCGTCGCGAGCAGGACATGGACTTGCAGGCGTTCGGCGTGAAGTTCGACCAGTACTACCTGGAGTCGTCGCTTTACACGGAAGGCCGTGTCGAAAAGACGGTGCAGGCGCTCATCGGCGCGGGCAAGACGTACGAGCAGGAAGGCGCGCTGTGGCTGCGCACCACCGACGACGGCGACGACAAGGATCGCGTGATGCGCAAGACCGACGGCACGTACACGTACTTCGTGCCCGACGTCGCCTATCACGTCGCGAAGTGGGAACGCGGCTTCACGAAGGTCATCAACATTCAGGGCTCGGACCACCACGGCACGATCGCGCGCGTGCGCGCCGGCCTGCAAGGTCTTGGCATCGGCATTCCGAAGGGCTATCCCGATTACGTGCTGCACAAGATGGTCACGGTCATGCGCAACGGCGAAGAGGTGAAAATCTCGAAGCGCGCGGGCAGCTACGTGACGGTGCGCGATCTGATCGAATGGTCGGGCGGCGCGACGCCGGGTTCCGAAGCCGCCGTCGATCTGATCGACGAAGAGACGATTCGCCGCGGCCGCGACGCGGTGCGCTTCTTCCTGATTTCGCGCAAGGCCGACACGGAGTTCGTCTTCGACATCGACCTCGCGTTGAAACAAAATGACGAAAACCCCGTGCACTACGTGCAATATGCGCACGCACGGATCTGCTCGGTCATCGCCGAGTGCAAGGCGCGCTACAACACGGACGAAAGCACGCTCGCCTCGGTCAGTCTCGCGCCGCTCACGAGCGAACGCGCGATGGCCTTGCTGAACAAGCTCGCCGAGTTCCCCGACATGCTGCAACACGCCGCCGACGAACTCGCGCCGCACGCGGTCGCGTTCTATCTGCGCGACCTCGCCGGCGAATTCCACTCGTTCTACAATGACAGAGCCGAGCGCGTGCTGGTCGACGATGCAGCCGAACGCAACGCACGCGTCGCGCTGCTCGCGGCCACGCGCCAGGTGCTCGCCAATGGTCTCGCGATCATCGGCGTCTCGGCTCCCATCAAGATGTAAGACCTCCGGCGTAACATGCATGCGGCCGTCGTTATAATCGGCGGCCGTTCCAGGATTCTTTTTGCAGGTGATTCATACGATGGCAAAACCACGCCGCACAACAAAGCAATCGAAACAAACCGGGGGTACTTTTCTCGGCATCGTGCTGGGCCTGATCGTCGGCCTCGCGATCGCGGTAGTGGTGGCGCTGTATATCACCCGTGCGCCTACGCCGTTCGTCTCGAAGGTCGCGCCGCCCGCGGCGCCGGACTCGAATGCGAGCCAGGCGCAATACGATCCGAATCGACCGCTGCAAGGCAAGACGCCGGGTCAGCCGGTGCCGCAGGCCGCGCAACCCGCGCCGCCGAACACCGCGCCTGGCCAGACCAACTCGCAGACGCAGTCGGGCATGCTGGAACAGCCGCAGATCATCGAGGTGCCGCCTACCATCGGCAACGGCAACAACAATGCCGCCAACAATGCGGGCGGCAATGCCAACGGCACGGCGGTCGCGCCGAAGCCCGCGCAGGAAAACGGCAGCAACAATGCCGCCACCGCCGCGAAGAAGCCGCAAGGCACGAACGCCCCGGCCACCACCACGGCGGGTTCCGCGCCGAAGAGCACGTCGTCGGCAACGGTCGCGAACGTCAAGCCGGGCTCGGGCGCGGCTCCCGCAGCGGGCGACGCGAACACCGGCTACTTCCTGCAAGTGGGCGCGTACAAAACCGCCTCGGACGCCGAACAGCAACGCGCGCGTCTCGCCTTCCAGGGTTTCGAATCGAAGGTGACGCAGCGCGAGGCGGGCGGTGTCACGTACTATCGCGTGCGGATTGGACCGTTCTCGAAGTTCGAGGATATGAACGCGAACCGTCAGCGTCTGTCGGATGCGGGCGTGGACACCGCTGTCATCCGCTTCACCAAACAGTAACATTCAGTGATTTGCCGACAGGCGCCGCCGCCGAACTATCGTCGCGCGGCGCATGTCACAAGCCACGACAAGCGCGACAAACACGGACGAACAAAACGTCCAGACGCCGAATCAGAAAACAGTGACGGGCATTTGCGTGGCGCCACTGTTTTACGCCTACCTGGGTCAACAAAACATGAAAAAACTGCTGAGCATTCTGTTCCTCTCGCTGGGTCTGGTTGCGGCCACGGCTCACGCCTCGCCGTCCGCGCCGGTTTCGGGCAAGGACTACACGGTGCTGCCCACCGCGCAGAATACCGACGTGCCGGCCGGCAAGATCGAAGTCACCGAGTTCTTCTGGTACGGCTGCCCGCACTGCAACGAATTCAACCCGTACCTCGAAGCATGGGTGAAGAAGCAGGGTCCGGACGTCGTGTTCAAGCGCGTGCCGGTTGCCTTCCGCGACGACTTCATTCCGCATTCCAAGATGTATCACGCGCTGGATGCGCTCGGCCTCGCCACGCAGCTCACGCCTAAGGTCTTCAACGAAATCCACGTCAACAAAAACTACTTGCTGACGCCGGAAGATCAGGCCAAATTCCTCGCGAAGAACGGCGTCGATCCGAAGAAGTACATGGACGCGTACAACTCTTTCTCGACGCAAAGCGCGCTGCAGAAAGACAAGAAGCTGATGGACGACTACAAGATCGACGGCGTGCCGACGCTCGCCGTGCAAGGCAAGTATGAAACCGGCCCGGCCGCGACCAACAGCCTGCCCGGCACCGTCCAGGTGCTCGACTACCTGGTCCAGCAGGTTCGCGCGAAGAAGATGTAAAGCCTGAGGCGCCGGAATGAACTCACCGCTAAAAGTTTTCATTACCGGCGCTTCGAGTGGAATCGGCCTCGCGCTCGCCGCCGAATACGCGCGGCGCGGCGCGACGCTCGGCCTCGTTGCCCGTCGCGGCGACACCCTCGCCGCCTTCCAGCGGTCTCATCCGCACAATCCCGTTTCCATCTATTCCGTCGACGTCCGCGACGCCGAGGCGCTCGCCGAAGCCGCCGCGCACTTCATCGCGCAGCATGGTCTGCCGGATGTCGTGATCGCCAATGCCGGGGTGAGCCGTGGCGCGGTCACCGGACAAGGCGACCTGCGCACTTTCCGCGAAGTGATGGACATCAACTACTTCGGCATGGTCGCCACGTTCGAGCCGTTCGCCGCCGCCATGATCGCGGCGAAGCGCGGCACGCTGGTCGGCATTGCGAGCGTCGCGAGCGTGCGCGGCTTGCCGGGCTCGGGCGCGTATAGCGCATCGAAGTCCGCGGCGCTGAAGTATCTCGAAGCGTTGCGCGTCGAAATGCGCCCTCATGACGTCGGCGTGGTCACCATCGCGCCCGGCTACATCCGCACGCCGATGACCGAGCACAATCCGTACACCATGCCCTTCCTGATGGACGCCGATCGCTTCGCGACGAAGGTCGCGCGGGCGGTCGAGCGCCAAACGGCTTTCGCGGTGTTCCCGTGGCAGATGCGAATTGTGGCGATGCTGCTGCATGTGGCGCCGCGTTGGCTTTACGACCGCGTCTTCGAGCGCGCGCCGCGCAAGCCGCGCGCCGCCGCCGAGTAAAGCCATGTCCTCGCGCGCGGTCGATGCAACCGGCTGCGCGCACGAGAAAGCGGGCGCCGGCGCGCGCATCGTCTCGCTGGTGCCGAGCATCACCGAATTGCTGTTCGCGCTGGGTCTGGATCAGTTGATCGTCGGACGCACCGGTTTTTGCGTGCATCCACGCGAGAAGGTGCGCTCGGTGCGCAAGGTCGGCGGCACGAAGGCGGTGAATGTCGAAGCGATCCGCGAACTGCAACCCACTCATCTGATCGTCAATATCGACGAGAACGAGCGCGAGACTGTCGAGCAATTGCGTCAGTTCGTGCCGCATGTCGTCGTCACGCATCCGCGCGCGCCGTATGACAACCTTTCGCTGTACGCGCTGCTGGGCGCGATTTTCGACCGCGAGCGGGAAGCACGGCGTCTCGGCGAAGCGCTCGAAGCGCGTCTGCAGGAAGCCGCCGCTCATGCGTTTGCCGCGCAAAACGTGCTGTACGTGATCTGGCGCGAACCGTGGATGACCGTCGCCCGCGACACCTACATCTCCGCGATGCTGCAACTCGTCAACTGGCACACGTTGCCCGACGTGCAAGGCGGCGCGTCCGGCGCCGCGCGCTATCCCGCGTTCGATTTCTCCCAGGCGCCGTGGCTCGACGGCGTCGAGCGCATTCTGCTGTCGAGCGAGCCGTATCGCTTCACGCAGGCGCATTGCGATGCGCTGACGCGCGATCCGCGCATGACCGGCAAGCGCATCGAGTTGATCGATGGCGAAATGGTCTCGTGGTACGGCGTGCGCGCGATCGACGGCATCGCCTATCTGATGCGCCGCGCCGCCGCGGCCTGACTGCGCGGCGCGCCGCCGCATGCGCCCGTCCAATGGGGATAGGCGGATTATGTTGTTGTCGCGGCAACGTCCCTTCGATAAGCTTTCGCGAAGGCCGACGCGAGCATGCCCCGGATAATGGCGGCCATGCGCCGGCGCGGAAAACGTATCACAATGAAGACGACGGTCATGCTGCCGGCTGCCCGTCTCCCGTCAACGGAACATAACCACAACCAGACGCACTGCCTGACTGCGCTCGTTATCGGAGATCTTATGCGCTTCAAACTGCTCGCAGCCGCCGTATTGTTCACGGCGCCCGCGCTCGTGCTCGCCAAACCGCTGACCGTCTGCACCGAGTCGAGCCCCGACGGTTTCGATGTCGTGCAGTTCAACTCCCTCGTCACGACCAACGCGTCGGCCGACGTGATTTTCAATTCGCTCGTTTCCTACGACGAGGCCGCGAAGAAAGTCGCGCCGTCGCTCGCCAGCAGCTGGGATGTGAGCGCGGACGGCCTCACCTACACGTTCCATCTGCGCCCGAACGTGCAGTTCCAGACCACCGACTACTTCAAGCCGAGCCGGCCGCTGAATGCGGACGACGTCGTCTTCACGTTCGACCGCATGCTCAACGACAGCAACCCGTGGCACAAGGTGGCGGGCGCGAGCGGCTTCCCGCATGCGCAATCAATGGGCTTGCCGAAGCTCATCAAGTCGATCAGCAAGGTGGACGACAATACCGTCAAGTTCGAGCTGAACGCGCCGGACGCGACCTTCGTATCGATCCTGACAATGGGCTTTGCCTCGATCTATTCCGCCGAATACGCCGACCAGTTGCTCAAGGCCGGCAAGCAGGCCGATCTGAATTCGAAGCCGGTCGGCACCGGTCCTTTCGAACTCAAGAGCTACACGAAAGACGCGGTGATCCGCTACGACGTGAACCCGACGTACTGGGGGCCGAAGCCGAAGATCGACCGCCTGATCTACGCGATCACGCCCGACGCCACCGTGCGTGCGCAAAAGGTGAAAGCGGGCGAATGCCAGATTGCGTTGTCGCCGAAGCCCCAGGATCTCGCGCAAGCGAAGAGTGACAAGTCGCTCGCCATCGCGCAGACGCCCGCGTTCATGACCGCGTTCGTCGCGCTGAACACGCAGAAGAAGCCGCTCGACAGTCAGAAGGTGCGCGCCGCGCTGAACATGGCGTTCGACCGCGGCACTTATCTGAAGACCGTGTTCGACAACACCGCGACGCCGGCCGTGAATCCTTATCCGCCGAATACGTGGAGCTACGACAAGGGCGTGAAGCCCTGGCCGTACGATCCGGCCAAGGCAAAGAAGCTGCTCGCGGACGCGGGTTATCCGAACGGCTTTGAAACGACGATCTGGGTGCGTCCGAACGGCAGCGTGCTGAATCCGAATCCGAAAGCGGGCGCCGAACTGCTGCAAGCGGACTTCGCGAAGATCGGCGTGAAGGCGGACGTGAAGGTGATCGAATGGGGCGAGCTGATCAAGCAGGCCAAGCAAGGCCAGCACGACTCGCTATTCATGGGCTGGGCCGGCGACAATGGCGACCCGGACAACTATCTGTCGCCGCTCTTCAGTTGCAATGCAGTGAAGTCGGGCATCAACTTCGCGCGCTTCTGCGATCAGGATCTCGACAAATTGATCGCCGACGGCAAGGCCACGCCGGATCAGTCCAAACGCGCGAAGGCGTATGAGGCTGCGCAGCAGATCATCCACGATCAGGCGCTGTGGATTCCGCTCGGCTATCCGACCGCGGCGGCGATCACGCGGACCAACGTGAGCGGCTATCACGTGAGTCCGTTTGGGCGGCAGAATTTTGGCGCGGTGGCGGTGAAGTAGGTCCGCTTACTCTTGATGGCATTGCAAAGCCCGGTGGCGCGAGGAAAGGCGCACCGGGCTTTTTCTATCTGCGTGCCAGGTCAACCAACCCTCACGCCGCAAACCGGATTACCCCATCTTCCCCTTGCGTGCGCCGCAATTCCCCCGCCAGCCACAGCAGATGCAAGTGCGCGAGCGCCTCGCCCATCGCGAACGTCATCTGGTGAATATCCAACTGACGCTTGAACATGAGCGGCACGATGTCCGCTGCGCTGTGCGGCTCGCGCGCACACGCCTCGCGCACTTCGGCGAGACGCGCATCGTGATGCTCGCGCAACTGACGCACGCGCGTGCGCACGCCGCGAAACGGCTTGCCGTGCGATGGCAGCACGAGCGTGTCCTCGGGCATCGCTTCGTAACGGCCCAGCGACTCCAGATACAGCGCGAGCGGCGAACCTTCCGGCTCCATGGCGAATACCGACACGTTCGTCGAAATACGCGGCAGCACCATGTCGCCGGAAATCAGCACGTCGGTCTCTTCGCAATGCAACGCGCAATGCTCCGGCGAATGGCCGAATCCCGTCACCACGCGCCATGTCTTGCCGCCGATCTCCACGCCGTCTGCTTCACGCAAGCGGCGATACTCGCCTGGCACCGCCGGCACCAGGTTCGCGTAGTAGTTCTGGCGATTGCGCAGCTTTTCCAGCGACGCCTCGTCGGTCACGCCGTGCCGCGCGAAATGCCGCGCAGCATCCTCGCCGCCCGCGTTGGAGCCGTCGCCGGCCGCCAACACGCGAGCCTGCATGTATTCGCCGAGTGTCGTCCACAAGCGCACGTCCCAGCGCTTCTTATCGCCGCCGCCGCAGATCCAGTGCGCCAGGCCGATGTGATCCGGATGGCAATGCGTGACGATCACGCGCAGCACCGGCAAACCGTCCAGCACCGACTCGAACACGGTCTCCCAGTTCTCCTTGATCGCGTCCGACGCGATCCCGCAGTCGACCACCGTCCAGCCTTGCCGGCCGTCGATCTGATCGCGCAGCAGCCACAGGTTGATATGGTCGAGCGCAAACGGCAGCGGCATGCGCAACCAGAAGACGCCGGGCGCGACTTCCATGGCGTGGCCTGGTTCCGGCAACGTGTCGTTGAACGGATAATCGAGTTGATGTTCGAGTGCATTCATTCGGATGTCTTCCTCCACGCGTGCCGCGTACTTGCCACAGGTTGCATTCAACCCAGGTTGACGATAACGTAAACGTCGATTCTATCGTTCAATCTGATTTTTTGCCCGGCCAGTGAATGCCCCGATGAACACGCAATACACGATCACCGAACTCGCGCGGGAATTCGACGTCACGCCGCGCGCCATCCGTTTCTACGAAGACCAGGGTTTACTCTCGCCGAGCCGCGAAGGATCGAGCGGCTTGCGGCGCGTCTATTCGGGCCGCGACCGCACGCGTCTCAAACTGACGTTGCGCGGCAAGCGGCTCGGCTTCACGCTCTCGGAAATTCGCGATCTGCTCGATGTGTACGAATCGCCAACCGACACCGTGCCGCAACTGCACGCGTTTCTCGCCACGGTCGCGCGTCATCGGGACGTGCTGGAGCGTCAGCTGGAAGACCTGAATGCGACGCTCGAAGACCTCGCGCAATACGAAGCCCAGGCGCGCGCGATGCTCGACGGCGGCGCACACGAAGCGAGACCTGCGTAAGCGCCCACGAATGCATCACGGAACAATTTTTTGCTGAAAGTTGAATCGTTTAACGCGTGCCAAGCGGCGCATTGAGCGGAGTTAATCGGAGAAGTCGGCGAATGTCCGGCGGCGCGCATACTGCGCCGAGGCGCGCGCCGGTTGACGCAATGGGTCGCGAGGCCGCCCGGACGATACAATCACGGGTGTCTTCACGACATGAGACGAGTGCACGGCCGACATGAATCACTTCCCCAAACTGTTGTCGTCGCAAATCGGCTTTGACGTCGCCCAGACGATGCTCGAAGGATTCAACCGGCACTACCGGATCTTTCGCGACGCGGCGATCCACGCCAAAACGCTGTTCGAGACCGGCGACTGGCACGGGCTGCAAAAGCTCGCGCGCGAGCGCATCACGTCATACGACGATCGCGTGCACGAATGCGTCGAGCTGCTCGAAGACGAATACGACGCGGAACGGATCGACCGCGAAGTGTGGCAGCAGATCAAGCTGCATTACATCGGCCTTCTGACCACGCACCGCCAGCCCGAGTGCGCGGAAACGTTTTTCAATTCGGTGTGCTGCAAGATCCTGCACCGCTCGTACTTCAATAACGACTTCATTTTCGTGCGCCCGGCGATCTCGACCGAATATCTGGAGAACGACGAGCCCGCCGCGAAGCCGACTTATCGTGCGTACTATCCCGGCAAGGACGGCCTCGCGGCCACGCTGGAGCGCATCGTCACGAACTTTCAGCTCGACCCGCCGTTTGAGGATCTGACGCGCGACGTGGGCTGCGTGATGCAGGCCATCCACGACGCGTTCGGCACATTCGACGAAGCGCCCAACTTCCAGATTCATGTGCTCTCGTCGCTGTTCTTTCGCAACAAGTCGGCGTATATCGTCGGGCGGATCATCAACGGCGATCTGCTGCTGCCGTTCGCGCTGCCGCTGCGTCATGTGAAGCCCGGCGTGCTCGCGGTCGACAGCGTGCTGCTCAAGCGCGAACAGTTGCTGATCATTTTCAGCTTCTCGCACTCGTACTTTCTGGTCGATATGGAAGTGCCGTCCGCTTGCGTCGAGTTTCTCGGCATGATCATGCCGGGCAAACCGAAGGCGGAGATCTACACGTCCGTCGGCTTGCAGAAGCAAGGCAAGAATCTGTTTTATCGCGACCTGCTGCATCACCTGTCGCATTCGAGCGATCAGTTCATCGTCGCACCCGGCATCAAGGGGCTCGTGATGCTGGTGTTCACGCTGCCGTCTTTCCCTTACGTGTTCAAGCTGATCAAGGACAACTTCCCGCCGCCGAAGGAAACCACGCGCGCGAAGATCCAGGAGAAGTATCAGCTCGTCAAACGACATGACCGTTTGGGCCGCATGGCCGACACGCTCGAATATTCGAGCGTCGCGCTGCCCATCTCGCGGCTCGACGAAGCGCTCGTGCGCGAACTGAAAAAAGAGGTGCCGTCGCTGCTCGAATACGACGGCGACAATCTCGTGATTCGCCATATGTATATCGAGCGCCGCATGGTGCCGCTGAATCTGTTCCTGCAAAACGGCAACGACGCCGACGTCGATCACGGCATCAAGGAATACGGCAATGCGGTGAAGGAACTCATGCAGGCGAACATCTTCCCGGGCGACATGCTGTACAAGAACTTCGGCGTGACGCGCCACGGCCGTGTGGTGTTCTACGACTACGACGAAATCGAATATCTGACCGACTGCAACGTGCGCGCGGTGCCGGCGCCGCGTAACGAGGAAGACGAAATGTCGGGCGAACCGTGGTATTCGATCGGCCCACACGACATTTTCCCGGAGACCTATGGCACTTTCCTGCTCGGCGATCCACGCGTGCGCCGCTCGTTCATGCAACATCACGCGGACTTTTTCGATCCGGCGCTATGGCAGCGGCACAAGGATCATTTACTGAAAGGCGAACTGCCTGACTTTTTTCCGTACGACGCCAGCGTGCGATTTTGCATCCGCTATCCGGAGCGCTTTGCACCGAATGCGCCGGGTGCTGCCGATACGCAAGCCGACGAACTCACGGTGCGAGTGGCGTAGCGCAGCACGACGACATTCACCCGACATCCAACGCAACAACACGGGCCGCACGAACGGCCGAATAACTGACCAGACGCCTCATGAACACGAACGCTTCCAACTCCGCCCATCCGCTCGCGCATCTGTTCGACAACAACGACGCGTGGGTCGCCCGCCAATTGTCCGAAGACCCCGAGTACTTCTCGCGTCTCGCGCATCAGCAGACGCCCGAATATCTGTGGATCGGCTGCTCCGATTCGCGCGTGCCGGCGAACCAGATCATCGGCCTGCCGCCGGGTGAAGTGTTCGTGCATAGAAACATCGCCAACGTGGTGGTGCATACCGATCTGAATTGCCTGTCGGTGATTCAGTTCGCCGTCGATCTGCTGAAGGTCAAGCACATCATGGTGGTCGGCCATTACGGCTGCTCGGGCGTGGGCGCGGCGTTGCACGGCCAGCGCGTGGGTCTCGCGGACAACTGGCTGCATCACGTGCAGGACGTCCGCGCGAAACACGCCGCGCTGCTCGACGAGTGGCCGCTCGGCGAAGCGCGTCACCGCCGTCTCGTCGAACTGAACACGATCGAGCAGGTGGTGAACGTGTGCCGCACGACCATCATCAACGATGCATGGGCGCGCGGCCAGCAACTGAGCGTGCACGGCTGGGCGTACGGCGTGCACGACGGCAAGGTGCGCGACCTCGGCATGACGATCAACAGCGCAGCCGCGCTCGACGAAACCTACCAGCGTTGCGTGGCCGCCGTGTCGGCGAGCCACGCGCACGAAGCCAACAACGACGTGGTCGCCGCCGATGCGGCGCAGCTCGGCGACGTGCCGGCTATCGTCGAAGGTGTGATCAAGGAGCTAAAACATGAGTGAGACAAACATGAGCGACACGATGGCTGATCCGATTGTGATCGTGGGCGTCGCGCGCACGCCGATGGCCGCGTTTCAGGGCGATTTCGCATCGCTGAGCGCGCCGCAACTGGGCTCGGTCGCAATCGAAGCCGCGGTCCAGCGCGCGGGTCTCAAACCCGAACAGATCGACGAAGTGGTGATGGGTTGCGTGCTGCCCGCCGGCCTCGGCCAGGCGCCCGCGCGTCAGGCGGCGCTCGGCGCGGGCTTGCCGCTTTCCACCGGCAGCACCACGGTGAACAAGATGTGCGGCTCGGGCATGCGCGCGGCCATGTTCGCGCACGACATGCTGGCCGCCGGCTCGGTCGACGTGATCGTCGCCGGCGGCATGGAGAGCATGACGAATGCGCCGTATCTGCTGCCCAAGGCGCGCGACGGCATGCGCATGGGTCATGGCCAGGTGATCGACCACATGTTCTACGACGGCCTCGAAGACGCCTACGAAAAAGGCCGCCTGATGGGCACCTTCGCGGAAGAATGCGCGGGCTCGTTCGAGTTCACGCGCGAGGCACAAGACGCATTCGCCGTCGAGTCGCTGAACCGCGCGAAGCGCGCGAACGAAGACGGTTCGTTCGCATGGGAAATCGCGCCGGTGAAGGTGGCAAGCCGCAAAGGCGACGTGACCGTCGATCACGACGAACAGCCCTTCAAGGCCAACATCGAGAAAATCCCCACGCTCAAGCCCGCGTTCAGCAAAACGGGCACCGTGACGGCGGCGAACTCGTCGTCGATTTCCGACGGCGCCGCGGCGCTCGTCATGATGCGCGAATCGACGGCGAAGCGGCTCAACGTCGCGCCCATTGCGCGCGTGGTCGGGCACTCGACCTTCGCGCAGGAGCCGGCGAAGTTCACCACCGCGCCGGTCGGCGCGATCCGCAAGCTGTTCGAGAAGAACGGCTGGCGCGCCGACGAAGTCGACCTGTACGAGGTCAACGAAGCGTTCGCGGTCGTCACCATGGCCGCCATAAAGGAACACAAGCTGCCGCACGACAAGGTCAACGTGAACGGCGGCGCGTGTGCGCTCGGCCATCCGATCGGCGCATCCGGCGCACGCATTCTCGTCACGCTGATCGGCGCGCTCAAAAAGCGCGGCGGCAAGCGCGGCGTCGCGACACTGTGCATCGGCGGCGGCGAAGCAACCGCCATGGGTATCGAACTGGTTTGACGCGTGCCTGGCGCGTCGAGGCGTTTCATCGTTTGAGGTGATTCATGAAGACAGTGTTGATCGTTGGGGCATCGCGCGGCATCGGCCACGAGTTTGTCCGGCAATACAGAAATAGCGGCTGGCGCGTGCTCGCCACCGCGCGCGACGGCGCCGCGCTCGACGCGCTGAATCAGCTCGGCGCGCAAACCTATTCCGTCGACGTCACCGAACCCGCGGACATCGCCGCGCTCGGCTGGAAGCTCGACGGCGAGCACGTCGATACGGCCATCGTCGTGTCGGGCGTGTACGGGCCGCGCACGGACGGCATCGAAACCATCACCGCCGAAGACTTCGATCACGTGATGCACACCAACGTGCGCGGCCCGATGCAATTGATACCGCTCCTGCTGCCGCTCGTCGAGGAAACGGGCGGCGTGCTCGCGGTGATTTCGAGCCGGATGGGCAGCATCGCCGATGCAAGCGGGTCGAGCGGCTGGCTGTATCGCGTGAGCAAGGCGGCGCTCAACGACGCGCTGAAGCTCGCGTCGCTGGAGGCCCGGCGCGCCGCCTGTGTGTCGTTGCATCCGGGCTGGGTGCAGACCGACATGGGCGGCGCACAGGCGGCGGTCGACCCCGCGAGCAGCGTCACCGGCATGCGCAACGTGCTCGCGCAGGCGGCGGCCTCGCGGGACGCATTCAATGGCTGCTTCTATCAATACGATGGGACGCAACTCGAATGGTGAGCTTGCGCAGGTCCAAAGAGGAGACACGCTGATGGTGCTCGATCAGGATCACCTGATGGTCCGCGACGCGCTGCGCACCTTCGTGCGCGAGGCGATCACACCGTATGCCGCGACGTGGGATCGCGAGCGCACGTTCCCGAAAGAGGTGCACCGGCAACTCGCGGAACTCGGCGCTTACGGCGTGCTCGTGCCCGAGGCCCACGGCGGCGCCGGGATGGACGCGCTGGCGCTCGCGCTGATTCTCGAAGAAATCGCCGCGGGCGACGGCGGCACATCCACGGCGATTTCCGTGAACAATTGCCCGGTGTGCAGCATCCTGCTCGCCTACGGCACCGACGCGCAAAAGCGCGACTGGCTCACGCCGCTCGCGCGGGGCGAGATGCTAGGCGCGTTTTGCCTGACCGAGCCGCAAGCCGGTTCCGACGCCTCGGCGCTGCGCACCACCGCGATCCGCGACGGCGACGCGTACGTGCTGAACGGCGTCAAGCAGTTCATCACGAGCGGCAAGAACGCCAACGTCGCGATCGTGATGGCCGTCACCGACAAGGCAGCGGGCAAACGCGGCATCAGCGCGTTTATCGTGCCGACCGACAACCCCGGCTACGTCGTCGCGCGACTCGAAGACAAGCTCGGCCAGCATTCTTCGGACACCGCACAAATCCTGTTCGAGGACTGCCGCGTGAGCGCGGCGAATCGGATCGGCGCGGAAGGCGAAGGTTATCGGATCGCGCTGTCGGGGCTCGAAGGCGGACGCATCGGCATCGCGGCGCAAAGTGTCGGCATGGCGCGCGCCGCGTTCGAAGCCGCGTTGAGCTACGCGAAGGAACGCCAGAGCTTCGGCGAGCCGCTTTTCGCGCATCAGGCCGTGCAATTCCGTCTCGCCGATATGGCGACGCAACTCGAAGCCGCGCGGCAGTTGATCTGGCACGCGGCCTCGCTGAAAGACGCGGGCGAGCCGTGCCTCACGCAAGCCGCGATGGCGAAACTGTTTGCGTCGGAAGCGGCGGAGCGCATCTGTTCGGCGGCGCTGCAGATTCACGGCGGCTACGGCTATCTGAGCGACTTTCCCGTCGAGCGGATTTATCGCGACGTGCGTGTGTGCCAGATTTACGAAGGCACGAGCGACATCCAGAAAATCCTGATTGCGCGCGGTCTCGGTTAGGAGTTCGATGAAGAAACAGCCACCCTCCGCCCAGCGCCCCGCCGATTGCCCTTGCGGCGGCGCTATGCCCGGCCAGCCCGGCGGCACAAAAACACCGCGTTTCGCGCAGTGCTGCGGCCGTTACATCGACAGCGGCGAACTTGCGCCACGCGCGCTGGAGCTGATGCGCTCCCGTTACAGCGCGTATGTTGTCGGCGCAACGGATTATCTGCGCGCCACCTGGTCGCCCGAGACCTGCCCCGCCGATCTCGACGCGGACCCGGCCGCGCCCGACGCCCCGCGTTGGCTCGGACTGCACATCAAGGCGTTCGCGGAAATCGATCCGCATCATGCGACGGTCGAGTTCGTTGCGCGCTACAAGGTCGCGGGCCGCGCGCATCGGCTGCAGGAACTGAGCCGCTTTATTCGCACTGACGACGGACGCTGGCTCTATGTCGACGGCGATGTGAGCGAATAACTTCTCAGCGCATTTCGAAGACTGACATCGCGCGGCGGCAGCGCGGCGGCAACGCGGCGGCAACGCGGCGACAGATGACGCGCCGCGATCACATTTGGCCCTTTAGCGGGGCCATTTTCTTTTGTTGGCCCGATGCTACGGCCCCGCTTTTCGCGCACCGCCGATGCGGACACCTACACATCGCGCCAACCTCCTGCGCTTCGGCGTGACGCCCGCGCAGCGGGCGTTTGCGGCACGCGGCAATTTTTTCGTCGCGGGTTCTCCTTGATTGCACAAAACAAAATTGTCGTGCCAGGATGGGGCTGTTGCATCGTGGCGTCACGCTGCGAGGGCCCGCTACCAAGGGCTCCGCAGGCTGGCACCGGCGAGCGCCGATCACCCGGATTTTCAAGGGTTGCACGGCGGTCCCGGGCGGCGGACGTGACGTTCATCATCGGCGCGTGGGGTCGCGCCGGCCGTTGGGTTTATCCCGTGCGATCTCGATTGGCGTGCGTGCGCTTCGCGCAATGCGTACGTGAGTATGTTTTTGTTTGTCGCAAACGTGAGCGAAAGGCAAATGTCAGCCGCTTCCTTCGATAAACGGACATCCGGTGTTCAGGCAGTTTTCTGAGGCAGGTGCGTGAATGGTGTTGAGCAAGGTTCTGATGAAAGGTGCGGTGATGTGCGCAGCGGCCATCTGCGCTGTCGCGATCGCGCAGGCGAACCCGCTCGAGGACGCCCAGCCCGGACCCTTGGCTCGCGCTCAGGTACCGCGCATCGCGCTTCAGGACGACGTCTATCTGCCGAGCGCGCGGCTCAATGAAGAGATCATCCGCATTCCCGTCGACGCCGACGGCCAGATCACCCTGCAAACGACGATTTATAAACCGGACGGCCCAGGCCCGTTTCCGATGATCGTCTTCAACCACGGCAAGATTCCCGGCGACCCGCACATGCAGGAACGCAGCGACCCGCTGCCGTTCGCGCGCGAATTCGTGCGCCGCGGCTATGTGGTGGTGGCGCCGAACCGCCAGGGCTTCGGCCAGTCGGGCGGCGTCTATCAGCAGGATGGTTGCGACGTCGAACGCAATGGCATGTCGCAGGCCGGCGACGTCGCGGCCACCATCGACTACATGTCGAAGCAGTCTTATGTCGACGCTTCGCATATCGTCGTCGCGGGCACGTCGCATGGCGGTCTTGCGACGATGGCGTACGGCACCGAAGCCGCGCCCGGCGTGCGTGCGCTGATCAATTTCTCGGGGGGCTTGCGCCAGGACGCGTGCACCGACTGGCAGGGCAACCTGACGCGCGCGTTCGGCGCGTACGGCGACAAGACGAAAGTGCCGTCGCTGTGGATGTACGGCGACAACGATTCGGTGTGGAACGCGCCCCTCGTGGCCGGCATGTACGCCGCGTACATCGCGCACGGCACAAGCGCGAAGATGGTGGACTACGGCCGCTACAAGAACGACGCGCACCGGCTGGTCGGCGACCGTGACGGCGTGCACGTGTGGTGGCCCGCCGTCGAGTCCTTCCTCGCGCGCGTGGGCATGCCCACGGGCGTGCAGTATCGCGTGTCCGATCCATCGGCGCCGAAAGCGAGCGGCTTTGCTTCAGTCGATGCCATCGACGCCGTGCCTTACGTCGATGAAGCCGGCCGCAATGGGTATCGGAACTTCCTCCACCAGTATCCGAGCCGGGCATTCGCGGTGTCGAATACGGGCGCATGGTCGTGGGCCGAGGGCGGTGACGATCCAATGTCGGTCGCGATCGCCAATTGCCAGAAGCAGAGTTCCGCGCCTTGCCGCCTGTATGCGGTCGATAACTCCGTGGTGTGGGGAGATCAGGGCGCGCGGACGGCGGATAGCGGTTCGGGCGCTGCCGGCGCTTTTTCTGATTCCCCTTCCGTCTCTTCCGCCGACGAAGCGCGGCGGGCTATTGCCAGCCGGGAATAGTCGGGCGCCGGTTGCGCAATCAGTATTGCTCCGCGAGTCGTCTTCTGCTTCGCCCGCGAGTTCCTGACCAAAGTCCAGAGACCCGACGAGTCCCTCGGCAATTTCAAAGACGTGTGGCGGACAAAGCGGACCTGTCACGCGGTCGCCTTTGCGGGCAATGGGCGTTTCCGTCGCGCTCCACGCCCGACACTGCAAGCGCCCGGATCTGAAGTGGCTTGAACATATGACGAGTGGTCACGAAGTTAAGGTTCGAAGTTAAGGTTTCGAGAAGTGCAACGACATAAGTAGACCAATACTGATTGATAAGTTCACCAGATTATTTTTTGATTACTGGACGTGTGACCCCCCCATTCGCACAAGCGCATTATTTCGGGATGAACGTGACTCTCAAGCGGGAAACAAAGCACACCATCTCATCACACCCCTTCGATCGTGACGCCCCTCGCCGCGCCATCGACGATTGGGACTTCTCCCATTTCTGAGCGAAGCTTCGCCCGCTATAAATACACGGACCATCACGAGAGGAGAAGGACGTGAAGACGCTCTACGGCATCGCGTGGCACGCGAAGAAGCGCTGCGCAGTGTTTCAGATTCCGACAGCCAATTTCGGAACAGTATTTATGAGAGTGTCCCCCCCGACAGAAGACACCACAATTGCCGTTGTTGAAGTCGACGCGGACCGGCTGCTTGAGCAGTGGCAACGCACCGAGGGCACCAGTGAAGACTGCAGAGATACGTCGGGGGTTTTTTGGCCTTCCGACGAGAAATTCGCCGCCGCAGAACTAGGTTTCATGGAAGGTCAATTCGACCCCGTTCCCCTTGCCGTCATGGCATGCCGCAAAAACGGCGACGGCGCGCCGCACCTGAGCCTCACCGACGGCGTAACGCGAACCATCTGGCTGCTCACGGCCGGCGCCACGGTCTTCCCCGTGTCGTGTCGTATCGACGACGCAACTGAGCTGCAAAAATGCGCCGGCGCGGCCGGCAGCCGCGTCCGGACCACGGCCGATCTGCTTTCGCCCACGTCAGACGAGCAGTACATGAAGGAGTTGCGGGCGGCCGAACGCATGCAGGCACGGCGCATTCTTCGGGACTTTGCGCAATCGCGATAAGCGATTAAGCACCGAATGCGTGGCACGGCCGCTCGTCTTCGGCCGTGCGTGCATTGGCGGCGTCGGACGTTTAGCGAGGCGCGCCGGGAAACGCGCCGGCAGGCGGCAATCCCGGCGGCGGCCCACTGTCAGTCAGACTGAATACGGGCATTGAGCTGGGGCAACGGAATGTTCTCAGCACATCGCTCGTCAGCGGATTGGCGACACTGCCCGCGCTCGCAATGTCGAGCACCGTCTTGCGTCCGTCGAAGTCGAATGCGATGCGTGTACGGCCAGGCGTCGCCGTCTCCATCGTGTGACCTTTCTGGGCCAGGCGCATTAGCGCCCAAGGGCCATCGGCTGAAATGGTCGACGTGTCCGGACGGATGCGTGGACTCGCGGTCATCTCCGCGTGCACCCCTCCGCGCGGCCCCGGCCACGCCAGCCCGAACGGCTGCACAGGCCCGTGCTGATAAAGCAAAGTCTGCCCGTCTATGTCGATCGTCAGGCCGGTGATCGTCGGATCGAGTTCGGGAATCTGAATTGTCGCTTTCCAGTTGAGCTGCTTCTGGCCTACGTCGCCGAAGAACACATCACGAATGGCCTTCGCGTGCTCGAAAGGTTCGAGATCCGGTCCCTGAACCGCATCGGTGGCGCCGGGCAGCGTGCGGTAGCGCCAAGGTCTTGCCGATGTATCGACAAACGGCGCCAACGTCTTGATGAAGAAATCGTCGATGACGCCGCCTTGAGCAAACACTCTCGTGAAGTCGTCGATACTGACGTCGCGCGGGCTGTCCTTCGCGAAGGGATAGTTGCCCTCGATCGTGAGCCGGCACGCGTCGCCGACCACAGCCTGCATCTGCCGCGACAGAAGCTGACCAATGCCGTGGTTCACCTCCTGCGAGCCTTGCTGCGCAAGTTTCAGCAAGACATAGCGAAACGGCGCGGGCATTGTGCCGGCCGTCATCTTCAGTCTCGCGGCGACGTCGCTCGCCGGTGGCATGCTGTTGTTGGTGAGCGCGTTGTCCGCCACGGTGAGCGCCGTGTAATAGTCGTTCAGGATATTGGCTACGCCATCGAGCCCGGTCTTGCCTGCCTGCACGGCAGCCGGCTGCCCGCCGGGCGCACTCGTCTGCGAATCCGTATTACCGGTTACGACCTCACGAAGCGCGGCAAAATGGCTGTCGACGAGTTCCCGTTCAGTCCGCTCCTCCGCCCGAATGCCGAGCGCGCCGTCGGCTTTCTGGACGATCTGCCCGGTCGCTTTTTGCATCAGTGAGCCGTCGGGCGGCGAGGCAGACTGCGCCAGTGTGGTCTCGCGGACCGCCGCTCGCGCAAGCCGCGAGAGCGGCGAGTCGGGCGCCGCGAAGCTGCGCAAAACCTGAAGATCAAAGGCAAGGCTCGTGCCGCTGACAGTGCGGATATCGCCTAGAAATGCGTCCCATTGCTGCGCATATTCGCTCAGATACTGCCGGCGGATCGCCTCGGTCAACGGGTCGTCCGCACCGGTGGCCGAACTCACGATCTCAAGCGTTTTTTTTTGAGCATCGCCGAGTAACGAACGGCCCATCACCCATGCGTCGTCTTCACGCGCAACCTGCACGAATTCGGGCAGCCGCTTGTCGAACAGGTTCCGATAGCCGTCGAACGTGAAAATGCCTGGCACGCCGCGCGAAAGCGGCGCGCCGCTTTCCCGTGTGAACACCGTGCCTGCCTGCGGGCCGACCGCTCGCAATAGCGTGAATTCGTCGGGCGCTTCTTTTTGCATGGCAGCCTTGGCGCGCTCGTAGAGCCGTTGCGTGGCATTGCTGCTGTCGAGGAAAGAACGGGCTTGCTGGATCAGCGCGTCATTGCGCACGAACGGCGACTGAACCGCGCGCGAGCCGGAGAAAAGCTGCTGTACGTGATCGATCATCGACGCCCGTCCGCCGAACACGGCCGCGCTGTCGGTTCTCGCCCAGTCGTCGAGCACCCATGCCTTGACGTCGTCGGCGCTGAATTTCGCCTTGTCGTGAAGCATCAGATAGACGCGCAACGTGTCGTAGGCGGCTTTGGGGTCGCGGGCCACAATCGCGCCGGACAGTACGGATTCCATACGTTTCACGAGTTGCGGCAGAAGCAGATTGTCTTCGAGCGCATCGTAGGTACGGCGACTCTCCGCGGCGACATCGGAACCGGTGTAGAGGCCGAAGCGGTAAGCGCTGTCCGGATTCGACAGATCGAGACCGCGCTGGCTCGCCAGGTAGCGGGCATCGGTCAATGTATCGGGCACGGCCTCCGGTTTCGGCTCCCGGTAGAGTTGCGTGACCTTCGTCGCGAGCGCCTGAGTCTTGCGTTCGATCGCATCCAGATAGTCGCTGTTATGGCCAAAACTGACGCGCAGTCCGATGGCAAGCCATACGAAGATAGGCGCGCGCGGACGATGGCTGCGCAGCAGGCCGAGAAGGCCTTGCCACTCGGCTTCGTCGGTGCTTCGGCGCAGATCGTTCGGATCGACCACCATGCTGCTGGATTTCGAGCTGGGTGACACGCCGCCGCTCGACGCCGCGCCAGAGGGCTCCTTCTTCTTCGTGTCGGCCTGCGCCTCGCCGGTGCCGGCCTCCTTAGCCGGTGGCGCCTCGTCAATGACGGGCAGTTCGCCCTGCTTCCACAGCACCCGCTACGCGTACGACGCGATCGGCCGACGCACCGGCAAGACCACGAGCCGCACCACGGCGGACGGAGCGCCGGTCACCGATGAAACGCGCTTCGTCTGGGAAGGCATGCGCATGGTGCAGGTGCTGCGCAGCGACACGGTGCATACCTATGTCTACTCGCCCGACTCACCGTACCGGCCGATGGCGCGGGTCGATCAGCAGGTGGTGAGTGTCGGCGAGGAGCGCGTCGCGGGCCGGCGGGCGACGGTCTGGCATCACCATGCTCATGACAACGGGCAGGTGCACAGCGTCACGGACGGCAACGGCGATCTCGTGTGGCAGCCGCGCTTTTCCGGGTTCGGTGAGTTCAGGGGCGCGGATCGGCATGATTACAAGCTGTTTGATGAGCCACTGCGATTCGCCGGTCAGTATGCGGACGAGGAAACCGGGCTGCATTACAACCTGTTCCGGTACTATGATCCGCAGGTCGGGCGGTTTGTTACCCAGGATCCGATTGGGTTGGGAGGTGGCACTAATCTTTATGCTTATGGGCCAAACCCGATTGGCTGGATTGATCCGTGGGGGCTGTGTGTAACAACAACGGTCACACGGGGATCGGCAGGGCAACCCTTGCGTGCGACTGCGACGATTACTGCCAAAGACCTTGGCACAGGAACGGCGACAAACGCATCATCCAGAGCGTTGGCTCGATCGTTGGGAAATGCGACTGACGATGCTGGACACATTATTGGAAAGCTTCTCGGCGGTAATGGTGGCGTGGACGGCGTATTTCCACAATTACTTGGTATCAATCGTGGATCCTTCAGAACCTTTGAAGCTCAGGTGGCCTCCTATGTAAGGCGGGTTGGCTCGGCCGATGTTGATATACGGTTCATTTACGGCAATGGCGGGACGCGACCAACCCAAATACTCTACGAAATTCTACAGGGTGGCAAAAAGGTCTTGAGCGGTGAATTCAACAACTGAGGGTTTCAAATGACGCACAAAGAACTGGAGCAGGCGCGGAATGCCTTGATAGAGTTCATGTCGGCAATGAATCGATGGGAAAATGATTTTTACCGAGCCAAACAGACGGCACTGAAAGAAAATCGAGATATAGCACTTGTGGATAATGAATGGAGAAAGGAACTTACGGCCATTCTCGTTAAATGGGCATTTCCAGAAAAGTCAAATCAAGGCCGGCTGATTGATCTGGGCTGCACTGATCCACCCACATATGATCCAGACAGCGACGTCGAAGAAAGTGTTGAGGCAACGGATGATTCGGTTGCTTTTATCATTTACCAAACAAAAGGATTGCAAAGTAAATTTAGAATTACGTTGAAACAGCAATCAGGAAAATGGAAGATAAAAAAGAAGGAGTTACTTAACTACAAAGACAAATGGCAACGGTCAGTACTTTGAGATTTGAAGTTCCCCCCAGTAAGTAAACCACGCTAATTGCAAGGCCCTTCGTCTGTCCGGCGGTGATAGTGAGCCGGCCCTGCTCAACGGCGATCTTCGCGCGCTGCCTCGGTGTGAATCCTGCGTGCTCGATTCACTGCCCGGCGAGCTTCATCCACGGATAAAGCGGCGGCGTGTAACCGACGCTCCAGTTGCGCGGCTGGCGCTGCGACTGCTGGATGGTCACGAATCGATCCGTGACGGGTGAACGTCCCTAAGATTGGCATCGGCCATGATCAGTTCTCCTGTGAACCGGTGGTGGTCAACGGGCCACATGGGTCGCCGCCCATGTGGCCCGCGCATCACCATGCTCATGACAACGGGCAGGTGCACAGCGTCATGGACGGCAACGGCGATCTCGTATGGCAGCCGCGCTTTTCCGGGCTCGGTGAGTTCAGGGGCGCGGATCGGCATGATTACAAGCTGTTTGATGAGCCACTGCGATTCGCCGGTCAGTATGCAGACGAGGAAACCGGGCTGCATTACAACCTGTTCCGGTACTATGATCCGGAGACCGGAAGGTATATCAGTCCCGACCCGATTGGATTGGGGGGTGGGGTTAATCTTTATCAATTTGCGCCCAATCCGGTTACGTGGATCGATCCGCTGGGGCTTTCATGCACACCAGCACAACTCGCCAAAAACCGAAAAGCAGGAGCGTTGCATGAAGCCAATACAACTGCGGCATTAAAGGGAAAATATGGGGCAAGTGCCGTGCATGAGCAGGCATTGGTCCGACCAATTGATGCTCAAGGCAATCCTGTAAAATATAGGGTTCGGCTTGATAACGTTGTGGAAATGACTGGCCCGAATAATTCTCCACTTTTGATGGATGCAAAGGCATCAGCTACCGCACCATACACTCCGAATCAGAAAGCAGGCTATCCACTTATTTCCGCAAACGGTGGAATTATTGAAAGCGGCCCCATGGCGGGAACCCGCCTTGGCCCATCAAATGTAATAAGAATTGAACCTCCTGATCTGTTCAATGGAAATTATTAATTCTGGAATTTATCATGCTTGACAAGGACGGATTTTCTGAAATTTACGAGTACAAAAATCGTTATTGGGTTATACAGAAAAGCCATCAAATGTGGCCGAAGGGTGGCGGGCCAACGGAACGCGTTGCTTTGGCTGGAGATTTGCCATGCGATTGCTCTGATACGGAAATGGGATCGCTATGCATTTCGGCACTAGATAATTTCAATTCGATAAAGCCGCCGTTCTCTCCATGGCAAACAAAGGAGCTTCGCCAACTGTTTTGTTCATGGGTAGGGGCAAAAGGATGGGCTTCTTTTTATAAAAATTCTCGTTATATTTGGATAAAATACGATAAAACCACACGTTACATAAATGTAATTCCGGTGGATAATTGCCGAATATCTCCGGTCGAATCGGCTATTGAAGAGAAGATCGAGTCTATTTCTTGGGAAGCCGGAACAGGAAAAATCGGACAAGCGATCTTTGCGGCATTCAGGCATTCCACAAGTCACCCCGAGCGTAAAACTTGATAGTGGTAACAGAAAGGCCGCGTCAGCGGCCTTTCTGTTACCCGGCAGTGATTGTTATGCGCCGAACCCGGTTGAGTGGATTGATCCGCTTGGGTTGTCATGTGAAGGTGGCGGTACAGGAAAACAGTCGGGAAAGCAGGGATTTGTTTTCCGAGGTGAGGGTCGCTCACCCAATAAGGTTTTCAATGAGGGATTTCAATCACTCGGCAAGAATACCGATTTGTACAGTTACGCGCTAAAGAACGAACCAAGCATTTTTGTGTCTACGTCCAAATCTCCCACTGTTGCTCGCGAGTTTGCAGAAATGCAGGGAGGAGGATATGTTTATACGATCAAAGGCCGACCGCGGGGAGTAAATGTGAACGCAGCACTTGGCTCTAACAGTCCGTTCCCTCACGAGCTTGAAGTCGCTGTCCCCGGCGGCATTCACCCGCCTGATATTATGGGAGCATGGGAAGTTGACTCGAATGGTGGCTTTCCAGGACCGCTTATAAAAAACCCTGCATACGTCGGAAACTAGTCATGACAAATGTCTCAGTAGAAATTTCATCCTTGGTCGGTGATAAAAAATGTTGCGAGATTTAAATTACTGAAGGCGTGCCCGTTACAATTACGGTTCGCAGCCCGTGCTTTGGCGAACTCTCATTTACTGACAACAATTTGTTTGATGCGCTATCGGCTTATCGTCGGGCGCTTGAGCAAAATCATTATTTTATTCTATGCAATGGCGCTCGCAAGGACGCTTATCCATCACAAATGGCCTTACAGATGGGAGGTGGTCGAAAAGTCTATCTACTGCACTCCGGCAAGTCGGCGAAGCGGCAGGATTTGGTTGATATTTTTGGTTCGGCAACTATCGATCAAGTTTGCAGCGTCGCGGAGCAACGTGCTGCTTATGAGGCGTGGGTTCAGAGTTTAGTATGAACGAAGGACCCCATTGCGGCCCTTCGTCGGTTTGTCAGCCATGGTCCGGCATGATGATTAGTTATCGATAGCAGTAATCGATGCTGAAGCTGACGCGCTTACCGGGTTTGAATCCGGCGGTGACCAGTCACGTGCCAAGCGACCGACCGATCCGTCTGAGTTGGTCCACAATGGAAGACTTGAAAGCTCTGAGATTGACGTACGAGTTGGGCAAGGAGGATTACCTAACGCATTAGAATGCGATCCAATGAAATTTCAAAATGTGACTTTAATAAGTGCGAGAATGACCGGCTGTCACGGCGTCCACGGTTAGAGAGGTATCGGTGCGCAGGTTGGGTACGATGACGGACGCTACGAACGGTACGCCTACGATGCCGCCGACAATCTGATCGACGCGACCCGGGACGCCACCGCGAGCAAGGTTCTGAGCGATCTGCTGACCCGCTTTCGCGACACCGGCTACACCTACGACGGCTTCGGCCAGCTCTGCCGCAAGACGCGGGACGGCATGGCGCAGGACTTCGTCTACGACGATGAAGGGCGCATGGTTCGCGCCTCGGGCCAGAGCAGAAGCGGCTTCCACAGCACCCGCTACGCGTACGACGCGCTCGGCCGACGCACCGGCAAGACCACGAGCCGCACCACGGCGGACGGAGCGCCAGTCACCGATGAAACGCGCTTCGTCTGGGAAGGCATGCGCATGGTGCAGGTGCTGCGCAGCGACACGGTGCATACCTATGTCTACTCGCCCGACTCACCGTACCGGCCGATGGCGCGGGTCGATCAGCAGGTGGTGAGTGTCGGCGGGGAGCGCGTCGCGGGCCGGCGGGCGACGGTCTGGCATCACCATGCTCATGACAACGGGCAGGTGCACAGCGTCACGGACGGCAACGGCGATCTCGTATGGCAGCCGCGCTTTTCCGGGCTCGGTGAGTTCCGGGGCGCGGAGCGGCATGATTACAAGCTGTTTGATGAGCCACTGCGATTCGCCGGTCAGTATGCGGACGAGGAAACCGGGCTGCATTACAACCTGTTCCGGTACTATGATCCGGACAGTGGGCGGTATATCTCGCCGGACCCGATTGGACTCGCGGGCGGGCTCAACCTCTACCAGTACGCCGATGGCAATCCGATTATGTGGATTGACCCGCTCGGCCTGGCTGCTTGCTCAGGGACTCCGATCACGCGCAATAACGCGCGTCAGCTATTGCGTAGTCGTGGGCTTTCGCGCCAGCAGCAACATGAAATGGTCGATAGTTTCGACGGACAAATTCACGCCAGCCGCGGAAGAGCGGGAGATCAATTCCTAATCACGGAATCTGAAACTGGAAGGGCTTCGGGCGTTTTCGTCACGCGCGGGTCGGCAGGCGCAACGCCAGCCGAGCGGAGCAGCGCGTTGGCGCTTCCACCCAGTAATACAGCTGCGGTTGAAAATCCAGTTTGGTTGGCAAGGGATCAAATCCTGCTTGAGGGTAGAGTCGCGCCCCAGCCACAGTGGGGAGCCGACAAGACCGGGCAAGGGTGGCAAGTAGTAACCGATGGCGGGAAATACACGGGAGCGATTGAACGATGACAACCTTGGCAGAACAAAGTGAGCTAATTGCGAGAGATCTTGAAGCTGGTGGCTTTGCAAGTGAAGCCACCGAAATTAGAAATCTGTTGGAAACGGCGAGGGATGAGTCTCAATCAACAACCATGCGCGTGAAGGCGCTTGAGCAGATTCACATGCGATGCCACGTGAAGTGGTTTGGCGACTTATACATTCCGCAATTGACGCAGAAAGAGTGGTGGTGTCGGCTAGAGGCCCTCAGCCGCGCCACGCAGAAAATGCAGAAATCTCTGTAACCGTTATGTGTACTAGTTTCAATTTAGTCTGACAGACGGGGATCAGGAAGGCCCCTCTTTTTATACAAAAAGAAGCCGTAAAAAAGAGGCAAATGATGATTCGGTTGTTTCTATCATTTACCAAACAAAAGGATTGCAAAGTAAATTTCGACTTACGTTGAAACAGCAATCAGAAAATGGAAGATAAAAAAGGAGTTACTTAACTACAAGGACAAATTGCAACGGTCAGTACTTTGAGATTTGATGTTTTCCTCAGTAAAGAGGCCGTGCTAATTGCGCGGCCCGTCGTTTGTCCGGCGGTAATAGTGAGCCGCCCATGGTCAACGGCGATCCTCGCGCTGCCCTGCTGCCCCCCGCCTGCTCGATTCATCTTCGGGCGAGTCTGGCATCACCATGCTCATGACAACGGGCAGGTGCACAGCGTCACGGACGGCAACGGCGAACTAGTGTGGCAGCCGCGCTTTTCCGGGTTCGGTGAGTTCCGGGGCGCGGAGCGGCATGATTACAAGCTGTTTGATGAGCCACTGCGATTCGCCGGTCAGTATGCGGACGAGGAAACCGGGCTGCATTACAACCTGTTCCGGTACTATGATCCGCAGGTCGGGCGGTTTGTTACCCAGGATCCGATTGGGTTGGGGGGTGGGGTTAATCTTTATGCTTATGGGTTGAATCCGGTTGGCTGGATCGACCCACTAGGGTTGTCATGTGAGAATACGACACAACTGGGCAAGACCAGTGGAAACTATTCAGCGATAAAGCCGGGGCCACTTTCTGATGACTTGGCTGGGACTTTTGCCGGAGGTAGGTATAAAGCGGTAACGCTTAGTCAAGACACGGTGCTATATCGTGCTGGTACGGCTGAGCGGCCTCTTGGTCAATTCTTTAGCCAAGAGGCTCCAGCGGGAGTAGTACAAACACGTATAGATAAAGCTGTGTTGCCGACTTGGCCTGGCGGAGCCACATCTCCGCTTGATACTGCATTCGCAGTTAAGATTCCTGCTGGAACGCAGGTTTATGTGGGTGAAGTCGGTTCGCAGGGCGGTTTTTATGTCGGAGGAACACAGCAGATCGTAGTGCCAAAGCCGTGGACAATTGACGGAGTCGAAGTAATTAATTCTTACGTTCTTAAATGATGGACATCCAGCGTACAGAAGTGGTGCTTGCGAGAATGATCGCTTTGCTGAAACAGGGAGCGGCAAGCGATTGGGCAAATGCTCTTAACCGTTGCTTGCTACAGCTTGCAAATGATCCCGATAGCGTCCGCGCGCAGATAAACGCAATGTACGGCGGCATGGGTTCATTAAATGATTTGGTCTTATACAAGAACGGACAACCATTGACACAAGAAAACAATGAGTTGGATTTTTTAAGGACCGAGCTGTATAAGCTTTGTCATTAAACTATAGGCGCGGCCTTGCTTTGTGTTAAGGAAGATCTGCAAAAGTCCTGACATTACGTTGCTGCCGAGCTATCCTGGAAACAGAGCGGATTTGGTGAGGGGCAACATGATGACGCAGCTTGGTCTTGGTCTGGATTTGTCGACGA